>PHAD01000016.1:0-2013 GCA_002841595.1 Firmicutes bacterium HGW-Firmicutes-12
TTTTGTCAGCATAGGCATAGACGATGAGCTTGGTCATCATCACCGGATGAAAACTGGCTCGTCCACCACCAGGATATTTGGCAAATAGGGGTTCAAACTTCATCCTGTCGATGGCCGTATTTATCACTTTGACCATATGATTAGCGGGAATTAGGCTCTCTAGGTCGATTGGTAGACTCAACTGGTTTTGGTTGTATTCCTTGAAAACGACTTTATTGTGTACTTTCTGCCCGGGCTTTGACATGTTATTATCACACTCTTTTGACATTTATGTACACTTCTATTTTATTATTTTTCGACCCCGAATGACATAGAAAACCGCCTGAAACTTTCATTTCAAGCGGTCCCTAAGACTGTGTTTTCACACAACCCCAGTTTGTTTTGCTAGCTTATAGAATATTTTTATGTATTACCACTTATTAAAATGAGATATTTCTTCTGTTGCTTTTCTTGGACGAGGAGCAGGGTCTTCATCAGGATAGCCTATTGGTGTTACAGATATAATATCAACCTCATTAGGTATAGCCAGTTCCTCTTTTAATTTATCTGTATTCCAGCTTGGTACTCCGAGCCAACAAGTTCCTAAGCCTTCTTCAACTGCAGCTAGCATTAGGTTATCTAAGGCTGCAGCTGTACTGTAATGATTCCACATATCATTCCACTTCATGTAGTCTTCACGCATTTTTCCAGCACTAGTATTAATACATACCAATAGATAAACAGGAACAGGGCCAAGATTGGTAGTACTGTTTATTATTTTCTTTAGTTTCTCTTCAGGCAACTCTTCAACGCGGGCCTTTGACCAGTACTCAGTCATCGTCATACGAATATGCTCATTGACTTTAGAAACGAGGCCAGCATCGGTGATAAAAACAAATTCCCATGGTTGTACATTAGCGTTATTAGGGGCTAGTTTAGCAGCATCGACCAGTTTAAGTAAAACCTCTTTGGATACAGGGGTATCCTTATATTTACGGATACTCCGCCTTTTTTCTAAGGCTTCCCATAGATTCATAGTACTCACTCCTCGTATAAATTTAGTTAACATAAACTATAAAACTCAAGATAATGAAATCTTGTGGTCTATACGCTTAAATTCTTATATATAGTTAATATTAAGTTGATCTTTTGTATATTGAAAGTCTATCATTCGTATTAAATCATTGTCAATCCCTGCAAAAGGTAATTGCAGGTTTTCTAACGACGAGTGAATTAAGAGATGATATAATAAAATTAAGATTATTATGGAAAAAGGGAGGTAAACAATGGCGGTAGATGTTATTGATTACAAGATTCATGGGGATGATATGCAGTTGGTTGAGATTGAACTAGACCCGGGTGAGGGAGTTAGGGCAGAAGCCGGGGCCATGACTTATATGGGTGAAGGAATTGAAATGGAAACTTCAGCAAGCGGCGGATTAATGGGCGGTTTGAAGCGGGCCATTACAGGAGAAAGCTTTTTCATTACCAGTTTCACCAATCAAGGAAGGGGAAAAGGCTACGTGGCCTTTGGAGCACCTTATCCTGGTAGGATTATTCCCCTTGATTTAACAGAGTTGGGAGGAAGCTTTCTTTGCCAAAAGGATTCTTACCTTTGTTCAGCGATAGGTGTTGAGGTTGAGGTTGCCTTCACTAGGAAACTTGGAGCAGGGCTTTTTGGGGGGGAAGGTTTTATACTACAAAAGTTAACTGGTGAAGGACTTGCGTTCGTTCATGCGGGAGGAACAATTATTGAAAAGAACTTAGCACCCGGAGAAAAATTGCGGGTGGATACCGGCTGTCTGGTAGCTTTTGCTCCAACAGTAGACTATGATATCAAGATGATCGGTGGGTTCAAAAATGCCCTTTTTGGTGGGGAAGGACTCTTCCTTGCTAATTTGACAGGACCGGGACTTGTCTATCTACAAAGCTTGCCTCTTTCTCGTTTAGCGGATCGGATTATTGCTTCTGCACGTATTGGTGGACAAAAAGAAGAACAATCTGGAGTGGGTAGCATAGGAAGTATTGGCGGGG
>PHAD01000016.1:2061-47831 GCA_002841595.1 Firmicutes bacterium HGW-Firmicutes-12
ATGAAGGGAATATTCAAAGGAGGCAGATAATAGTATTAAGTAAAATTATCTGAAGATGAGCAAAAACGGTCGTTGATATTAAGTATATCAGCAACCGTTTTTTATTTTGATGATTTTTTCATGTGTTTCAACGAAGTTTCACTTTATCCTTGTAATGCTTGTATAAAATGATGCAATGAGTAAAAAATAGGCATAGTAAATATACAGGGGGTATTATTATGCATCATCAAGTTCGCATTCATTATGATAATGCTAATGGCTTTTTAGATCCGGTAATGTGGGTTTGGGTAAGTGATGGGGCAACACTGGAAAGAGAAGTTGAGGCAAGTGGTAGGGATGATTTTGGGGTATATTTTGATCTCGCTTATAATAGATCCAGTTTTAACATAATTTTCAAGGATGGAAAAGGGGAAGAAGTACGCTGGGAAGATGAAGACAAGAATAGATCTTTTCATAAGCACTTAGGTGAAGAGGCTTGGACAATGGCCGATCGGCATAATATTTATAATGTACGTCCGGCCCAAACAGTTGGTAACGTGATAGATTACTATAATCTTATAAAGCATCTGATACCGCAAGAAAATTTTTACTTTCCCCAGACAGATGTTTCAGGTCTGGATATGCCTTCAATGCTAGGGGCTAATCTATTGACGGATGGATCGATTCTATTTGGTTTCTTTCATCCACGTGCAGCAAGAGTATATTTGGCAGGTAGCTTTAATAATTGGCAGTGTCCAGGGAGTCCAAGTCCTAATGCGGCCGAATTCATCGAAATGGAACTATATCGTGGATTCTATTATCAGCCCAATATCTGGTTAACTAGGATTACACCAGATCAGAGTAATGCGCAGATAGAGTATAAGTTCTTTATCCAGGGTGGATCTACTGATACAGAACGCTTTGTCCCAGATCCATATACTAGAATGTTTAGTGATGATTATAAACATCGTAACTCGGTTATAGTTGATCCCACAATATTCATATGGACAGATCAAGAATGGAAAACACCAGCAGTGAATGAATTGATTTTATACGAGCTAAATATCTATGGTTTTACTGATAACGCATCGGAAATACCGGAGGATATTGAAGGTACGTTTAAGGGAGTGACCCACCGTATCAAGAACGGTTATTTTGGGAGACTCGGAGTAACAGCTCTGGCCTTAATGCCGACTGCGGAGGTTCCTGTCAAACGAGGCCTTGGTTACGAGCCTTGTACCTTTATGGCGGTGGAAAAGGATTTCGGTACACCCGATGATTTTCGGGAGATGATCAATGAGGCTCACCGACACGGATTAGCAGTGATGATAGATCAAGTATTTAATCATACTTCTAATGAGTTTAATCCTTTATGGAATCTCATTGATGATGGTTCTGGTCGGGGTGGCTTTTACTTCGCTGGTGAAACTATGTGGGGTAACAAAGTGGCTACCGGTAGAGATGAAGTTGATAATATGCTGATAGATTCCTGCAAGCACTTTATCAGAGAATATCATATAGATGGTTTCCGTTTTGACGCTACCCATAGCTTTTTTCTAAACCATAAGCTGCTACATCGTTTGTCTCATGAAATCAAAGACAGTGGCTTTAAGTCTGATGCCGTCTTAATTGCTGAGAACCTACCAAATGAGAAGGATCTGAACCTACAAGGGTATAACGGTTATGCTCAGTGGTCTAATATTTTTCATGATAAGGTTAAAGCGTTGTTACGCGAAGGAGTGTATGAAAATATACCGAACAGCATCGACCATATGGGAACGATGATATATTTTAGCAAAGACTCGTTTGCTGCACATACAAATAATGTAGTTAATTATTGTGAAAGCCATGATGAAAACAGCGTGCATTTTGAAGTGGCCACAACAGGGGCTAGCCATCTCCAGAATACGTTGATTAAAGACCGCAAAGCGCGCTTGGGCTTGATGACAACAATGGTAGCCCTAGGCCAGCCCATGATCTATATGGGACAAGAATTTGGTGTAGAAAGGGAAAGAAATAAAATACTAGTCGCTTGGGATAGCGAATCCGAGCAAAGTCGGAATTTCTACAAGTGGACATGTGGACTAATTAACCTGAGAAAGAATCATGAAGCCTTAAAACTCAGTGGTTATAACCCCATTGATGATGGGAAGTTCTCTTGGATAATTGGTCCCTGGATGCACGGAAATAGAGGAGGAGGCAAAAGAGTAGTTGGCTGGAGGGTCAATGATAGCATGGATGAGAGGCTCCTGATAATGTTGAATTTTGAGAATCATGATGTCCCTGTAGAAGTAGATTTCCACACCCCAGGGCGTTGGGCTAAATTGGCCGATCTTAATCATGTCTGGAGTGAAAACCCAAGCGAACTTGAGGATGGATATAATGAGGCTGATGAAGGGATTTCTATAATAGAAACGGATGGATTGATGCCAGAATTCGTATTACCTCCTTATAGTGGTTTTATCTACAAACAGAATTCTTAACACCAAATAAAGGAATTCATGCGATAGGGAAAGGAAGAAGTTAATGAAAAACATATATGTAATTATGGCCTTCCATGCACATGAACTACTCTGGGATCTACCTGAAAAGCTCCTTACTTATTTAGATGAAGATAATCCCATGAAAGAAGGCATTACTGAAGAGAATTATCTTAAAAAGAGAAAAGGAGAAGGCCGAGATATTTATTCTCAGTGCAGCAAATTAGGAGATATCCTGAATGCACCAATGTGTGTTGATTATACAAATGAATTGCTCATTCAGATTAAGGGTGTAATGCCGGAGGTTTTTGAGGGTATGAAAAAGGACTATCAAAGACAACGGCTTTATCCATTATATATTCAGGCACATCACAGCCATATTTCGCTGTTAGAGCCTAAGGAAATGACGCAAGAAATCCTTTGGAATATGCAGTATCTTCATCAGGATATGGAGGTGCCTTATCCCAAATATAGCGGACTGTTCCCTACAGAAGATTCCTTTGATTCTAAAAAGATCTCGGCAATAGAGGATGCTAATATTGATTATGTTGTTTTCCCACATCTGGAGGAAGGAAAGGTTCACTATGAACTTGAAGGCGAAGGGGACTATGTGTATCAGCCTTTTTGGCTACAAGGGACTAGACGAAACATCCTAGCCCTTCCGCGTAATTTCCCTATATCCCAGGAAATATGGCGCCCAATAACTAAGATGAAACGTGATGAGGTTAAGTCACAGGGTTACATGTTGGGAGACTTCGCAGTATTTGATAGCGAGTATTTGACCGGGGAACAGGAAAGCTACCCAATTAGCTTAGAGGTTGGGGTTGAAATGTACAAGGATGTCCTCAGAAATGAGCTGGAAAAGGCCCCGGATGGAGGACTCCTCCTTTATGTGCAGGATTTGGAGTTGATGGATTACGGGGATATAGCGCTTGAAATCATTGAAAAGGCTTGGCGGGATATCCTTGATGAAGGTGGACAAAAATACAATATTCATTTTAAAAGTCCTGATACTTATATTAATGAGGTTTTAAAACCGATCGGATTAGAGAATCTACCGGTAGTCAAATTTAATAGAATTACCTGGGCCCCAGAAATACGTCTTATCCTCAGAGCAGATGGGCATTATCCCCCACTAGGAGTAAATAATGTTGGTCCTTATGACCTTAAGAAGACAGGCATATTTGATAATCCTCATGTCTTCTGGGAGAACGGTAAATACTATACAGGTGTTTTTGACGCATTACTTAACATATTTGATATATCTAACAATGTCCCAGTGGATATAGGGAAACTAGGAGATACAGAATATGAGCTGAAACGCGAAAGCCAAAATTCGCAAGTTATTATTTATCTGCGATTAATGAAAAGGGCCTGTAATTGGGGATGGCGACCAACGGAAGGCAGACAAAAACGGCCCTGTCTGCTAGGCTATTTGTTATCTCAGGTACTCTTAGAAAAAATGCAGGATCGTCCAATTGCTCTTAACCTTATTAGGGATAGGCGTACAATAGATTCCCGTTGCTTTGTGGGTCTTTGTGAAGTATTAAAAGTTTTTATTGATAACAGAGTAGCCTATTTAAAATACGGATTAGATGAATACCGAAAAGAAAACAAGGACGATGATAATGAAAATCTTAATGAGGCATATGTCCTGTTTGATAGCGTAGAAAAATGGAAAGGACTGGCTTTGGAAAAAGCAAAAGCCCTTTATATACAAAATCAAAAGGGCCTACCGGACATGTCACAGTTTCTTATTCTTTTACAGGAATACAGCCAGGCAGTATACATGGCTACTGATTATATCCAAAAGGTTTGGTCGAAGGTGCCAGATGTGGAGTATATGGTAGATAAGATGTATCATTTTTTGTATGAACTATATCCACCACTCTTTCCAAGCATGATAAAGAGGATTGACAATATGCAGGAAACGGATATCGAAAAGTACTTTACCAAGGAAAAGGTCAAAGTTTAGATTCGTAGATTATTAGCTGACCTTTAGTTAAGGTGTTCTTATCTTTTTCTACGGCTTTACCTCCGTAATCTTGTCGCTCGGAGTTAAAGATTACTTTTCCTTGAGAAGGCTCTATACGCGTAACTTCTAATCCTAGGTTGAAGACGGCTGTTACAAGGAGATCTTCATTCCATCTTTTAATAGTAAGAATTTGCCTTGTCGGGATAGTCGTGACTTCCAAGTTCTTTTTATCTAGCTTCTTTAGGACAGGGTGAGATAGTCGTAGTTTAATAAGATCACGATAGTAATTATAAAGCCATGTGTTTTGTTCATCCCAACCATCTTTAGACTGAAGCTTAGATTTTAAAAAAGTATTGGGATCCTGTGGGTCAGGGAATTCACCCCAGCTAAACTGACTGAATTCCTTTCTCCGACCTTCTGATACTGCTTTTTGTAGGTGAGGGTCTTGGTAATCGGTAAAAAAGAGAAAAGGTCTTGTTTCCCCATACTCTTCTCCCATGAAGATTAGAGGAATATAGGCAGATATAAATACTACACCTGCCGCCGCTTTCAAGAAGGGGAAGTCTACAAGTGTAGGTAATCTATCACCCTGGGCACGGTTGCCAATCTGGTCATGGTTTTGTATAGCTATCACAAATTGGTTACCAGGTCGGTTAGAACCGTCCGAACCTCGGTTTTTCTTCCAGAACCTAGAGTACTGACCGGTATAGAGGTAATTACTAAAAACCTTTATAAAGTTCTCAAAAGAGTCATAGTCCATGTAGTAGCCTTCATTTTCTCCTGTTAATGCCGTATGAAGAACGTGATGAAAATCATCTAGCCATTGAGCATCTAAGCCGTAACCACCCTCTTCTATTGATGTTATCAATTGTGCATTGTTTTCATCGCTTTCTGCTATAACTAGGCAATGGCGTTTTAATTGACTTGCTAGATAGTGTGCCGTTGTAGCGATCTCTTCTAGAATATGAGGAGTAGAATCATCTTTGATAGCATGAACGGCATCCAAACGAAGTCCATCAAAATGATAGGTCTCAAGCCAATATCGGACATTATCGAGGACCATTTTTCTTGTGAATTCACAATATTTATCATCAAAGTTGACGGCCCGACCCCAAGGAGTTTGGTGTTTTTCAGTAAAGTATGGGCCGAAGAAGGAAAGGAAATTTCCTTCAGGGCCAAAATGGTTATAGACCACATCCAAAATAACAGCAAGATCATGCTGATGACACTGATCAATAAAAGCTTTTAGATCATCAGGGATGCCATAATTATGATTTACACTGAAAAGATTAACTCCATCATAGCCCCAGTTCCATTTGCCCGGGGTCTGGGTTATGGGCATAATCTCTACTGCTGTAATACCTAAATCAACAAGGTATGGGATTTTCTCGATAGCTTTTTGTAAGGTGCCTTCAGGAGTAAAAGTACCTACATGGAGTTCCATAATAATGAGCTCGTTTATGCTCTTACCTTTCCAGTTTCTATCTTGCCAATTATAGAGATCATGATCAACCACCTGTGAGAACCCATGTACACCGTTTGGCTGGAAGTAGGAATAGGGATCAGGATAGCTTTTTTTATCATCAAACCTAAACTTGTAAAGTAGATCTAAACCCAATCCGCTAACTTCTATTGTATAAATATGAGGCAGTTTTTCCAACATAGGGAGCTCGATTGTACCTTCTCCAGTCTTAATTAGGATATTAACGCTTTTCCTGTTGTAGGCAAAAGTATTGAACCGAACTATATTATTTTGACGGCTTATAATTTCACCGCCCATTTTAATGCTAAACATCTTTCATCCTTCTTTTTTAGTTAATGTATACATTTAAGTATAACCATCAAATAAAAAATATTTCTGTTGAAAAAGGAGAAAAACTATGGAAAAGGTGCAAATAGGAATAAAGAACTTTGAGGAGTACCGCCAATTCCTCGACAAGGATGTCGAAATCGAACTGGATTATTATATACAATTGATGAAGGGTAAAAAAATAGCCATGGTAAATTCCACGGCTTATGGCGGCGGCGTGTCAGAAATTCTTCACTCTCTCGTTCCCCTGGCGCGGGATATGGGTATAGACATAGACTGGTGGGTAATAAAAGGAGCTGAAGAATTCTATTATGTAACTAAAGCTTTTCATAATTGCTTACAGGGACAAGAGGGTGAACTTTCAGATTGGGCTAAAAAAATTCTTGTTTACTATAATGAAATGAACGCTGAAGCAATGGCTGACTGGGATTATGATATTGTTGTAATTCATGACCCGCAACCTGCACCCTTAATTAATTATCGACATCCTCATGATAAAGCTAAATGGGTGTGGCGCTGTCATATTGATACCTCGACTCCCAACCAAGAATATTGGGATTTTCTATACCAATTCATAAGTAAATATGACTCTTGCATATTTACGATGAGGGATTTTGCAAATGAAGGTGATGTATTAAATAAACTAATTATTATCCCGCCTTCAATAGATCCCTTAAGCAACAAAAATACGGAGATAGGGATAGAGGAAGCGAAAAGCATAATAACTAAGTTCGGAGTAGATATTCATCGACCCTTGATTTCACAAATATCTAGATTTGATCCCTGGAAGGATCCGCTGGGTGTTATCGATGTATATAAAATAGTGAAGAAAGAATATCCAAGTGTTCAACTTTCTCTTGTGGGCTCAATGGCTACAGATGATCCGGAAGGATGGGAGTACCTGTACCGGACTTTGCGTAGGGCAGGGGAAGACTATGATATAGATATTGTGACTAACTTCAACGGTGTTTCCAATCGTGAGGTTAATGCTTTTCAGACAGCTTCTCAGGTAATACTGCAAAAATCTATTCGCGAGGGATTTGGCTTGACAGTTGCTGAAGGAATGTGGAAGAGACGACCGGTTGTCGGAGGTAATACTGGTGGGATTAAATTACAAATTGATGATGAGATTAACGGGTATTTAGTTAATACAGTAGAAGAGTGTGCCGAAAGGGTGCTTAGCCTTTTGAGGAATCCAGGCTTAGGAGAACAAATGGGGGAAGACGGACGGGAAAAAGTACGTAAGAATTTCCTCTTAACCAGCCATATTCTTAAGTATTTGAAGCTTTTTGAAGAGTTATTGTCTTAAAGGTATATTTAGAAATCAAGTCCTTTATAGTAAATCAAAGTTGGGGATGGGAGATATTAAAGTTTCTGCAAACATATTTGTAATTCCATCCCTCTTCAAATCAAGGAATAAGGTTTTGTATATTTTACTGCCTATGCTTTTACCAGTTAGATGGGGGTACATAGCTGTTCCAGGTATAATTATTTTTTATCAAGGCATTCCCCAGCAAGATGAGTAAGCAGATTACTATCGGAGGTTTCGCTATTTTCACTGGTAAGTACAACAAGATGATCGCCAACATGAATAAGAGTATCACCTTTTGGAATGATTTCTGATTCACCTCTTTTTAAACTGACGAGTAAGCAGCCTTTTGGCCAGGAGATATCTTTAACTCTTTTACGATCAAGTTCCGAATTGAGACAGACGGGAATCTCCATAATAACTTTATTGTCGTGAGCATCTGGCTTATATTCACTCCAACCATCTTTTTTCATTAAGCGTTCTAACAATACTTCATAGATGGGACGTGATTTTAGTAGATCTGAAACAAGGTAGGCGGACATTGAAACAACAAGTGTTGCCAACAAATGATTGAAGGAACCGGTCATCTCTGTTAGTAGGATGCTTCCGGTTATGGGGGCTTTGATAATAGCTGTTAAGTAAGCAGCCATCGCATAAATAATAAAATTATGTAAATATTGTGGATTAACATTTAGGTACTTAATAATTAGTCCGCCGAAAATACTGCCTGAAAGAGCACCGATGACGAGTAGCGGTAGAAATATACCACCCGGCACACCAGAACCATAACTAAACATAGTAAAAAAGAACTTAAAGATAACAAGTATAACTAAGGTAGAAAGTGCAATATTAAGGGTGCTCAATTCATTGATGAGGGTATCCCCTCCGCCTAATACCTGGGGTAGGAAAAAGCCGATTATACCTGCTGCTATAAGAGGGAGTATAGGACGAAACTCAATAGGTAGGCCTGAATTTTGGTAAAAATTAAGAGATTTTTGCAGGCAATAATTGAAGTATACACCGAATAATCCCATTAAAAGACCTAGTATAAGCAGATAAGGATAATGACTAAGAGGAAGTACAGGCAAATCAGCAAAATAAAAGACAGGCTTTTGGCCGAAAAAATGTCTTGAAACTAAATCGGCTGAAAGCGAGGCAGCCAACGCGGATGTAAGAAGAAGTGGGGAAAGGTTCTTATGCATTTCTTCGATAGCGAAGATTACACCTGCAAGAGGGGCATTAAAGGCAGCGGCTAAACCTGCACTTGTGCCGCAGGTAATCAGGTATTTTTCTTCTATTCGTAATCTTCCTAAATTTCGGCTCACCCCTTGGGCAATAGCAGCCCCCATCTGAATAGAGGGTGCTCCTCGTCCGAGGGAAAGACCTCCTCCTACAGCTAAGAGGCTACCAATAAATTTACCGATTAGTACTGTAACCCAGTTAGATTTTATTCGGCCCCATATGATGCCCTTGACCTGCGGAATGCCGCTTCCACCCAGTAAAGGTTCTTTTTTACAGGCTCTACCAAGGAGATAACCAAGACATATGAGGGCAAAAAACCAGATAGGAATTATCCACCAACTCCGGTTTTGCATAATATAATATACATTCCCACGTAAAGTTTCAGCGTGTACCAGCATTACTCTGTAAAAAACTATTACAGTTCCTGTTAATACACCAATTATAATACCCTCAAGAAAGAGGCGGAAGCGTAGGCTTAGCCAGTTTTCTAAAAGGTGCGATGTCTTACTTCGTCTCATTGTTAACCACCAGTCACTTTTGATATTAAAGTTAATTAGCGTTTCCAAAACTATTATAATCCTATCAGAGAGAGTTATCAATTAATGTAATAAGATAGTGGCAAATAAGTAGTATAAAAGCATTTATATAATCAAGAAGTTTTGTTCTATTCTAGAATGAATATTGTGTTGACTGGAGGCAATTATAGAGTTAGTATTTACTGAAGTGAGTAAAATAGACTTATTTAGTAGATTATATCCCGTGGGGGGGTTTGGCTTATGCGTGTAATAATTATTGGTGCTGGCAAAATAGGTTTTAATATTGCTAGGATTCTGGTCGAACAGGGCCATGATATAGTTGTTATTGAAAAAGATGATGCGAGAGCGAGAGTATTGCAGGAAAACCTTGATATTCAGGTTGTTGTTGGTAATGGAGCGGGAACAAAAGTTCTAGTGGAAGCCGGTATTGGCGAAGCTAATTTACTGGTAGCAGTAACCGAAGTAGATGAAATTAATATGATTGCATGCATATTAGCCAAAAGCTATGGAGTAGAAAAAACTGTAGCTCGTGTTCGTAATTATGAATATGTTCAAGATGATAATAGTGGGAAAAGTGCTTTTGCAGGGATTGACTTGATTATCAATCCAGAGCTTGTTACTGCTCGTGAGATTGCTAAACGGATTGATGTGCCGGAAGCACTGGATGTTGTCTATTTCGGTGATGGGAATATACAGCTATTGGAACTAAAAATCATGAGTGAGGCAGTAGTTGCGGAAAAACACCTAAAGGACCTGAATATCCCGTATCCTTTCATTATAGTAGCTATAGTAAGAGCTGGGGAAATGCTAATTCCTCATGGCGATGATAAGCTTATGGCAAATGATATAATATTTATCTTGGCTAAAACAAAGGATATGATGAAGATTGAACGGTTATTAGGAACCGAAAGAAAAAAAGCTGAACGCGTTATGATTCTAGGGGGCGGCTTCACGGGCTATCATTTGGCTAAGATATTGGAGGAAAGAAGATATTCGGTTAAAATTATTGAAAAAGAATATAAGCGTTGTATGGATCTTTCCAATGCTCTAAATAACACGCTAGTTCTCCATGGGGATGCTGCGGATATCGATTTGCTTAAATCTGAAGGAGCGGGAGATGCGGATGTTTTTGTCTGTCTTACTGATGATGACAAATTAAATCTGCTTGTCAGCCTGATTGTTAAACATTTAGGAGCTAAAAAGACAATCGCTCAGGTAAGACGCTCGGATTATATCAGCCTAATGGAAAGTGTTGGTATAGATGTGGGGATTAGTCCGAGAACCTTAACTGCGAATGCGATTTTGCGGTTTATTAATAGGGGGAATAATGTTGTTTCGGTAACTTTACTAAGTGATGATAAAGCTGAAATGATGGAGTTTATTGTTTCGCAGCAATCAAAAATTGCAAATAAAAAGCTAAAAGACATAAACTTCCCTAATGGGGCGATTATCGGGACAATATACCGTAATAACAAAATGTTAATACCAAAAGGTGAAGAGTGCCTTAAACCTGGTGATGTAGTTACGGTGTTTGCTTTACCCAAATCCTCATCCCGCATTATAGACTACTTTGTGGTTTAACGAAAGGATACAGTGATGAATTATCGCAGTATTATAGCAGCTTTAGGAGTAGTTTTGATTATAATTGGATCCTCCATGATATTACCACTTTTATGGTCATTGTATTATGGTGACTATGATTGGAGTGCTTTTTTACTTTCTAGTATTGTCACGATGATTACAGGGTTAATAGCTTATAAAGCAACTGGCATGAAAGGTGAGTTCCGTACGAAGGAGGCTTTCGCGGTAGTATCTTTAAGCTGGATTATAGCCTCAGCGTTCGGTGCAGCACCTTATCTTTTAACTGGAACGTTTGCTTCTTTTGCTGATGCATTTTTTGAAACGATGTCAGGGTTCACAACTACTGGAGCAAGTGTGCTAACAGACATTGAGATCTTACCCCATGGTATTTTATTTTGGCGTAGTCTGACGCACTGGCTTGGTGGTATGGGTATTATTGTTTTGTTTGTTGCAGTTCTCTCATCACTTGGAGTATGTGGATTGCAGATGTTTAGAGCTGAGTCTCCAGGTCCTGTCGCGGAAAAAATCAAACCACGTATTAGCGCAACTGCTAAGATATTATGGTATACCTATGTTGGACTCACAATAGCGGAAACATTAATATTATGGCTATTAGGAATGCCCTTGTTTGATGCTCTCTGCCATACATTTGGCACCTTGGCAACAGGGGGGTTCTCTACTAAAAATGCGAGTATTGGTTACTATACGAGCCCGATGATTCACTGGGTAATAATAGTATTCATGTTTTTATCTGGCGCAAATTTTACGTTGCATTACCTAGCCCTTAAAGGAAGGGATATCAAGACATTTTGGCGGAATGGGGAATTTCGTCTTTATACAACCATTACTTTGCTGTTTATTTCTATTCTTGCAGGAGTTCTAATTATCTCAACTAATCAATCTTTTGAGACTTCCTTGCGGCAAGCTGCATTTCAGGTTATATCTATTATGACTACTACGGGATATGCTACTGCTGATTTTGAATTGTGGCCATATCTAGGAAAAGTGCTCCTGCTTATGTTAATGTTTGTTGGTGGTTGTTCGGGGTCTACCGGTGGTTCGATTAAAGTAGGTCGCATTCTCATTTTATTAAAACAAGCTCGAATAGAACTTCAGCGCGCTTTGCATCCGAGGGCTATTCTTAATGCGAAGGTTAATAATAAGCCAATAAGCTCCGAGATGGTCATGAATGTTCAGCAGTTTTTCTTTATTTATATTGCAATTACAGGTGCAAGTGTAGTCATTATGTCTGCCTTAGGACTCGATTTGATTAGCGCTTTTACTTCTGTGGCAGCCACAATAGGAAATATTGGTCCAGGACTTGGTAAGGTAGGGCCAACACAGAACTACAGCTTTATTCCAGACGTGGGCAAATATTATTTATCATTTTTAATGTTATTAGGTAGATTAGAGTTATACACAGTATTGGTCTTGTTTGTACCTTCTTTTTGGAAAAAATAGCAACACAAACATAGATAAGCTTATTCTTGCCAATAGTAACTCAGGGGATATGATAAACCCTGGGTTTTTTGCATTAATTAGAAAACTTAAAGCTTAATATAAGATGACTGATTTTAAATTTTAACTAAAAGTGATAAAATTAGGTTTAAAAGTAAATTATATAATTGGAGTACTATGAAAAAACTAACAATAAAGGCTTTTGCTAAAATTAATCTTGCTTTAGATGTTCTAGGCAAGAGAAAAGATGGTTATCATGAGGTGGAAATGGTCATGCAGGGTATAAACCTACATGACATTGTTGAGCTTGAAGCAGTAGAAGAAAAAGGAATTACTTTGACCTGTAGTATCCCAGAGCTTGAAACTGGGCAGGGAAACCTTGCTTACCAGGCTGCAGTCTTATTTAAAAAGAATTTCAAGCAAGTATCCGGCGTGAAAATCCGGTTATATAAAAGAATACCGATAGCTGCCGGACTGGCTGGGGGAAGTGCAGACGCTGCAGCTGTTCTTATAGGTATGAATAAGATGTTTCAAATTGGCCTAACATTGGCTGAATTAGAGAAGCTAGCCGCAGAACTGGGTTCAGATGTACCTTTTTGCTTGCATCCGCTTACGGCACTTGCGCAGGGAAGAGGAGAAGTCATTACTGAGCTTACAACTAGTCCAATATTGGAGCTTGTGCTCTTAAAACCTCCGTTTAATGCCTCGACCAAAGAGGTTTATGGACACTTACAAAACATATCCGTGTTAAAAAGACCTAACATTAAAGAAGTAGTTAATGCTATAGAGACTAAGCGAGTAGAAGCTTTAGTAAAGGCAACAGGGAATGTTCTGGAGTATTCTACATTTGATTTATACCCTCAGTTAAAAGAATACTGTAAAGAGATAATGGCAAAAGGAGCGGAAAAGGTAATAATGTCTGGTAGTGGCCCAACCTTGATCGCATTCTTTTCGGATGAGCTTCCTATATATAAAATGATACCTACAAAAGATGTGTTAGGTTGGGGAATATTCAAAGTCAGGACACTGATTAAGGAGGATTTAGAAGGGAGGATGAAGTGAATTGCGTGATAGTAGAATAGCCGCCCTACTATTGGATGAGTATAAGCCGCTGAGGGATATTGTCTTCGAAAGCTTGCGAGAGGCGATAACCAATCAGGTGCTGAAACCGGGTGAAAGGTTGCTGGAGAATGATTTAGCTGAAGAGATGGGTGTGAGCAGGACGCCCATAAGGGAGGCAATGCATAAACTGGAACAAGAAGGATTAATTTCTATAATACCGCGTAAAGGCGCATTTGTTACTCAAATATCACTTCAGGATATTAAAGAAATATATGAAATTCGCAGTACCCTTGAATCTTTAGCCAGTGGTTTAACTGCTGAAAGGGCAACTCTGGAAGAGATTGAAGAAATGCAAAGATGCCTAGTACGTGAAGCAGGTTTTCTGAATTCTGAAGATATAACGGCAACAGTTAATGAGGATATATGTCTTCATGGTATGATATATAAAGCAGCCCGAAATGATAGACTTTTGAATACATTAGATAATTTGCGCGAACAGATTTATCGGATGCGCTTTGCTGTGACCATGCAACCAATTTGGAAAAAAAAGAGTTTGGAAATGCACAAGAGATTAGTTGAAGCAATCAGTGGACGAGATATAGAGGAAGCCCAGAATCTCGCACGAAGTCATATAGATGATGCCTGGGAAGCGATAGTAGAATTTCATAGTACTAAGATAGGGAAGGATAAGCTACACTATACTTATAGAAACTAAAAAATATGTTTTAACCGGGAAGGGGTTTTCTATATAATGGTTACTGCTATCGTGCTAGCAGGAGGTCAGAAAAAGGGTCTCATTTTAGGTCAGGAAGAGCTACTAATTAATGAAGCTATGATACAAATCGGTGAAAAACATATGATTGAATATGTAATACAGGCATTAAAGGGCTCGTCTTATATTAAGGAAATTATCGTGTCTGGAACAGTAGAGAAAATACAAAAAATATTTTATGAAGTGCCCAATCTAGTCCTGGTGCAGAGCGGAGAAACGGTTATAGAGAGTTTCAAAAATGCGATTATGGCTCTAAATACACCCGATTGCAAACTTTTAATAGTTACGGCAGATTTGCCGTTATTAACCACCGAAGCGGTCGATTATTTTCTCAAAACTTGCTTTGAACGTGAGGGGGATTTGTTTTACCCAGTAGTGAAGAAAGAAATCAACGACCAAAGATATCCAGGTGTTCAACGTACATATGTAAACCTTAAGGATGGAACCTTTACAGGTGGAAACATTTTCTTTTTAGATCCTACGATAATAAAGAGAACCTTACCTGTGGCAGAAAAACTGGTGAAGTATCGTAAAAAACCTATAAGATTAGCCTCGTGTATAGGATGGGGTGTTTTGATACGATATCTTCTAGGTACGCTTTCGTTAGAGAATGCGGAAGAAGCAGTATCAAAGATGATTGGTATTAGGGGGACGGTAATAGTTTCACCTTACCCTGAGGTGGGAATAGATGTGGATAAAGATAGTGACCTAGAATTAGCCCGAAAGCTCTTATGCTCATAATAGGCGAGTCTTTTAATGACTGCCTTTTTTTTATACTACAGGAAGTATAAGCGATCAAGAGCAGACGAATGTAGTCATAAAATGGTAAGTGCTACTAGTAAAACATGAATAATTAAGATAGAATAAAAGACGAACATTCGGATTATGGTTCGCCAGTGCATAAAAAGAGGGGGTAAAATCATGGAAAAGTGGCGCAGAACTGAACGTATTACCGTAATCACCAAATATATTTTAGATAGGCCAAACGAGCTAATATCCCTAAATAACTTTACTGAGCTGTTTCAAGCTGCAAAATCAAGTATTAGCGAAGATATTAGCATCGTTAGAGATGTTTTTCAACAATTTGGCTTTGGGAGAATTGAAACGCTGGCTGGTGCGGGTGGAGGAATGATTTATTTTCCTCAGATTAGCGGAAAGAACAGGGACGATTTTCTAAAAGAGGTTGCCTTTAAAATTGCTAATCCTAACCGGATTTTACCAGGAGGGTTCCTGTATATGACTGATATCATCTTTGATGCTCGGACCGCCCAAAAAGTAGGAGAAATATTTGCACAGCATTTTGCTGCAATGGAACCACAATACGTTGTAACGATTGAGACAAAGGGTATACCCTTAGCACTCATGACTGCTAAAGCCCTAAACCGGCCCCTTGTTATTATTAGAGATGGCAGTCGTGTTACGGAAGGTTCTGCAGTTAGTCTAAATTATGTTACGGGATCATCGCGACAGATTAGAACAATGTCCCTTTCAAGAAGGGCTCTTCCGATAGAAAGTCGGGTTGTAATAGTTGATGATTTCATGAAAGCGGGTGGGACAGCAAAAGGTATGGTAGAGCTCCTGTTAGAATTCAAGTCCGAGGTTTTGGGTATTGGAGTGTTAATTGATACCAAAACACCTGAAAAGAAGCTTGTGGAAGAGTATTATTCATTACTTAAACTTGAGGAAGTAAATGAAGAAAAAAAGCAAATATTGATTGAACCATATCTTGTTAAATAACACCGCAGGATATAGATGTATAAAAAAGCTAAATTATGGGAAATTTCATAAAGAGAAGAAGGAAAATCCAAATATATGACGAATAGGACATATTAACCAGGTGGTTAGTGGGGAAGGTGGTGAAGACAGATGAATATTACTGACGTAAGAATTAGAAAAATAAATCAGGAAGGTAGAATGAAAGCAATTGTATCAGTTACCTTTGATAATGCTTTCGTTGTGCATGATGTTAAGGTTGTGGAGGGCACGAATGGGCTGTTTGTAGCTATGCCAAGCCGGAAAACACCTGAAGGTGAGTTTAGAGATATTGCTCATCCTATTTCTTCGGATGCTCGTGAAGTGATCCAGTCAGCAGTATTGAAGGCTTATGAGGAGGTTGTATAGAATTTCATATAGTTTATTATTGAACATTTTAAAATTTTGTAAATTTACGCATGTCTATTCATATGACATGCGTTTTTATTATAATTTCAAAGGAGTTTTTCTTAAAGATGGAGTTTGCATCAAAATTGTGATATAAATATTAATGATGTATTAGTTTTTTAGGAGGGGATTGGTTTGGCACAACTCGTGTCTGTTGTACTTGCAGCTGGACTTGGTACCAGAATGAAATCTAGCTTGCCAAAAGTACTACATAAACTGGTCGGAGTTCCAATGATACAGCATGTAGTTAAAACGTTGCAGGAGACAGGGATTAACGACATTATCGTGGTGCTTGGCTACCGGGGGGAATTGGTAGAAGAGGAGCTAGGAGGGAGTTGTCGCGTAGTATACCAGCAGCAACAATTAGGAACTGGTCATGCTTTACTTCAAACTATGTCCGAATTGCAGAATTATAAGGATGCTGACTGTTTAGTGGTTTGTGGCGATACACCCCTTTTGCGGTCAGAAACACTCCTAGGCCTAATTAGTGCTCACCAGCAACAAAAAGCTCAGGCAACGGTTCTAACTGCATACTTGCCTAACCCCATGGGTTATGGCAGAATAATCAAGGGAGCTTTAGGCTTGGAAAAAATTGTTGAAGAAAAGGATGCAAGTTTTGAGGAGAAAGCCGTTCAGGAAATCAACACAGGTACATATTGTTTTTCCATTAATACTTTACAAGACAAGCTTACGCACCTATCAACATCGAACGCACAGGGTGAGTACTACCTTACAGATATAATAAAAATGGTAGCAGAAGAAAAGGGAAAGCTTGAGACTCTATTAATGGAAGATCATGTAGAAGCAATGGGTATAAATAACAGAGTTCAGTTGGCTGAAGCAGAAAGGTTATTGCGGCAGAGACTGCTAAGAGAATATATGCTAGAAGGTGTTACTTTCATTGATCCATTGAATGCATATATAGAAAGCGGGGTTTTAATTGGACAAGATACAATTATATACCCAGGTGTAATTCTAGAAGGACAAACCAAAATAGGAGAGAATTGTGTAATAGGACCTGATACAAGAATAACAGATTCCACAATATCTGATAATGTAGGGATTAATTATTCCAATTTGCAAAATGTTAAAGTTGCAAGAGGTTGTAATATTGGTCCGTATAGCTTTTTGCGGCCGGGAACTGAATTAGCTGAGAATGTAAAAATTGGTGATTTTGTAGAAGTGAAGAATACTTTTGTAGGAAAGGGTGCAAAGATACCGCACTTAAGCTACGTGGGTGATAGTAGCCTCGGGGAAGAAGTAAATATCGGGGCAGGAACAATCACCTGTAATTATGATGGCGTTAAAAAAAATAAGACAGTTATAGGTAACCGGAGTTTTGTTGGAAGCAATTCTAATCTCGTGGCGCCAATTATAATAGGTGAAGATGTCTACATAGCTGCAGGGTCTACAGTAAACAAAGATATCCCTTCTGGTTCGTTAGCTGTAGCGCGCAGTGAGCAGCGCAATATAGATAACTGGCGGCAGAAAAAAGCAAATGAGAGAGAATAAGGACGCTAACTGATAAAGCAGGGAGGATAATAAGATGTCAAACTTCAGGAAACTAAAGGTTTTTACTGGTAATGGACATCCTGGTTTAGTTTCAGAAATTGCTGAGTACCTAGGAGTAGACGTAAGCGCTGCTTCTGTAAAAACATTTTCCGACGGGGAGATTAATGTATTTATCGAAGAAAGTGTGCGAGGTGTAGATGTATTTGTTATACAACCAACATGTACACCGATAAATGATAACCTCATGGAATTACTAATTCTTATTGACGCCTTAAGAAGAGCCTCGGCGAGAAGAATAACGGCAGTGCTTCCGTATTACGGTTATGCTAGGCAGGATAGGAAGGCTAAAGCACGCGACCCAATTACCGCTAAATTAGTTGCCAATTTGATAACTGCCGCAGGAGCGCGTCGTGTTTTGGCAGTTGATCTTCATGCTGGGCAGATACAAGGTTTCTTTGATATTCCGGTTGATCATTTGCAGGCCGTGCCAATTATAGCTGAGTATTTCTTAAATAAGCATATGGAAAATGCACTAGTTGTCTCTCCAGATCTAGGTGGGGTAACCCGTGCTAGAGCTTTATCTGAAAGATTGAATGTACCATTAGCTATCATTGACAAAAGGAGACCGCAGCCAAATCAGGCAGAAATAATGAACATCATAGGGGAAGTGAAAGGAAAAAGAGTTATTATGATTGATGATATTATAGATACTGCTGGAACGATAACTCTTGGTGCTCAGGCCCTCATAGATCAAGGAGCGGAGGAAGTTTACGTGTGTTGTACTCATCCGGTTCTTTCGGGGGCAGCAATAGAAAGACTTGAAAAATCACCAATTAAAGAAGTTGTTATTACTAATACAATACCACTTCCTCCTGGAAAACAACTGGACAAGATAAAATCATTATCAATAGCGCCATTGCTAGGTGAGGCAATTATTAGAATTCATGAAGACCTGTCGGTCAGCAAACTCTTTGATTGATAGTCTAAATATCCCTAGATAAATGGTCCAATTATAAAAGAGGTGTTAGGGATGAAACTTATTGTAGGTTTGGGAAACCCAGGTTCTCGTTATGTTGGAAGCAGACACAACTTGGGTTTCATGGTTGTTGATAACTTGGCCAATAGATGGGGAATAATCGTTAATATGAAGAAACATCGATCTATTTTAGGTGAAGGTGTCTTTGCAGGGATAAAGGTAATGATAGTTAAACCCCAAACATATATGAATAAGAGTGGGGAAGCAGTTTTAGAAATTGTAAATTACTATCGCGATAAGATCGATGATATTATTATTATCCATGATGATTTGGATCTAGATTTTGGAAGGATTCGGTTTAGAGAAAATGGTGGAACTGGGGGGCATAGAGGTCTCGGTTCCATAACCAATTTACTTAATTCTTCTGAGTACCCCCGTCTTAAAATCGGAATTGGACATCCAATTGGACAGGTACCAGTCGAAGCTTATGTGCTTAATGATTTCTTGCCGCAGGAGAAACAGATGCTTCCAAATATTATGGAGGCATGCCTAGATGGGCTAGAATGCTGGTGTAAGGAAGGTGTACTAAAGTCTATGAACGATTTTAATTCTAAGACGTTTATAGAAAATGAATAATAGTACCTATATTGAAAATATATATAGGTACTATATATATGAATATAAACAGATGTGTTAGAATTGAATTACGATTTCATTTAATAGAGATGATATGATGATATGATGATATGATGATAAATTATTACTCAATATATGTATTAGTGCTCTTACTTACTTTTTTAGCTGCTACGTTTTTAGGAATCATTTTCTTAAAAAGAAGCCCGGCACCAGGCTCAATTACATTAGCGGTGCTTATGTGGTGTATTGCTATATGGTCCTTAATGGGTGCATTAATGTATTTTGACTTTTCTTTCAACACTAGGCTAATTTTAGCAAAACTACGGTATGTAGGTATATTTCCTAGTCCAATTGCCTTTTATATACTAGTTTTGAACTATAGTAAGGGTGAAACAACAGCCACATATAAGGGAGTAGGACTGCTATCAATTGTACCTATTGTTTCTTCTATCGTATTATATACGGATTCTATGCATCATTTATTTTACAGCTTTGTTGGAATGAGAGACGGTCTTTTGGTATTGGATAATGGTGCTTTTTTCTGGGTTAATTTTATATTTACATACTTACTAATCATGTTCGGAACCTGTCAGCTAGTACAGTTATACATCAAATCCCCGACAATATATAGAAATCAGGCAGGACTACTGATAGGAGCAACACTAGTTCCATTAGGGGCTAATTTCTTCTATGTGTTTGATTTACTCCCGGTTAAGTATTTTGATATAACACCAATGGCTTTCTTTTTAAGTGGTTTACTGTGCTATTATTCATTATTTCGTTATAAATTTCTAGATATTATTCCAGTTGCAAGAGAAAAGCTTTTTGAGAGTATAAATGATCCTGTAATTGTAATTGACCATAGCGGAAGGATAGTAGATCTGAATAAAAAAGCACTTGAGTTAGTAGTAACTAATGAGACGCAGGATTTATCAGATGGTATTGTTGGCAAGAGTTTTCAAATTATTTTCTCCTCTTGGCCTGAGCTTGGAAGTATTGTTGAAGAAGATGGTGATATGCAAACTAGGTGTACACATAGTAATGAGGGGATTATTAAATACTATCATATTAGAATCTCTGGTATTAATGGAGTTGCTGGTATACCTGGAGGAAAGATTATAGTACTACGCGATATCACCGAAATAGAAATAGCTTTTCAAATGGTAAGGGACTCAAGAAAAGCATTGCATGAAAATAACCTACAACTTGCTGAGGCTAATCGCACTCTTAAGGAGAAATCGATTACAGATAGCCTTACTGGTATTTATAATCATGAATTCATTATCAATATGTTGGAGTCATATATACAAAAGACTGGTCCTGAGAAAATGCGACTTTCATTGATAATGCTAGATCTTGATTACTTCAAGAATATTAATGACCGATATGGTCATTTGACTGGGGATAGAGTTTTAAGGGAAGTATCGCAGAGTATTAGGAACTCTATCCGGATTAATGACCATGTAGGTAGGTATGGTGGAGAAGAATTCCTGGTTATTCTTCCTCGAACAGAAATAAAGGAATGTCGAGTAATAGCCGAAAGAATACGTTATAATCTAGAAAAAATAGATTTTCCAGAAAAAGGTCTAGTAGTAACCGCAAGTCTTGGACTAGCAGAGTATAATGGTGAAGAAATCAGTGAGTTTATTCATAGGGCTGATTTAAATCTGCTTAAGACTAAGAATAAGGGCAGAAACACAATTGAGGGCTGAGTAGATGGATACAAGGAATAACAGAAATGACGATATAGCGAATACGCTACATTCGTCATTTTTTTTCATATACTAGCCTAGTTATTAGAATAGTGGCGATTGAAATATTGATTTTGCCAAAAATATAAGTCATTTATAACAACTGATGATAGAATAAGAATAAATGCAAATGTCTTTTTATTTAGTTATGTGATTTGAGGATAAAATAGGATGAAAAATTGGGAAACGAAAAAGGGTAGCATAATATACCAAGTGCTTGGAGGAAGAAGCAAGTCTTTTTTAATTTCGACCCAAAAGAAATTTCTTCTTATAGATACTGGCAGAAAGAATAAACGCGAAACTTTGTTTAAAGCAATGGATAAAATTGGGGTAAGAAATGACTTATTAGCTGGCTTAGTAGTAACTCATACCCATTTTGATCATGTTGAAAACGCAGCTAGTGTGAAAGAAAGATATAAGACCCCAATAATAATTCATAAAATTGAATCCGATTACTTGGGAAATGGAGTAAACCCTGAGGTACATGGGACATTATTGTTCACAAAATTTCTGTCTGAGATTTTTAGTAAAAGGTTGATACGGAATTTTAAATATGAACCGGCTGCAAGTGATTATCAAATTGATGATTATTACGATTTAAGAAATATAGGTATTAATGCTTATATAATTCATACGCCTGGTCACACGGCCGGTTCGATTAGTATTATTGTAGATAACGAAGTAGCTATCGTTGGAGATACTATGTTCGGAATACTGAAGGGATCAGTGTTTCCGCCTTTTGCAAACGATTCAAAGTTGATGATTGATAGTTGGAAAAAACTTTTAGAAACGGGCTGCTCAATTTTTTTACCTGCACATGGAACAAATAACAACAGAGAACTATTACATAAAGAGTACGAAAAATACAAAACAAAATTTAGCTAGATTGACATGTCCATCATTAAGGGTAGTAACACCATTGTAGTAGTGTACATGCTGTTCCAGTCCTCCGGGGTCAACGCTGCTCATGTTTCTTATGTAATGGATATGCCCATCATTATAGGTAGTATTTATTAACGAATAAAGTCAAATTATTAGGAGAAAGAAGAGTATTTATGAGAAGAAATGATAAAGAAATAAAGGAAATGGAAGTTATCGAGCGGATAATTGACAAAGCTCAAATTTGCAGAGTAGCAATGTGCGATAATAACCAACCATATATAGTCACGATGAATTTTGGATATAAGAGTGGTAATTTCTATTTTCATTCGTCAAGGGAAGGAAAGAAGATAGATATTCTGAGGAAAAACGGAAATATATGTATTCAAGTTGATACAGATATGGAATTGGTGACTGGAGTAAAAGCGTGTAGTTGGGGTATGAAATATCTTAGTGTAGTTGGACAAGGAGAAATAGAATTTATTGAAGAACCAAAAGAAAAGATAGAAGCACTAGATATCATTATGGAGAAATACGCGGGTCAAGAAAAGTTTGAATATCAGGAGTCATTATTAGGAGAAATATTAATAATAAAAGCAAGAATAACGGAACTGACAGGCAAGAAATCAGGGTATTAGTGGAGCTAAAAACGTTAGGGGAGTAAGGAAAATGAATGTTTGGCTAAAAGAATTACTTAAAAGCTTAGATGAGAACCTAGATGAGACGAGGATAATTGGAATTATGGAAGCTTGTGGTGAGGGATGTCCATTCACTCATCTCACAGATGACAAGCTATTAGATATTAAGAACGAATCTAAAGATGAGTCTGATTTTATTGAAAAGTTATCTCAGAAATGGCGAGTTAGAATTGAAGGTAATAATATTTATGTTGTTTTTGATCAGTGCTACTGTCCGCTGATCAACGAAGATATTAGCGGAGTTTCGAAAACACTTTGCTACTGTACGCAAGGAAATATAAAAAAGAAATTTAGGCTTGGCTTAGGTAGAGATATAAATGTTTTGATGGAGAAAACCATTCTTGCAGGAGATAATGAATGCCGTTTTAGAGTATTCGTGTAATAACGATTATTTTCACAGATGCTAATCGCTGCTCGTATAACAGCATTCCCACACGGCTGCCCGCGTAGGGTAAGGGCTAATAATACTCATCAAGATGGGTTTTTGGGGTTTATAGTAATTGAATGTATTTTAATTAAACCTTTATCCTTGGACCAACGGAAAATAAAATCATTATCTTCCCCTTTAAAATAGCCTAAATCAGCAGGTATTAGCAGACCTTTCTCAAGATTCTTATTTAAGATAGGAAGTATGTTTTTATTAAGGTACCGTAGAAAAGAATCAAAGCTATTGTCATCAACGCCATTAAGACCAAGAAAATAAGGGAGCTGAATTAACTCATAAGCTCTATTATATTTTGCCTTTGCAATACTTAATAAAAAGTACAGTGATATATTATGACCGATACGATCTGTGTCTTGCGGTTGAAATGGTTTTTGCTTATATGTTTTGCCATCCCATTTATATAGATTACTCAAGCGCATGTGTGGGGAGGATTCTGCTAAGCTTAGTATATCCTTACCATACCAAATAGATTCTTCGATAACAACTTCAAAGATACCATCTAAGTCGACATCCATGACATCGAGTGATCCATGATAAAAAGTTTTATTTACTGTCCAGACTAATGTTGGTACTTTGTTTACCCAATTGAAAAGATATGGAGTTAGAAAATGGCCGTTTCCAGTTATCAAAGTTATTATTAATTCCGATTTTCCATCACCGTTAGTATCTGCAACAAAAGCATTATCAATAATACCTTCAATACCTGAACTTTCGTCATAAAGACTTTCAGGGTTACAAGTATTTGTTAGTATGCATTGATGGGTTAAATCTTGTCCGTTATAACTAATAAAAAAGACCGAGAAATTAGGGGGGGAAGTTTCACAATTAGTTAAACCTAAAATAATCTCATCTTGATTATCTCCATCAAAATCCTCCTGATATAGAAAAGTAATCTCGCTTGAGGGTGGTAGAAGTTTATGTATATATTGGGCAATACTCATAATAGTGTAACCTCCTATTTAAAAATAATAAAACTATAAATGGATTTTTACTTTGAATAATAATAGTTCTATATAGTCTATTCATACCAGGTATTTGAAGTAATGGATTAATGTAAGTAAATAGAATTATTTATATAATACGAAACTCATAAGGAGATTATGTAAAATGTCAATCGATAGAGTAAGAGAATATTTAAAACAGTGGAACATGGATGAAAAGATACAGGAGTTTAATGTATCAAGTGCAACTGTAGAACTGGCAGCACAAGCTTTGCATTGTGAGCCCGAACGTATTGCAAAAACGTTAGCATTTAAGGTTGACGGTAGTTGTGTATTAATTGTTACTGCAGGTGATGTGAAAATTGATAATGCAAAATTTAAGAGGTTGTTTAAGACAAAAGCGAAGATGTTTGCCCCGGACGAGGTAATAGAATTTGTTGGCCATGCAATTGGTGGCGTATGTCCCTTCGGAGTAAATGATCATATCAGGGTATATTTGGATATTTCTTTAAGGCGATTTAACACGGTCTTTCCGGCATGTGGTAGTAGTAATAGTGCAATTGAGTTAACTCCAGATGAACTAGAAAAGTATTCGAACAGCATTGAGTGGATCGATGCCTGCAAAGGGTGGCAAGAAAACTAAATAGACTAATACAAGATAAAATAATTTATATAATACAAGGAGGAGAGATAATGAAAACAATCGGCTTAATAGGGGGTATGAGCTGGGAGTCCACAGCGGAATACTATCGCCTTATCAATGAAGAGATAAAATCAAGGATGGGTGGCTTCCATTCAGCCAAGTGTCTTTTATATAGTGTTGATTTCGGAGAAATAGAAAATTATATGAAAACTGAGCAGTGGGACAAGATAGGTAGGATCTTGATAAATGCGGCAAAGAACCTGGAAAACGGTGGAGCAGGTTTTATTCTTTTATGCACTAACACCATGCATAAGCTTTTCGAGCAAATACAAAGAGAGTTAAATATTGAGTTATTACATATTGCAGACGCGACAGCAGAAAAGATATTAGAAATGGGCATAAAAAAAGTCGGATTGCTAGGAACCCGACAGACGATGGAACAGAATTTTTATAAATCGAGGCTTGAACAGGAAGGAATTCAAGTTCTAATACCCAATGAGAAAGACAGGCAAATAGTACATGAAGTTATTTTTAATGAATTATGCCTTGGGAAGATTAAACAAGAATCAAGGAAAGATTACAAAACAATTATTGAAGACTTTATCTCACAGGGGGCAGAAGGAATAATTCTTGGTTGTACAGAGATTCCCTTGTTGATCAAAAAGGAAGATTCAAAAATCCCTTTATTTGATACGACCTACATACATGCAATGAAGGCGGTTGAAAGATCAATTAATTAATGATTAATTAATTGAATGTACATTATTTCCAAAAAAGAATCTCTGGAGCTTTTCTGGAATACCCTGTAGGGATTATAGCTGGGTAGCCTAAGATCATTGGGGATACCGCATAATATGTTGGGGGGATGCCTAGTTCCTTTTTAAGGTCTGCGCTGTCTAATAGAGGTTCGGCAAAACCTATCCAACAGCTTCCAAGTCCTAAAGAATTAGCGGCAATCATCAAATTTTGGGCAGCAAGACAGCAATCGCCTAAAGCAAGTTTATTTTTGGAGTTTGCATATATGGTAATTAATGTACTGGCATTATAGAAAATATTAAAATCAGGTTTAGAAAGTTTGGCTCTATAACCATAAGGATCAGAAGCATTATCTTTAGTTTTCTCAAGAAAAATTGCTTTTGATCTATCAGAGAACTCTTTTAATAAATTCACATCCTGAATGACAACAAAGGACCAGGGTTGAGAGTTTGAAGAGCTTGGAGCAAGGGTAGCGGTTTCTAGAAGTTTATTAATCATTTCCACAGGCACAGGATCGGCTTTGAACTTGCGAATTGAACGTCTGTTGTAAATACACTCAATAACATCCATTATTAGTACCTCCTGATAATATTTATTTTATATCTATTATCTTTCTAAACAGATTAATATTTTCCTTTAAAACAGGTGTAGTTTTTGTATTTAATGATTTTTATACCAGACAGTAATTTTTAAGAAGAGGAGAATAATTAGTTTGAAGATTAAAAATGAGTCTGAATATATAAATGAAGATTTTTCCAGACAAAGCTTTGCAGAACAAGAAATTATAGGAGTAGAGTTTACAAAATGTAATTTTGATTATACAGATCTAAATGAAATCTCTACCAATGCATGCCTTTTTAAAGAATGTGGGTTTACTCAAACCAGTTTCAATGGATCGAGTCATAATAAATCAGCTTTTTTAAATTGTAGATTTATAGGCTCAAATTTATTCAAAGCTAGTTTCGAAAATTGCAAGATGACTGGAAGCACATTTGAAACAGTAAATTTATTAGGTATAAATATTCTTGAAGGGGATTGGTCGTATGTCAATTTAAGAAATAGCGACTTAAAAGGGATAAATTTCAATAAAGCTCGTCTTACTGAAATAGACCTATCCGGAAGCAACCTCGATAAGGCTGATCTACGTGATGCGGATTTAACAAGAGCGATCTTATCAAAAACAAGTTTATCTGGAGCTAACTTAAGAGGGGCTAAGGTAGAGGGAATTGACTTTAAGAATGTAAGTATAAGAGGGGCGAAAATAGATATTTTTCAAGCAATCTTAATTGCAGAATCATATGGGGGTAAAGTTGAATAGAAGCGAATATAAAAAGCACTTATGAGTTATGATTCAATATATACTAAATCGTAAGGGTCGATTATTCTGGATAAATATATTCAAGCACATGAATTATGGATGAAATTCGAGAACAGTATAAAGTATAATAATAGATATATGCCGGATAATGATATACTAAAGTTTTTTGATGAAATATGTTTAGCAGGAAATATTGACATAGTAAAAAGGGGTAAAGTTTATTATAGAGCTAGAAGAATAAAACCTGAGAACATAAGACATCATGATGATTATCAATCAAAATTCTATGGTTTTAATAAAGAAGAGTGTCTTGCTCCTCCTTCTAATCAAGCCAAAGCGGGAAGGGCAAATCCGAAAAATATTGCATATTTATATTTTGCTGAAGATGAATATACAGCTTTAGCGGAAGTCAGACCTTCGAGAAAGGATTATATCAGTATTGCAGAGATAGTAACTAATAGCGACTTAAAGTTATTTAGCTTTAGATTTGTTGAAAAGAATATTTCCAGTGAAAATTATTTAAAGAGAATTATGTCTTGGCTGTCGTATTCATTTGCCTTGCCGGTTGACAATGAAGACGAAATAGAATATCTCCCTACACAATATCTTGCAGAATACATAAAAAACAGGGGCTTTGATGGAATAAAATATGACAGTTCTCTTGCGGAAGATGGTATAAATGTTGCTTTATTTGATCAGACGAAAGCGGAAGCGATAAGTTCAAAAGTATACCAGGTTCAGAGTGTACTGTATATGGCTGCAAGAGAAACACCAGGTGAGGGTAGGAAGGAATTAACACCGAAGATTTAATTCTAGAATTTCTAAAAAACCCATAATAGATTAGTAGTTTCACAACGCATATTATCAAATGAGAAATACTTTAAAGATCATTCTACTACTGCTAACGCAAAATGAACGTGTTCGCAGGTATAATATCCATCTGAGCGGCCTTGGAAATAGCGTTTTTCAATTTCGTTAGGGCATAAATTTTCTTGAAGGTGTATGCCTAAGGCGGCTAAATCAGAAGCTAGTATAGATGGTTCTAGGCTTGTTTTCATAGGTTCTCCGGCATATTGGGCCATTTGCAGCATTCCTTGTACACGAGCGGCAGCTTTTTCAGGAATAAAGGCATCAGGATCTAGGTAATCGAAAATAATTATACTGCCAGAAGAAGTATTATTAGAAATATCTTGTAAGGTTGAGAAAACCTCTTCGCGTGATAAATACATAGTTACACCTAGCCAGCTAAAGAAACTGCTTGTATTGGGTTTATAAGATGCGGTTTTTAAAGAAGAGGCAAGATTGTTTTGGGTAAAATCAACAGGAACAAAATGAAGATGAGATGGTACTGTCCAGGCTAAATCAGCGATTCGTTGGCGCTTAAATTCCTGCATTCCAAATTGATCAACTTCAAATACATGGATTTCTTTTAACAGTTGTGAGTGACGAAAAGCAAAAGTGTCCATCCCAGCGCCAAGTATTACGTATTGGTTAACACCTTGACTGATAGCCTTTAAAAGGATATCTTCAGTAAAACGTGAACGGCTTAGGACATTAGGTGGACCAGTAATGGTCTGCATAACTAAAGAAAGGGCTTCTGCTTGCTCTTGACAAGTATCGTAAAGCAGAGGATTTTGGAGCTTAAGTGAATCTGCTAGACCTTGTTCTATGAGGGCCCTTCTTTCTACTGGAATAAAAGAATACGCTAAGAAGTCATCAAAGATCTTTGGTGTAACATATTTTGAGTGATAGGCTCGTATGTAGGCAGTCATCATAGCGGTCAGGCTTATTTGGTTCATTTCCATAATAAAAAAACCTCCATTTAACAAGAATAGTCCTTGCTAAATGGAAGTATAACAAATCCACATCAGAATGTAAACATAGTAAGATTACATCATAACACGATAAAAATATTTTGTCAAGATAAATATATTCTTGTTCATATAGAATGTATACGGACCTCACTTTCAAAAGAATGTTGAAAAGATAATTAAAGGGATGGAAAGAATATATTATAGAGTAAGAAAATATTTTAAATTAAGAATATAATATAGTTAAGAAATAAAATAGATCAGAGATATGAAGGTGAGGTATAAATATGTGGACAAGAAAAGAGCTTAAAAAAAGAGCCAAAGATGTTTTGAAAAATATTTACTGGAAGGCACTTCTTATAAGTATAGTAATATATTTAGCTGGAGGTAAATATGGTAGTGATGGCGGCGGGGGAGGCAACAATAGTAACTCAAACGGGGTTTTCCCTCTTGAAATAACAGATCTAAATGAATTATTACCTTATTCTATAAGTATATTTGCTGTTGTTCTTTTCTTCACAATATTGATACTTTCGCTACGTATATTTTTAGGATACCCTTTAGAAGTTGGTGGGAGAAGGTATTTTATACAGTCAGCTTGTTATAATAACAATAAGGGATGTTTTAGATTTGCTTTTGATAGCAATAATTATAAGGGAATAGTACTTACAATGCTGCTTAGAGGAGTACAAAATTTTCTCTGGTTCTTATTGTTGATTATCCCAGGGATTATTAAATTGTATTCATATAGAATGGTTCCGTATATTTTAGCAGATAATCCTAATATAGGAGCTAAGAAGGCTATAAGATTAAGTATTAATATGACGATGGGACATAAGTTCGATATTTTTGTTTTAGACCTATCATTTCTTGGATGGTATTTACTCGGTGCTTTGGCGTTATTTATTGGAACATTTTTTGTTATGCCCTATGATAATGCAACTAATGCAGAACTATATCTGGTACTGCGTCAAAATGCACTAGATAATGATTTATGTACTTATGAAGATTTATCCCCAAATGCTATCGAGGTTTAACAAGTATCTTATCTTTTCTAAAAAGCTAGGCTATAGCGCGAACAAACTATGGGCACTCGGCTTGGAAAGATGAATAAATGTTATTGACTCCAAGATATTTAAAAAGGAAGATGTGTAAGAATGGAGAAAAGAATTTCTTTAGTAACGTTCGCGGGCGGATGCTTTTGGTGTATGGTCAAGCCATTTGACAAGTATCCTGGCGTTATTAAGATTATTTCTGGATATACTGGGGGATTTAAGGAGAATCCAACTTATCAAGAGGTTTGTGCAAATGCAACAGGTCATTACGAGGCTGTACAAATTACTTTTGATGCGGATATTATTTCCTATGAAAGTCTATTGGATATATTCTGGCAGCAGTTTGATCCTACAGATTCAGGAGGGCAGTTCAATGACCGCGGGGAGTCATATCGATCTGCAATCTTTTTTCATGATGAAGAGCAAAAGCAAATAGCCGAGAAATCAAAGCAAGCATTAGATGAGAGTAAACGCTTCGATAAACCGATTACTACAGAAATACTTCCAGCAACTATCTTTTATCCTGCTGAAACATATCATCAAAATTATTATAAAAAGAATCCCTTTCATTATAAGCTATATCGTCATAGCTCAGGGCGGGATAATTTTATCAGAAAGCACTGGGGAAACATTGAAAGCAAAATAGAATTAAAGAAGAGATTAACGCCGCTACAATTTGAGGTGACCCAAAATAGTGCAACTGAATCTCCATTTAAGAATGAGTTTTGGTCTAATAAAAAAGAAGGCATTTACGTAGATATTGTTTCGGGTGAACCCTTGTTTAGTTCAAGGGACAAGTATAATTCGGGCTGCGGGTGGCCAAGTTTTACGAAAACAATTCATGAAAACAATATTATTGAAAAAGAAGACGTGAGTCACAGCATGTCTCGAACCGAGGTGAGGAGCAAAACTGCGGATTCTCATCTAGGGCATGTCTTTAATGATGGTCCCGGAGAAAAAGATTTGAGATATTGTATTAATTCTGCAGCTTTAAGATTTATTCCTATAAGAGACTTAGAAAAAGAGGGTTACGGTGAATATAAAAAGATTTTTGGTGAAGATTAATCCACCTGATTTAAGTCACTTATAAAGGTGGGGTAAAAAGCGGGGTAACGGTAAATTGCATTGGGTATATATTATTGAGTGTAACGATGGCACCTTATATACGGGTTGGACAATTGATATAGACAAAAGGATTGAAAAACACAATAAGGGACTGGGTGCAAAATATACACGGACAAGATATCCGGTGGCATTGAAGTATTCAGAAGAGTATGCTACAAAGAGAGAGGCTCTGCAAAGAGAATACTATATTAAACAAATGTCTAGAATTGAGAAACTGGAATTAATAGTATTGCAAGAAAAAAGTAAAAGTCACAGTATTGGGAGTAGTAACTTGTGTATAAAAAAATCATTTAATTCTATAGTAAATGCAAATTCGCGAGTATTAATACTCGGATCTATGCCGGGAGAAGAATCACTTCGAAAACAGGAATACTATGCATATGCAAAAAATCAGTTTTGGCCAATCATTTATACTATTTTTGATCGTGAGCTTGATTTGTCCTACGAAAGAAGAGTTGAGTTTCTACTGGAAAAAGGGATAGCCTTATGGGACGTAATCGAAAGATGTGAAAGAAAAGGAAGCTTGGATGCAAATATAAGGAATGAAAGACCCAATGATATCAATGGATTATTAGAAAACAATCCTAAAATTGTATTAGTATGCTTTAATGGAACCAAGGCATACGAAACCTATAAAAAGAAGACGGGATTTCTTAAAGATGATAAGATAAAATATCAAAGACTGCCATCAACCAGTCCTATTCCCGGAAAGAATATTAAGTCTTTTGCTGAGAAAGTTGAGGACTGGAAAATAATACTTGAATATCTTTAATTTAGTATTAGATAAAAAATACAAGTGCAATGAAAGGAGTTGAGAATATATGTTTAATACATATAATGTTGAGATAGTAGGAAAAGGGGAGGTGGGCGTGAACTAATTCAAATTACTACCTCCCCTTATTTGGCTAGTAGAAAATAAGGGAGATGAATATGTGATGAGTAGAACAGATTTATATAAATTAGGGCTTACTGAACGTTTCATACAGGAAGCTACAATATATAATGGTGACTTGCATTTGGCAAGAGTATCAATACAGTATAAGGACGCCTATAGAGTTATTGCAGAATACGGGGAGATACAAGCCGAGGTCTCTGGGAGACTCAGGTATTCGGTCGCTTCTCCTGTAGATTATCCTGCTGTAGGGGATTGGGTATTGATTGATCAGATAGATAATAAGAAGGGAAACGCTATAATTCACTATGTGCTTAAAAGAAAGAGTTGTTTTGAGCGCAAGGCCGCAGGAACCGGCTGCGAAAGACAAGTTATAGCAGCGAATATTGACACTATATTTATCTGTATGTCTCTTAATAGTGATTACAATCTGCGCCGAATTGAAAGATATCTTTCAATAGCCTGGGAAAGTGGAGCTATGCCTGTTGTCGTACTTACAAAAGCGGATTTGTGTGAAGATATAAGTGCAATGATTAAGGAAATAGAATCTGTAGCATTTGGGGTAAATATATTAGTGACCTCAGGCATGAACGAGGATGGTTATTCATGCGTTGCAGAATATCTGCAAGCGGGCAAAACAATAGCGTTTATAGGTTCTTCAGGTGTTGGCAAATCAACTCTAATAAATAAACTTATGGGGGAAGAGTGTCTAGCTACTAAAGCCATAAGAGAAGACGATGGTAAAGGAAGACATACTACTACCCATAGGCAATTACTTGTCTTACCACAAGGTGGAGTAGTAATCGATACGCCTGGTATGAGAGAAATTCAAATTGCTAGTGCTGACTTAGCAAAGTCTTTTACCGATATTGAGGAATTTGCGAAGAATTGTTTCTTCAAGGATTGCCGTCATGAAGCTGAGCCTCGGTGTGCCGTGAAAAGGGCAATTGAAGAAGGCGAATTATCTAAAGAACGTTTAGATAATTATAAAAAGATGCAGCAAGAGATATTATTTATAGAACGGAAGATTTCTATGACTCCGGCACAAGCAGAAAAGCACAAAATAATCGATATGATGGGTGCGCTTGATGCATGCAAAAAGTTACAAAAGGATAATAGGAAGTATAAAGGAAAGTAGTAAGGCAAGAAAAAAGGGTAAGAACGAAACTTTAGTTTCGTTCTTACCCTTTTTTACTTATTTATATAACTGTAAATGTACCATCTGCTTAGTATAATGCATTTCAGGACATACTATAGACTAACCTGCGGAAGGAAAGATTAGTGGATGATTTCATGTATGGCAGGATTAATTGCAGCCGCATTGGCTTGGGTTGGAAACATACTAATAGTAAAACGTTGGGGTGAAAGTGGTGTAATATGGATCGTTCCCGTATTCGAAGAATTGGCAAAGACAATGACCGCTTTGCTTTTAGGAGGATCTATTTCATTTGTGCATGGGGTTTTCGGTTTAATTGAAGCGGTTCATGACTATACCTCTTCTGGAAGGCTAGGTTTGTGGACTGCTTTAGCAGGACTGACAAGCCACTGGGTTTTCGGTCAGGTTACTTACTATACTATAATTTATACACGATTGTGGATGGCTGGGATTGTAGCAGCAGCTTTACTACACACATATTTTAATTATATAATGATACGTTTTTTTAATTCTGATAGATATTAGAAAGAGGGGGGAAGAATATGCGTCTTATCTATATTTGTGATGAATGTGGGAGATATATTGATGAGATAGAGATGGGAATCATTAATGAAGACAGGTTAGGATTTGATGTCTTAACCCCTGAGGAACGAGAGGATCTAGTTCATCTTGATTGGAATCGTCAAGTTGGAACGGTTAGGGCTATTTGTGACTCTTGTTGGGGTGAGGGAAGTACTGAAAAAGAACAGGATGGAGAGATAATCCATTAACCAATTTCCTTTAACAAAATATTAACTTTTATGTAGTATAATCAGATTACAATGTTATATAATGTTAGGGAGACTCAATTCCCGGTGGGGGTCAATAAAAGACGCCCACTATTTGACATGGGAGGAAATGGATATGACACTAAGACCGATATATGAATATCTCCAAGGAATGAAAGAAGTCAGCTTTTTTTTGGAACAAGTGAAAAAAGGACAGGACTCATTGATATACGGAGTAAGCGGGTCCTTAAAGAGTATGTTAGCTGCAATGATTCTGAATAATCAGGAGAAACCATTATTATATATAGTGGAAAATATCCAGCGAGGGAAAGAGGTCTTTGATGACTTAAACAATTTATTGCCGGGACATACAGTCAATTACTATCCAGCACTGGATATATTACCTTTTGAAGTGATAGCCCGTAGCTATGAGACCCAGCGAAAACGCCTCGAGGTGTTGGTCGGTTTGCTTGAGGGCAGAAAAAATGTAGTTGTTACTACCCTTGAAGCTATCAGCAAGGTGCTGATCTCACCAAAACTATTTCGATCAGTAGCATTTAATCTAAGGGTTAAAGACAGGATAGATACTGTCTTGTTATTGGAACGACTCTTATCTTTGGGGTATCAGCGTGTAGATATGGTTGAAGGTAAAGGACAGTTTTCGCTACGGGGGGGTATTTTGGATATATATAGTTCCATTAGTGAAAACCCACTCAGATTAGAACTGTTTGACGATGAAATAGAATCTATTCGTCTTTTTTCTGCTGAGAATCAACGTTCTATAAGTAAGCTGGAAGAGGTAGTTGTTTATCCGGCAGCCGAGTTTTTCATGGCGGGCCAAGAAAAAAAATTCAAAAAGAGGCCAAGCAACAGTTGAAAAGCATAGAAAAAAGAGGAGCTCGAGAAGCTTATGACAGTCTTTTTTCCAGGATGCAAGAAGTTGTAGAAAATATTAAGGAAGATCAGTATTTTCCTGGGTACGAACAATATCTACCTTATTTCTCGGATAAGAAATATTCGTTGCTTGATTATTTTAATGAAACACCTCTTCTTATTATGGATGAGCCTAATCGACAAAGAGAGGGCTTTTTACAAAGTCAAAAAGAGACACAGGAGACATATAAGATACTTCTCGAAAAGGGTCGGGTTTTTCCAGGGCAAATTGATAATTATTATCAGATAGAAGAAATTTTGCATAACCTAAAGAATTGTTCCAAAGTATTCTTTTCGCTATTACCCAAAAAACCTAATGGATTTGAGAAAATCAATCTTTTAAGCATTACGGCTAAAACACCAGGTCTTTTTATGGGAAAAACACGTCTTTTGGTCGACGAGTTGAAAGAATGGTTGCGGCAAAGATTGGCTACCTTGATTTATGTAAATTCAATTGAACGTAGCCAACGTTTAAAGCAGGGTCTATGGGATTTGGGTATTGAGGCAATAGTTATAACTGATGATAAAGAACTCAATCTTCAGCCCGAGAAAATATATATTACTACAGGTCATTTAACGGGCGGCTTTGAATTGCCTGTTTGGAAACTAGCAGTTCTGACGGAACATGAGCTTTTTCACCAACCTAAAAAACGTGCTCCGCGCAAGATTTTCTTGGAAGGAAAACGTGTTAACATACTTGAGGATCTAAAAATTGGTGACTATGTTGTTCATACAAACCATGGGATTGGCCGTTATATGGGTATTGAGAAATTGGCCGTTGGTGAGGCTGAGCGTGACTACCTTGTCATTAAATACCAGGGTGAAGATAAGCTTTACGTGCCTACAGAACAGTCAGGAATGCTACAAAAATACTTCAATCAGGAGGGGCAGTCACCCAAATTATCGAAACTGGGTGGAAACGAGTGGAATAAGATTAAGAGCAAGGTTAAGGGTGCAGTAAAAGAATTGGCTGATGATCTTCTTAAGCTATATGCTGCACGTGAAGCTCAACCAGGGTATGCTTTTTCTGCTGATTTATCGTGGCAAAATGATTTTGAAGAAGCTTTTCCTTATGAGGAGACGGCTGATCAGAAGCGGGCTATTAGTGAAGTTAAGCAGGATATGGAGAAGCCGCGTCCGATGGATAGATTGCTTTGTGGAGATGTAGGCTATGGAAAAACGGAAGTTGCTATACGCGCAGCTTTTAAAGCAGTAACGGATGGTAAGCAAGTAGCAGTATTGGTGCCCACTACAGTTTTAGCCCAACAGCACTATAATACCTTTCGGGAGAGATTTGAAGGATTTGCAGTTAATGTTGGAGTATTAAGTCGTTTTCGTAATCCCAAGGAACAAAAAGATACACTAAAAGAGCTTAGGTCGGGAAAGATTGATATTATTATTGGGACACACCGACTGCTTTCGCAGGATGTAAAGTTTAAAGATCTAAGTCTAGTGGTTGTAGATGAGGAGCAGCGTTTCGGCGTTGTACATAAAGAAAAACTCAAAAAACTGAGAAAAACGGTTGATGTACTCACCCTTACAGCTACTCCTATACCTAGAACTCTCCACATGGCATTAGTAGGAGCTCGTGATATGAGTGTAATAGAAACACCTCCTGAAGATCGTTACCCTGTTCAAACATTCGTAGTGGAGCATAGTTCGCAGCTTATTCGTGAAGCAATAAGAAGAGAACTAGGACGAGGCGGCCAAGTTTATTATGTTCATAACCGTATTGAAGATATTGACAGAGTAGCTAGTTTCGTTAGAGAGTTAGTACCCGAAGCAACTATTGGGGTTGGACATGGTCGAGTCACGGAAGAACAATTAGAAAAAGTTATGTTGGATTTTATGGAAGGCAGGCTCGATGTACTCGTTAGTACAACTATTATTGAATCGGGCTTAGATATATCAAACGTCAATACTCTAATAATCGATGATGCTGATAAGCTCGGACTCTCGCAGCTTTATCAGCTCAGAGGTAGGGTTGGGCGTTCTAATAGGGTTGCCTATGCGTATTTAACTTATAATAAAGACAAGGTACTCTCTGAGGTAGCTGAGAAAAGATTGAACGCCATCCGGGAGTTTACGGAGCTAGGTTCTGGATTTAAAATTGCTATGAAAGATTTAGAAATTAGAGGTGCCGGTAACATCTTGGGAGCCGAGCAGCATGGTCATGTTGCTGCAGTAGGCTTTGATTTGTATTGCCGAATGCTAGAAGAAGCAGTTAAAGAAGCAAAAGGTGAAGAAAAGCCGAAAGAAAGGGATATAACCATAGACTTACAGGTTAAAGCCTTTATACCGCAAGATTATATTTGTGATACCGGTACAAAAATTGATTTCTATCAAAGAATATATGCTGCTAGAGAGATTAAAGAGATAGAAGGATTGAAAGAAGAACTAGGAGATAGATATGGAACATTGCCGGAACCACTTCAGAATCTTTTAGAGATTGCTTCCATAAAGGTAATGGCTAGTAGATCTAAAATCTATGCAGTTTTGCAAGAGAAAGATCTGATTAAGATTAAGATAGAAGAAAACCATGGCCTTTCCGGCAAAGATCTAATGGAACTAGCCAGAAGATACCGTCGGCAAGTAAGTTTTAGTGTATCAACCGGATTAGAAATTATGGTAAACACGCAAAGGTTAGATATTGAAAGGGTTTTAAAACTCTTAGAAGAAGTAGTCATGGAAATATCAACTATTGCTGAAAGAGCGACCGTGCTGTTATAATTAAAATACTTTGTTTCACAAAACGAAAGGGGAAATTTAAAAGATGAGAAAAATATTGAAATTTTCGGTTTGTTTATTTATTCTGGTATTACTTATTACTGGATGTACAAGCAATAATGATGCTGGAGATATAGGTGATGCTGTTGCTATGGTCAATGGGGAAAAAATTAGTTTTGAAGAATTAGAAACAAGAGCTCAGTATGTTGCTGCCATGTATCAGTATGATTTGGATGCCCCAGAAAACAAAGACATGGGAAGTTTCGTAAGAGAGCAAGTATTAGAAAGCTTGATTGATGAAAAAATTATTTATGAATTAGCAAAAAAAGAGAAACTAGAGGTTACGCAAGAAGATATTGATAATGAAATGAAGACTATTAGAGAGCAATATGGTTCGGAAGAGACTTACCAACAATTCTTGAACCAAACAAAAATGACGAATGAAGAGCTTGAAGGGTTTATAAAAAGTCAAATAATAATAAATAAGCTGTTTGAAGTATTGACAGAGGATATTGTTACTTCGTCGGTACAACCAGAGGAATATTATGAGAATAACAAGGCAGAATTTGCAGAAGTTGAACAGAGAAAAGCTAGGCATATTCTTGTTGCTAGTGAAGAAGAGGCGAGGGCTACTATAGGCCGTCTTGATAAGGGAGAGGATTTTGCGGAATTAGCACGTGAGCTTTCTATTGATACTTCTGTTAACCAAAATGAAGGCTTAATTGATTATTTTAGTAAAGATGATATTAGATTGGTTAGGGAGTTTGTAGATGCAGCTTATGCATTAAATGAAGGTGAATACACGAAAGAACCTGTTCAGTCACTGTATGGTTTTCATGTCATTAAAGTAGAGGATATAAAACCTGGTAAGGATTATTCGTTTGAGGAAGTAAAGGATTTCTTATCAGATCGCTTGCTCATGGAAGATAAACAGAAAAAGTTCCAAGAATATGTAGATGAGTTAAAGGGTAAAGCCGAAATAATAAATAACCTTGAGGAAGTATTAAATAACAAAGGACAAAGTGCTGATGCATCCGATGAAACGTTAGAAAGTGAAGATGCTAAAGAGGAAACAACAGTAGAAAAATAGAAAAAAACTTATAAAAAAAGGTCCTATCTTATGATGGGGCCTTTTTGCATGCAATGTATAAAGAAAGTTTTCGTCTTGTTTTGACGAAGTATTTGTATTTTTAAGGTATAAAAATAGAAGTTTTAACAAAATAATAAGCGTACAAGATAATAGTAGAGGAGGTCAGAATTTTATTCAAATCATTGTTAATGAAGAATAAATAAGATATCAAGAATATATACTAAAAATAAGGTATCCCTTAAATATTAAGGAGGGAAATAAGAAAAAATGAAAGCAACAGGTATTGTACGTAGGATAGACGACTTAGGGCGTGTTGTAATACCAAAGGAAATTCGAAGAACCTTGCGTATTCGTGAAGGAGATCCCTTAGAAATTTTTGTTGATCGTGAAGGGGAGGTAATTTTAAAAAAATACTCTCCAATAGGTGAACTTGGGGAATTTGCGAAGGAATATGCTGATTCTCTTTATGAAGCTATTGGACATATTGCATGCATTGCTGATAGGGATCAGATAGTTGCTGTAGCTGGAGGGCCCAAAAAAGAATACTTAAACAAGAGAGTGGGCCCAGCAGTAGAGAAAGTCATGGAAGAAAGAAAAGCAATATTGATTAATCAACCTGGACAGCAAGCGCATTGCCAGATATGTGCTGGTGAAGAAGGGGAATGTAGGTATACGGCGGAAGTAATTGCTCCAATAATTGCTGAAGGAGATCCCATCGGAGCGGTAATAATTGCTTCAAGAGAGCCAAATGTGAAATTTGGTGATCTTGAATTAAAATTAGCAGAAACAGCTGCTTCGTTCTTAGCTAAACAAATGGAACAGTAGATAAAAGGTGGTGAAGTACGCCACCTTTTTTTGTCTACTTGGTTATTTAGCGAATAATAAGCTGAATAGCTTGCTAGTCCCTTGCTGCTAATGGTATTATGAGTTAGTATTATGCAAAAGGGAGCGAAGGACTTGAACGAGATTATTGTTGTAGGACTTGGACCGGGGACTATGGATAACCTTTCATTAGGGGTGTGGAATATACTTCGAAAGAATGAAAGAATATTTATGCGTACATACAAGCATCCAGTTATTCAGGAACTAGCAAATTGTAATATTAAGTTTAAGACATTTGATTATCTTTATGAAGAAAAAGAGAGTTTTAGTCAAGTATATGAGGCAATAGTTCAAAGTTTAATTAATGAACTGCAAGACAATGCAACACAAGAACAGATAGTATATGGGGTTCCTGGTAATCCGCTGGTGGGAGAGGAGTCGGTTAGAAGGCTTCTTCAGGTTGGAGAAGGTAAGGATATAAAGATTACAATCAAACCTGGCATGAGCTTCCTTGATGCGGTATATGGATTGTTGCAGATTGATCCCGCTGAGGGATTTATGATCTTAGATGCTCTATCTGTAAATAAAGAAAATCTTAAGATATCAACTCATCAGTTATTTTTACAAGTTCATAGTAGGTTGGTGGCATCGGATTTAAAGCTACTTTTGCTTGAGGTCTATAATCCTAGCCATCCAATAGTAATTCTCAGGGCTGTTGGTATTAATGGGGAAGAAGATATAGTACGCGTACCACTTTATAAGATGGACCATTATGAAAGGTATGATCATCTCACCTCGATATATATAGAGCCAAGCTACAGTGAAGAACATTCTAGAATGTCGTCTTACCCACTAGATCCCTTGGTAGAGATATTGAAAGAACTCCTTTCCCCACAAGGCTGTCCTTGGGATAGGGAACAGAATCATGATTCCCTAAAAACCTGTCTTATTGAAGAAACATATGAAGTTATTGAAGCGATAGATAGTAAAGATATGAATAAATTAATGGAGGAATTGGGAGACTTACTGTTACAAGTGGTCTTTCATGCCACATTAGCACAAAATCGTGGAGACTTTACGAATAATGATGTGATAAATAATATTGTTGAGAAAATGGTGCGTCGCCATCCTCATGTATTTGGTGATGGAATTGCAAAAGATACTGACGATGTCATAAGAAATTGGGAAGATATAAAAGCTGTAGAAAGAGGAGAAATTGATAACGGACATACAGCAATGAATAAGGTTATGAAGAAACTAAACAGATCACTTCCTGCACTTTTATTAGCTGAGGAAGTACAAAAAAACGCACATAAGGTTGGATTTGATTGGGAAAACGTTCAAGGCGCATGGGATAAGGTTTTTGAGGAAATAAATGAATTGAAAAATGTAAATGAGGACAAGATAGAGAAAGAAAATGAACTTGGAGATCTTTTGTTTTCAATTGTTAACTTAGCAAGATTTTTAAACGTATCTCCTGAACTGTCACTGCTACGGAGTACTAATAAATTTATTAGTCGTTTCAATTATATTGAAAGAAAAGTACTAGAAAGTAATAATAAATGGGAAGATTTGGGACTTGTCCAACTGGAAACGTTTTGGGAAGAGGCTAAAAAGGAATTATAATGCAAAAAAGAAGAAAAAGTTTACAGCTGACGCAGGATTTTGCAAGGCTTTGTAGAAAGATAGAATAGAAAAACCTTAATATTTTAGGGAGGGATTATTTTGAATAAAACTGAACTCATAAGTGCAGTAGCAGAAAAGGCAGAAATGACAAAGAAAGACGCTGAAAAAGCTGTTAACGCAGTACTCGCAAGTATTGAAGGTGCGCTTGCTAGCAATGACAAAGTACAACTCGTTGGATTTGGTACTTTTGAAGTGAGACAGAGAGCTGCTCGTACGGGCCGTAATCCACAAACTGGCAAAGAGATTAAAATTGACGCTACTAAGGTTCCGGCCTTCAAGCCAGGAAAAGCACTCAAGGATTCAGTGGTTTAATAGTTTTTGTATCTATTTAATAATTATGTGAGTAAGAGACATAATCAGGTTCGCAAAAGGGACCTGATTTTTTTCTCCTTATCTTCAATCATAGAAGGGGATGATAGGATGAGGCTTGATAAATTCTTAAAAGTATCCAGACTGATTAAACGTCGGACTGTGGCAAAAGACGTCAGCGAAGCAGGGCGTATTTCAGTTAATGGCAAAGTTGCCAAGCCAGCTACCGAGGTAAAAGTCGGAGATGTCTTGGAGATAGGTTTTGGTAGTAAATTGATTAGTGTCGAAGTCTTAGAGATAAAAGGGGCGGTTCCTGCCAATGAAGCAAAGAATATATATAGGATAATTGAATAATTTGACAGAGTTATAAATACATATAAACAGATCCCTCGGCTAAACTAAGCTCATAATAGTTTGCTGGGGGTAATTTTATGAAGAAAACAAACCTTCTCGTAATCTTTCTACTTTGTTTTCAATTACTTGCTTTTACTTCTTGTGGCGTATTACAAAGGCCTGAAAAATCTGAGATTAAAGAAGAGCCAACAATATCATTATATGTGGCAGAAACAGGTGAAAAGAAGCAACTTAAAATGGAAGATTATCTAAAAGGTGTAGTAGCAGCAGAAATGGATCCAAGTTGGCCATTAGAGGCATTAGCGGCTCAGGCGATTATTGCGCGTACTTTCACTTTGGAGAGAATGCAAAATGGAGAAGGAGTGCCGGCGCGGGGTACGGATGCTTCTACTAATCCTGAGGAATTCCAGGCTTATGATGCAAGACGTATTAACGAAAATGTCAATAAAGCAGTGGAAAGAACTAGAGGTGAAATAGTCACATATCAAGGAAAATATATAAAAGCTTGGTTTTTTGCTGATGGAGGAGGACAAACTGCAGCTTCGGCACAAGAAGGATTGGCGTATGGAAAACAACCAAGTCCCTATATAAAAAGTGTTAGCGATCCTGGTGCGGAAATAACCATACCAGAGAACAAATCTTGGCAGATATCATTTCCTCTTGATGTTGTACGGCAGAGTGTGAAGGAAGCCACTGGTAAGGATACGGGAGATATAAACCAGGTCAATATAGTAGAAAAAGGACCTTCTGGACGGGCAACAAGCATAAAAGTAGGTAACGTTGTTGTGAGTGGACCTGCTTTTCGTCTGGCTTTAGGGAGCGAGAAAATGCGTTCAACTTTAATTACAGATATGAGAGTAGAGGCAAATAATTTAATAGTAAGTGGAAAAGGATTTGGACATGGTGTAGGGATGAGCCAGTGGGGTGCAAAAGCCTTAGCTTCACAAGGGAAAAAAGCAGAGCAAATTATAGAGTATTTCTTTAAAGATGTCCAGATAAAAAAAGAATGGGATTAGATGAGGGGTCAAAATGAAGGAAAATGAACTAAAATACTATCAAAAACGACTAGAAGATTTGCGTTATAAAAATGAAAGAATTGCTAAGAACATTAGTGAAGGTTTAAGGACGCCTTTAATAGACTCTATAGGTGAGCTGTCATTGTATGATAATCATCCTGGCGATGTAGGGGATGCCACCTTTGAGAGAGAAAAAGACCTTGGTTTGAAGATCATGACTGAAGAACAATTAGCCATGATCGATGAAGCGCTTGAAGATATAAAGGAACGAAAATACGGTATATGTAAATCATGTGGCAGGCAAATCAGCCAGGAGAGGTTGGAGGCAATTCCTTTTGCAGCGCTTTGTCTTTACTGTAAGGAAGCTATAGAAGAAGGCAAAAGACGGACACGCCCTATTGAAGAGGAGGTTATTATCCCACCCTTTGGTGGTTATAATGAAACAAATAATGCTTTTGACGGAGAAGATGCCTGGCAAGCAGTGGCCAGATACGGTACGAGTAATTCACCCTCTGATATTGGAAGTATAGATGATTATGATGATGTGTATGTTAATTCAGATGAAGCTATTGGAACGGTTGAAAAATATGAAGCGATAGCTTCACATAAAGAAAAGGATGGACAGTTTTATAAAGATTTCTTAGGTGAAAATGATGAAGATGCACCTTTTAACTGGGCTAATGAGTAATAGCCCAGTAATTTATTCCTAGAACTAAAGGTATATTTGGAAATCACCTGCATATGGATAAATGTAAAAAGGATTGCAGGGGGAAAAGTGTTATGGAAAGTAGAAACGCTACTCTTTACCAAATTACGCTAACCAATAGAGAAGTATTGCAAGCGGACGGCGTGCTGGAAGTAGAGAGTTTTAATGAAAACCAGATTACTGCAATAAGCAAATTAGGAGTTCTGGTTATTAAAGGTGAAGGCCTGCATATAGTCCAGTTAAACCTAGAAGATGGGAAAATGCTTATAGAAGGAAAAATAAACAGTATTTTGTATGTAGAGAATAAGAAGGCGCAAGTAAGACAAAGAGGAAAAGGTATTATTGAACGTCTACTTAAGTAATAACTTAAAATAGGGCGGTGAAATGATGCAGCCCGTGGCTGATCAAATTATTGTATTTTTAATGCTAGTTATATTAGGTACTATGATAGGCCTGCTTTTTGATATTTATCGTGTTCTTAGAAAGGCACACAGCTTGAAAAAATGGGGGACAAACCTTGGAGATGCAATATTTTGGGTGTTAACTACTAGTATTACATATTGGTTTTTACTAAAATATCTTTGGGGTGAGGTCAGGGTATATGTCTTTATCAGTATGCTTATTGGTTTTATTCTATATAGAAAATTCTTTAGTTTACTTATGCGTGAGAGAATATTTAATATACACTCCTTTATTTGCGGAACTTTAGTAGGAATGGTAGATATGCTTAAACTACCCTTTAAAAGGCTAATATCTATACTACTTATTCCGATGAAACTCACAACAGGGCTATTTCATGTTTTAAGTAAGGGTATATTGAAGATGAAAAGTATAAATAGGAGTATTGGTAAGGGAGTAAAACGAAAAATTCCCTTCATAAAATAGAAGGATTAATAATAATTGATGTAGAATATAGATCTGGACTAATGTAATTAATATGTAATCAGTATGTAGTTGATTTGTATTTAACTGTAATAAAAATGTAAACCGTAGGTAGGTTATAATGCATTTAGAATTGCGTGGAGCTGAAAAACTGAGTCATAGGGAAAGACAGGTTGTTGTTTTAAAAGAGATGGGTAAAAGTAGCGACAATATAGGGAAAATTCTAGGGCTCGGTGTGGCTACTATTAATACTCTTTATAGCAGGGCGAAGACGAAAGGTTATCAGGTAGTTATTATAATACCGGGTGAGGAATGGGGTATGAACCTGTATGATACAGATGCAGAGGAAGAGTAATTCCCGAAAAGAAGCTGCGTTAAGTTCTCTCAGCTATCCTAATCCTTATGTAGAGAATGATATAAAAACAAAGCAGGTTGTACGCAGGATAAAAAGGAGAAAACCTCGCTATCTTAAGGTATGCCTGTCAGTTTTGGGTTTATATCTTATTTTTGCTTTTGTTGCTGGAGGATACCAGTTATGGCAACTTAGAATGCAATTGCATATGCTTGAAGACGATCAAATAATACTATTGCAGAAACAAGAAGAGTTAGTAAGTGAAATTCAGTCTTTAAATGAACCGGAAATTATTGAAAGAATTGCCCGTGAAAGTCTCGGAATGGTAAAAAGTGGTGAAACTATAGTTATTCCGGCTATACCGGGGAACGACATACCAATGCCTAAAGAAGTTAGATCAGAGGATATGGGGGACTAAGAAAAGCAAATAAATGGTAGTATCATATTAGTGTTGACACTATATTATAGTGTAAGCTATAATATTTTATGTAGTATGCATAAAAAGCTGGGGGGATATAAGACCGAATGTCAATTACAGTGGGGATTATTTTAGAAGGAGCTGTTACTGCGATTACCCCATTTGGTGCGTTTGTCGAACTGCCGGGCGGAGTTACTGGGCTAGTTCACATTTCTGAAGTAGCGGATGCCTATGTAAAGGATGTAAAAGACTATTTAAAAGAGCAAGATAAGGTTAGGGTTAAAGTAATTAATGTTGACGCCAAGGGGAAAGTTGGTCTTTCAATTAAACAGGCTAACCCTTCGGTAAGACCCCCAGCCAGAGATAATCGGAAAGATAGGCAGCGTGGTAACATCCAGGTATCCTTTGAAGACAAACTAACCAAATTCATGAAAGAAAGCGATGAAAAACTCTCTGAATATAAACGTAGTACTGATGCAAAACGTGGCGGAAGGGGTTCTAGCCGCTATTAGAGTAATGTCTAAGTTGTTTTTGAGAATATTTAATTGATTAAAAGAGACTCTGAGTCTCTTTTTTTGTTTTACCTCATAATAAGATACATAATAGCTAAGAATAGTTTAAGAAGTTGGTAAGTTTTTAGTTTGTAGGGGGTGAAGGAATTTGACTCCAGATAATGCAGAGGAAAGCTTTAAATGTAGTAGTTGCGGTGCGATATACTCTAGAGATAAGAAGAACAAGAGTAACGTAATG
>PHAD01000170.1 GCA_002841595.1 Firmicutes bacterium HGW-Firmicutes-12
TTATCCAGGCTGCACAGATCCTGCAAGGGTGTTGCCGAAAAGGAGATCTTTTGGCCAGAATTGGAGGAGATGAGTTCGCTCTTGTTTTGCCCAAAACAAATAATAGAAGTGCTTATGCCCTTCTAAAAGAAATTCAAGCCGCCTGTAAGGGGCACAACAGCGATATTTCAAACGATACTTTCCATATCAACATATCCTTAGGTTGCTCTACTAAAAAAGTTATGAATGAGGATTTCAAGCAGACCTTTAAGATAGCTGAGGAAGCTATGTACCAACGTAAGCTTTTGGAGCATAAGAGCTCACGAAGTGCTATTATTTCCTCTATAAAGGCGACCATGTATGAAAAGAGCTATGAAACCGAGGAGCATGCGGAGAGGATGATGGTCATGTCCAGAAAGATTGGAATAGCCCTCGAACTTTCGCAGGTAGAGATTGACAAACTGGAACTATTAGCGATGCTACATGATCTCGGAAAGGTGGGCATTGATAAACGGATATTAAATAAGCCAGGCAAACTAAGCATAGAGGAATGGGTTGAAATAAAAAAGCATCCTCTGATTGGATACAGGATTGCAATGAATTCTTTAGAGCTTGTTCCGATAGCAGAGTATATTCTTTGCCATCATGAGCGCTGGGATGGCAAGGGATATCCCAGTGGGCTTTGCGGAGAAGACATTCCAATATTATCTCGTATTATTGCAATTGTAGACGCGTATGATGCTATGACCTCAGACCGTGCTTACAGAAAGAGCCTTCCTGTGAAAGAAGCGTTGAAAGAAATTGATAACAACTCCGGTACTCAATTTGATCCGCGTATAACAAAAATATTTATGCAAATAAGTAATAATAGTAGTGATTAAATTAAGCAGGTGAACTATGATTAATGAATTCTTGCCAATAAGTAAAGAGGATATGCAAATAAGAGGCTGGGAACAACTTGACTTTGTTTTAGTAACAGGAGATGCGTATGTAGATCATCATAGCTTTGGGCCTGCACTTATTGCAAGAGTATTAGAAGACCAAGGATATAAGGTGGGTATAATAGCACAGCCCGATTGGAAGAGTACAGATGATTTTAAGAAGCTAGGCATACCTAGATTAGGTTTTTTGGTAGCGGCTGGAAACATGGATTCTATGGTGAATCATTATACAGTTAATAAGAAGATAAGAGACAAAGATTTGTATTCTCCAGGTGGGAGGATGGGCTTAAGACCAGATAGGGCAACAATTGTTTATTGTAATAGAATAAGAGAGGCCTATAAAAAGATACCTATAATAATTGGAGGAATAGAGGCGAGTTTAAGGAGATTTGCTCACTATGATTATTGGAGCAATACTGTACGCAAATCAATTCTTGTAGATAGTAGCGCTGATATTTTAATTTACGGAATGGCAGAAAAACAAATTGTTGAGATAGCTAAAAATTTGAATGATGAATTAGACATAAAATATATTAGACATATTCCTGGAACTTGTTATGTAGTAGATAATTTAGAACTAGTAGATGGTGAGTATATTGAAATTCCGACTTATAAAGAAGTACTAGAAGACAAAATAAAATATGCTGAAGCATTCAAAGTACAATACGAGGAACAAGATTCGGTTAGAGGCAAAACCATAGTACAGAAGCATGCGAATAACTACCTTGTGCAAAACAAACCAGAAAGGCCTTTGAATAGGCTCGAATTGGATAAAGTATATTCATTGCCATTTCAGAGAAACTACCATCCTTCGTATGAAAAGCTAGGTGGTATACCTGCCATAGAAGAGGTTAAATTTAGTATTGTTAGCTCCAGAGGCTGTTTTGGCAGCTGCTCTTTTTGTGCAATAGCCTTTCATCAAGGAAGATTAGTGCAAAGTAGAAGTGATGCTTCTATAATTAAGGAAGCAGTTGAGATTACAAAGCTTGATGACTTTAAAGGGTATATTCATGATGTGGGCGGGCCTACAGCTAATTTTCGTAATCCTGCCTGTGAAAAACAACTTAGCGAGGGGGCTTGCAAAAACAAGCAATGCTTACATCCTAAGCCATGCCAAGAATTAATTGTGGATCACCGAGAATACCTAGGACTATTAAGAAAACTACGAGTTTTACCAAATATAAAAAAGGTGTTTGTACGCTCAGGGCTCAGATATGATTATATATTGGCCGATAAGGATGAGACTTTTTTAAAAGAGTTACTTCAACATCATGTAAGTGGACAACTAAAGGTGGCACCAGAGCATATCTCGCCAAAAGTGTTAAGGTATATGAGAAAACCTGCTGGAAAGACGTATAATAAGTTTAGGGAAAGGTTTTCTCATATCAATGACAAATTGGGTAAAAACCTATTTATCATACCATATTTGATGTCAAGTCACCCTGGAAGCACACTTGAAACAGCTATAGAGTTAGCAGAGTATTTGAGAGATATACACTATCAGCCTGAACAGGTGCAGGATTTTTACCCAACGCCCGGGACATTATCGACGGCTATGTTTTATACAGGGAAAGACCCTTTAACTATGCAAGATGTGTATATTCCCCAAAAAAAGGCTGAAAAGGCCATGCAAAGAGCTCTTCTGCAGTATAGAAATCCTAAGAATTATGATCTGGTTTATTATGCCTTAACCGAGGCTAACCGAACAGACTTAATCGGTTTTGGTTCTAAATGTCTTATAAAGCCTAAAAGAAAGGGAAATTTAGTAGATAACCACAAACAACAAGGTAAACAACAAGGTAAACAACAAGGTAAACAACAAGGTGAGAAGAGAAATACTAAAACTAGGAGTATAAATAGAAGTAGAAAACATAACAAATAACAATATAATTATAAGAATTAAGAAAATTTATCAAGTTGCGTAAGAAGAAAATTTATGCAATACTGAAGCTTGTACAATAAATAATATTTAAAAGGAGGAAAAAATTGGAAGATAAAATCGTAGAAATGAAATCAGTATTGGATAAGAAGTTTAAAAAACATTTGGTGCTAATTATTATATTAGTATTATTGTTAGTTACAGCTTATAATTCTTTTGTTATAGTTGATGCCGGTCATGTGGGAGTAGTGGTACAATTAGGAGCTGTTCAATCAGTTGCGTTTAACGAAGGGATACATTTCAAAATCCCATTTATTCAAGATGTTATACAGGTAGAGGTGCGTGTAAGAAAAACAGAATCGCAACAAACAGCTGCATCAAGGGACATGCAAATAGTTACGACTACTGTCGCAGTTAACTACCATCTTATCAATGATCAAGTCCAAGATTTATATAAGCGAGTGGGCTTATCATATAATGAAAGAATAGTTGATCCAGCTATAGGTGAGGCTGTAAAAGCAGTTACTGCACAGTATACTGCAGAGGAGCTTATTTCCAAGAGATCTGAAGTAAGTTCTAAAATCAAAGAAACATTATCATCAAAATTTGCGAATTACAGTATTTATTTAGATGAAATAAATATTACTGAATTTAAGTTTAGCGATGAATACAATAATGCGATTGAGCAAAAACAAATTGCAGAACAACAAGCCTTAAAGGCTACCCTTGATTTACAAAGAATAGAGATTGAAGCACAACAAACAATCGAAACTGCAAAAGCGGAAGCAGAAGCATTACGATTGCAAAAACAAGTAATTTCTCCTGATTTAATTGAATTAAGGAAGATTGAAGCTCAAATGGCAGCAATAAAGAAATGGGATGGCATACTTCCAAGTGTTACAGGTGGTGCAACGCCATTCATTGATATTAACACTGTTAAGTAAGAACATTCTAACATTAGAAAAACAAAAATGTACTAACAAAAAACAAGTCACATTAATACAAGTGTCTTGTTTTTTTGTTTTTATTTATTTTAACAATTGGTTCATTAAAAGTAAGCGTCTAATAACACAGTGTATAGAAAAAAAAAGAGCAAAAACCAGTGTAAACTGAAATATTTGCTCCTACGTACAGGTTTCCTGTACTTCCGTACTCCATGGTAGATAATCTTCCAAAAATTCCGGATGCTGACCAAACTGCACCCCTGG
>PHAD01000171.1 GCA_002841595.1 Firmicutes bacterium HGW-Firmicutes-12
CCTTCGGCTATTGAACCATACCAAGGGGCAGCAACAGGGGCTGGTGGTATTATCCGCGATATTTTCACCATGGGTGCCCGTCCGATAGCACTCCTTGATTCTTTGCGCTTTGGATCTTTGAGCAAGAGTAAGAAATCCCGTTTTCTTTTTGATGGCGTTGTAGCGGGTATAGCCGGATACGGAAATTGTATCGGTATTCCGACTGTGGGGGGAGAAGTTTATTTCCATCCTTCTTATGAGGATAATTGTTTGGTTAATGTAATGTGTGTGGGTTTGATTGATCAAAAGGATATAGCCAAAGGTATGGCAGCAGGACCCGGTAACCCTGTTATGGTAGTAGGTGCACGCACTGGTCGCGACGGTATACATGGGGCAACCTTCGCATCCGAAGAATTAAGCGAAACTTCCGAAGAAAAGCGCCCGGCCGTACAGGTCGGTGATCCCTTCATGGAAAAGCTTCTTTTGGAAGCTTGTTTGGAGCTTAACAAGACGGGCTATGTTGTTGGCATGCAAGACATGGGTGCAGCCGGACTTACGAGTTCAGCCTGTGAAATGGCAACGCGAGCCGGGACAGGAGTTGATATGGATATTGCCAAGATTCCGCGACGAGAGACGGGAATGACTCCATATGAGATAATGCTTTCCGAGTCGCAGGAAAGAATGCTGTTGGTAGCGCAGCTGGGTAAAGAAAAGGAAGTGCAAGCAATATTTGAAAAATGGGGTTTGGAAGCTGTAGTTATAGGGCGAGTAACAGACGACGGTTATATGACTCTACGTGAGGGTGAATGTGTTGTGGCACATATACCGGCAAAAGCATTGACGGAAGAATGCCCGATGTATGAACCCGAAGCTAAGGAGCCGGCTTATCTAGCTCAGGCTCAAGGTTATGATTTGAGTACAATTCCAGAATTAGAGGACTGCAATCAGACCTTAATGGCGTTACTTTCTACCCCGACTATAGCTAGTAAGGAATGGGTTTTCAAACAGTATGATTATATGGTAGGTATTAATACTGTCGTAGGGCCTGGTGCCGCTGATGCAGCTGTACTTAGAGTAAAAGGAACGAACAAAGGGTTGGCTGTTACAACAGACTGCAATTCACGCTATGTTTACTTGGACCCCTATCGTGGTGGACAGATAGCTGTCGCCGAAGCAGCGCGTAATCTTGTTTGTACAGGCGCACAGCCGCTTGCGGTTACGGATTGTTTGAACTTTGGTAATCCGGAGAAACCAGAAATCTTTTGGCAGTTTAAAGAAGCGGTCGCCGGCATGAGCGAGGCTTGCCGAGAGTTGGAAACACCTGTTACCGGAGGAAATGTCAGTTTATATAACGAAACGAAGGGTGAGGCCATATTTCCCACTCCGGTAGTCGGTATGGTCGGTCTAATTGAAGATATTTCCCAGGCAACAACTATGGGTTTCAAGAATGAAGATGATATAATTATATTGCTGGGTCAGAATAAGGATGAGATTGGCGGGAGCCTTTTTTTAAGCATCATACATGGACTCGAGGCCGGTAGACCACCGGAATTAGATCTTGAATTAGAAAAGCTTGTACAAGGTACGATGTTAAAGCTGATTAGAAAAGGATTAGTGACAGCTGCACATGACTGTTCAGAGGGCGGACTGGCCGTAGCCATAGCTGAGTGTTGTATTGCTGGGGGTAAGGGAGCTGAGATACTATTAACGGATAGCATCAAAACCAGCAGTCTCCTTTATGGCGAATCTCAATCTCGGATCATATTTACGACTCCTAAGGATAAAGTTGATATGGTTCTCAACCTGCTTTCAGAAACCAAGGTGCCTTATAAGGTGTTAGGTGATGTTGGGGGCAATGAATTAAACATTACGGGGTCCGGCTGGAAAGTTCGTTTGGAAGTAGCTGCTATGGAGGAAAAATATCGGGGGGCTATAAAATGCATAATGAATTCATAGATAAACCTGACAAAATGGAAGAGGCTTGTGGAGTTTTTGGGATTTATGCCCCGGGTAAAGATGTGTCGATGTTAACCTATTATGCACTTTATTCCTTGCAGCACCGTGGACAGGAAAGTGCAGGTATTGCAGTTGCCAATGGTGAAGGAATCAAGCTGCATAAAGATATGGGCTTGGTTTCAGAAGTGTTCACAGAAGATACTCTACAGAAGCTAAAAGGGCATGCGGCAATAGGACACGTGCGCTATTCCACCATGGGCTCGAGCTTGGTTTTAAATGCTCAGCCGCTAGTTTGCCACTATTTACAGGGTAGCCTCGCAGTAGCGCACAACGGAAATTTGACTAATGCGGGTGAACTTAGGCAGAAGCTGGCAGCTAACGGTTCTGTGTTTCAATCTTCGATTGATTCGGAGGTTATCGTAAATCTGATTGCACGTTATGGTCAAAGCACAATTGAAGAAGCACTGATGAAATGCATGATTGATCTAAGAGGTTCATATTCATTAGTTGTAATGACTGAAGATAAGGTCATTGGGATCAGGGATCCATACGGCAATCGTCCGCTTTGCTTGGGCAAGCTAGGGAAACATTTTGTAATTGCCTCTGAAACATGTGCCTTGGATACACTGGGGGCCGAATTTGTTCGTGATTTTGCTCCGGGTGAGATTATCACCCTCGATAAGGATGGAATGCATAGCCGGAGGTATTTTACACCTAATGAACCGGCGGTTTGTATTTTTGAATATATATATTTTGCACGGCCCGATTCAAATATTGATGGAATTAATGTGATGCAGGCTCGTCGGGCTATGGGCAGGGAATTAGCTCATGAACATCCCTTGGAGGCTGATATAGTCATACCTGTCCCTGACTCCGGTATTGCCGGAGCTTTGGGCTATGCGGAAGAATTGGGATTAGTGTATGATACTGCTTTGATGAAAAATCGCTATATTGGGCGTACTTTTATTCAGCCGGATCAAATGGGGCGTGATCTAGGTGTGAGTCTAAAGCTTAATCCCATTACTAAGATAATTAAAGGAAAAAAGGTAGTAGTTGTAGATGATTCTATTGTTCGTGGTACAACTAGCAGGAAAATTGTCGAAATGATAAGAAGCCGTGGGGCTAAGGAGGTTCACATGCTGGTTAGTTCGCCGCCGGTGATGCATCCTTGCTACTACGGTATTGATATCTCAGAGCGTGGACAACTTATAGCAGCTCAAAAGTCTATAGAAGAGGTACGTGCTTACATTGCTGCCGATTCCCTTCATTATCTGAGCATTGAGGGACTTTATCGAGCATTGGGTAAGGATACGGGCTTTTGTTCAGCCTGTCTTAGTGGTAATTACCCCATACAAATTCCTTCGGAGGATGAATTGGGCAAGCATATTCTTGAGACCTCGCAGCATAATCGAAAGGAGGCAAGAAAATGCGGAAACGCTCGTTAACTTACCAGCAGGCCGGTGTTGACATCAGTCAAGGAAACAGAACTGTCGAAATGATTAAACCATTAGTAGAAAAAACCTTCCGCAAAGAAGTATTAGGAGGATTAGGTGGTTTTGGAGCGTTATTTGCCTTGGATATGGATAAGTATAAGCATCCAGTATTAGTATCCGGAACGGATGGAGTGGGTACCAAACTAGCTGTATCTCAACTGCTTGATAAGCATGACACGATTGGAATTGACTGTGTGGCTATGTGTGTTAATGATATCCTGGTGACGGGGGCAGAACCCTTGTTTTTCTTGGATTATCTTGCGGTCGGGAAGCTTGAACCTGAGCAGGCGGCATCCCTTGTTGCAGGTATTGCTGAAGGCTGCAGCCAAGCCGGATGTGCGTTAATTGGTGGAGAAACGGCCGAAATGCCGGGCTTTTATGCTCCTGGTGAGTATGAAATAGCCGTTACGTCCGGAGACCTTTTACTTGGGTTATCTTCCACCGGTCTTCATTCCAATGGTTACTCCTTAGCTCGCCGGGTCTTTTTTGATGTAAATGGATGGAAACCTAATGAATATATAGAAGAACTAGGATGTACTCTTGGAGAAGAGTTGTTGAAGCCGACGAGGATTTATGTCAAGCTTATACAAGCGCTTATACAAGAGTGCAGCATAAAAGGTATGGCCCATATTACTGGGGGCGGATTGATAGAGAACCCTCCAAGGATTCTACCACCTGGGACTCACCTCGAGATTGAGTACGGGTCTTGGCAGGTTCCACCTGTTTTCGATCTTATAGCAAAAGGTGGGCCAGTGGATACAATGGAAATGATGCGAACTTTTAATATGGGTATTGGTTTTGTTCTTATTGCTGATCCAAAGGAAGCCTTAAGAATACAGCAATGGTTGAAAGATAAAGGTGAAACGGTTAGTATTATAGGAAAAGTAGTAGAAGGAGACCCCGGGGTATCTATAAGGGGGTTGGTCTGATGTCGCAGTTGCAATTGGCTGTTTTAGCCTCCGGTAAAGGGACCAATCTACAATCTATTCTGGATGCAATAAAAACAAATAAGCTAAATGCCACTGTTAAGGTGGTGCTTAGTGATAAATCAGAAGCCCTAGCTTTGAAACGGGCACAGGATGAAGGTATACCTGCATATTATGTCAATCACAAGGATTTTATAGATAAGCAGGATTTCGAAAAAGCACTGTTAGAGAAAATCAAAAGCTACAATGTGGATCACATAATCTTAGCAGGGTTTATGCGTGTTTTGTCCTCGTTTTTTGTACAAAAAGCGGGCGTACCTATTCTAAATATTCATCCTTCTTTGTTACCATCTTTCCAAGGTCTTAATGCACATAAACAGGCTATTGACTATGGAGTTCGCTTTAGTGGTTGTACTGTGCATTTTGTGGATGAAGGGGTAGATACGGGTCCGATAATACTACAGTCGGTGGTACCTGTGCTCCCTGGGGATTCAGAAGAGATACTTGCCAAACGGATACTCGAGAAGGAACATGATGTTTATCCTCAAGCGATACAACTTCTTAGTGAAGGAAGAATAGTATGTCGGGGAAGAAGAGTAATAATAGTAGAGGAAGGTGAGGCATAATGAGCAAACTTGCTTTGATTAGTGTATCGGACAAAATAGGTATAGTTGAATTTGCAGGACAATTAAAAGAATTGGGGTATTCTATTGTATCTACTGGTGGAACGTCCCAGATTCTAAAGGAAGCTGGAATCGCAGTTACACCTGTCTCTGAACTTACAGGTTTCCCGGAAATCTTGGAGGGTCGAGTAAAAACGCTTCATCCCAAGATACATGCCGGTATACTTGCCAAGGGAGAGCCGGCTCACATGGAGCAGTTGAATAAACTGGATATCCAACCTTTTGAATTAGTCGTGGTAAATCTTTATCCTTTTAGAGAAACCATAGCTAGACGGGGTGTTACCCTTGATGAGGCTATTGAAAATATAGATATTGGTGGACCTTCAATGGTTAGAGCGGCTGCTAAAAACTATGAACGCGTTACGGTGTTAGTTAAGCCGTCTCGTTATAATGAGATTATTAGTCAGTTGAAGGAAAATGGAGAAATTGATAAACAGACCCGCTTCCAACTTGCTCTTGAGGCATTCACCCATACAGCAGAATATGATATGGCCATCAGTACTTATTTAAGTAATGAGATTAAAGGAAATGAATTCCCCGCGATCTGGTTCCTTAGTGGTCATAAACAACAAGCCCTTCGTTATGGGGAGAACCCCCATCAGAAGGCTGCCTTTTATTATATTGAAGGAAAGGCAGAAGAAGGAACTATAGCAGGAGCTACACAACTACAGGGTAAAGAGCTTTCCTATAATAATCTCGTTGATTTGCAAGCAGCTTGGGAAGTGGTAAGCGAATTCACAGTTCCGGCAGCTACGGTAATAAAGCATACTAATCCTTGTGGAACTGCGTTAGGTGCGGATATCCTTGAATCCTACATGCGTGCTTACGCAACTGATTCAATTTCTGCTTTTGGAGGAATTATTGGCCTAAACCGTATACTTGATGCTAAAACTGCACGTGAAATAAGCAAAACCTTTATGGAAGCTGTAATTGCACCTGGTTATACTAAGGAAGCGTTGGAAATTTTGTCAAACAAAAAGAACCTACGTTTACTTGATATGGG
>PHAD01000172.1 GCA_002841595.1 Firmicutes bacterium HGW-Firmicutes-12
AAATCCTAGTTGGAAAAACGGGGACATGCCCCGTTTGCTTTTTTAAATTCATGGCGGAGAGAGAGGGATTCGAACCCTCGGTAGAGTTGCCCCTACACACGCTTTCCAGGCGTGCACCTTCAGCCGCTCGGTCATCTCTCCACAGTCTACTAAATGATGATACTGTAATCTCGGATCATTGTCAAGTTGAATGTCTTGCCAATAGCTTTTTAGAACTCAGCATTATTTACTGTTCTTGGAAAGGGAATTACATCACGTATATTAGCCATACCGGTCACATACATAATCAGTCTTTCAAAGCCAAGTCCGAAACCAGCATGTTTTGTGCCACCATACTTTCTTAGATCTAGATACCACCAATATTCGTCAACTGATAATCCCATCTCAGTAATTCTTTTCTGTAACAATTCTTCTCGCTCTTCTCTTTGACTGCCACCAATTATTTCTCCTACTCCCGGCACCAAAAGGTCCATAGCTGCAACTGTTTTATTATCCTCATTCAATCTCATATAAAAAGCCTTAATCTCTTTAGGATAATCGGTAACAAAAACTGGCTTTTTGAAAATCTTTTCCGTTAAATAGCGTTCATGCTCAGTCTGTAAATCGTTCCCCCATTTAACAGGGTATGTAAATTGTTCGTCAGCGTCATTAAGAAGTTCTATAGCCTCCGTATAAGTAACCCGTTCAAACGCAGAATCACGTACATTCTTGAGTCTGCCTATGAGGCTTTTATCAATAAAGCTGTTGAAGAAATCCATTTCTTCTTGAGCATTTTCTAAAACATAACCGATTAAATATTTTATCATTTCTTCAGCTAGTTCCATATCATCTTGTAAATCCGAAAATGCTATTTCGGGCTCAATCATCCAAAACTCGGCTGCATGCCTAGCAGTATTAGAGTTTTCTGCCCTAAAGGTTGGCCCAAAGGTGTATATTCTATTAAAAGCCATACAGTAAGCTTCTCCTTCAAGTTGTCCGCTTACCGTTAAATTAGTTTCTTTGCCAAAGAAATCCTTTGAAAAGTCTATCTTCCCCTGTTCATTACTAGGCGCATTGTCAAAATCCAAGGTCGTTACGCGAAACATTTCTCCGGCGCCCTCCGCATCACTGCCTGTGATGATCGGCGTATGAACATAGGTAAAACCGTTTTCTTGAAAAAAACGGTGTACGGCATAAGCAAGAATAGATCTAACTCTAAAGACGGCAGAAAAAGTGTTTGTCCGTGGCCTTAAATGCGCAATGCTCCTCAAATACTCGAAGGAATGCCTTTTCTTCTGCAGTGGATATTCTGGGTGAGATATTCCCACAATTTTAATATTCTCGGCCTTCAACTCAAAAGGCTGTTTTTCTCCAGGGGATTCCACAAGCTCACCGGCTACACTTAGAGCTGATCCCACGTTAAGCTTGGCTACTTCTGGATAATTGTCAATCAACTCATCAAAAACAACCTGTATATTTTTAAAATGTGTACCATCATTTAATTCAATAAAACCAAAATTTTTCGAAGTTCTAATAGTTCTTATCCAACCATTTATTATTATCTTCTTATTAAGGAATTCCTGAGCTTGCCTATATAATTGTTTTATTAATATACCATCCACCGATTTGCCTCCTTAACCATAACATATTTTAACACTAATATTATTCGTATAGCTTTCAATATATATTATATATAAAAAACCTAAATTGCGAAGTGCGACTTGGAGCAATTGTTATGACAGTATTAAATAATAATTGAGAGACAAATAAAAGAGGGAAGGTTTCCCCTCCCTCTTTTGCATCCATTCCTACGGTTTACTACTCTTAAAGCACACTTTTACTTACTCAACTTTCCGTTAATATAACCGAGTCGGATCAATTTTCTGAAGTATTAACTATTCACTTAACAAACCTTAAAAAACGTTTTCCTATTTCTTTACAAACTACTGATCTAAAATACTGATTTTAAACACACGCACTTCCCAAAAAACGGTTTACTATTTACCAGAAATACTCATTGGAAAAACCTTCATGTTTCTCACATAAACTCAAGTAACTAGACTTGCCGTAGGAATGGTGCCTAACCATAATATATCAAAAATATCTGTATTGTGCAAGATTATCTAGCAAAATTCTTCCAGGTAATTTCTACCACCTTATTTGAAAATGTAAATTCCACCATTTGCTATTGATTTAATCCATAACCCTCTAGCTGTTTTATTCTAGTTAGAGAGTCTGGATGTGTGTAACTATACCATTTAATAAATGGATGCGGTTCTACATCTGATAGGTTTTTCTTCGCTAGGTTCAGATGCAAACGAACTGCTGCTGAAGAATCACCTGTAAGTGTAACGGCAACACGATCTGCCTCCCTCTCCATGCCTCGAGATATATAATTCTCCAAGGGTGCGCCAATAAAAGATACTAAAGATAAAAAGAGCAAAAATAAAACTATGGTTTGTGGAGAACCCTTTAAACCGGAAGGAACAGTTATACGATAAAGATAAAAGAGAAATATCCAGAGCAAGAAATTACCTAAGACACCATATATTAAGCCTTTGAATATATGCCCTTCTTTCCAGTGTGCCATTTCATGTGCTACTACCGCCTCGACTTCATCTAGGGGATAATTATTTATTAATGTATCATAAAGGACAATCCTTTTTGTGCTTCCTAGTCCGGCAAAGTAGGCATTAGCTTTAGTCGTCCTTCTACTAGCATCCATTACCAAAACTTCTTCTACAGGGATATCAGCCTTTTGACTAAGCTCTTGAACCATAGTAATTATTAGCGGATCCTTTACTGGACTAAAACTATTGAAAAGTGGAGACACGATAATCGGCCATAAATACATCTGCACCACTAGCCATAAAGAGAATGTAACAGCACCAACTATCCACCAAGTTCTAGGCCACTTGTTCATAATCCAGAAAAGGACGGTAAAACCTATTATAAATAGTAGTAATTCTATTGCAGAGGTTTTTAAGTAATCTCCCCACCAGTTGCCTATGGTTTGGGTAGAGAAACCCCAACGGTGACTCCAATAAAAACTCGACAGATACGTAAAGGGTAGATTTACTATATTAAGTATCGTCCAGAGCATTAAAGAATATAGTATAGGTGCTAACTCTGACGCTTTTGCACCGAAGGCCAACCATAAAAGCAAAGCTATATTTACACAAAATCCGGATATGAATAATAATCGTAGAAACCTAGCATATGAGCGTCCCTGAGCAATCTGTTCTAAACTAAAGTATTTTGTTATTTCAGAGTTAATCTGACCTTGGTATGCCAACGCCCAAATATAAAGCAAACAGAATATACCTGCAAGTGTTAACATCAAAAACCAAACCCCGTTAAAACGAAGTTGCATGGCCGCTCCTCCTAGTTTATATACTTTGTTCAAATAATCACATTGACAATATGAAACCCTAACATATATTATTAACTATAATCTTTAACTGAACTTCTCTAATTCTTACTTACGGGAGTGATTTTTATGTCAAACAATGTTACACGTGCTTTTAATTATAATGCCGGACCATCCGCCCTTCCCTTATCCTCATTAGAGAAAGCCCAGAAGGAACTCCTTGACTATAAAGGAACTGGTATGTCTGTAATGGAAATGAGCCATCGTAGTAAAGAATACGAAGAAATACATAATGGTGCTATCTCACTAATGCGTGAATTGTTAAGTATACCGCCTGATTATGAAATCCTTTTCTTGCAAGGTGGGGCAAGTCTTCAATTCGCGATGGTTCCTATGAACTTCCTTCCCTCTGGGAAAAGGGCCGGCT
>PHAD01000173.1 GCA_002841595.1 Firmicutes bacterium HGW-Firmicutes-12
GGCTTGCAGGGTAGCCGAATTTTAGGTATTAAAAATAGACCGTTTAACGACTTATCCAGGTCGCACCTTAACCCCGGCGAGGGGAGATTATCGACCACTTCCTTTACTAAAGATTTTGGACAATAAAAAAACACCGGTTAAGGTGCAGTGCTACTTCTTGATGAACAGAAATTCCTCAATGAAAATCGGGACGCCGATCATTTTTAGATCATCGTCATATTTTACACAAACATAATCGACTTTGTTTTGAACATTATCGTTGATGATAATTTCTTTTGTTCCGTCGGGCATTCTGATCCCCAAGATAACCTTACAATTTTCTGCACCATTTGCAGCGTTAACAAACAATTCTTTTAATGTCATATTATTAATCCCTTTCTCTGGCAAGCACTATTCGCTCTACCCAACTTTCATAAAAACTTTACCATCACGTTCAATAAACTCAGGTTCGCCATATCCCATACGGATATCGACTCCCTCAGCTTGAATTGTTTCGCCATCTGTTAAGCTCACAAAACCCAACAACTCGCCGGTTTTGCTGTCAGTAACAGCGATATAATTTAATCCTTTATCAGCCATTGTTATTATTCCTCCTTCTTTTTGAAAAATCGACTCATTGGGTAAATTTCTAAAGCGATAAACGAGCCGATCTTAAAAACGAAACCGTGCCATATCATTAGGCCTAATAACGTTAATTCCATGATCACTAATATAATTTTCGCAAATATCATTAACTTTTTTCCCTACGGAATTACTATTTTTCGTTGCCATAAGCAAAAACACCAGTTAAACAAATTAATCTGAAACCACGCAACCGCATAATGAACACCGTCTTCCCAATATTTTGTGATGTAATGATGCATGTTAATCCTCCTTATTCATTAAATCGAGAAACTCTTGACACTTCGGATAATTGCAGCAAACCAATTCATACTCAGTTGTTTTCTCGTTAAAATATCCCCACTCTGTTGTTTGAACTTTTAAATCAATCAATGGGCAATTTTTCTTGCAAAATTTATGGGGCAAATCCTGTATCTTCATAAGATCCTCCTATTTATGCGCCTTTTTACCAGCCCAAACCCCTTTCTGACTAATGCTCTTATCAAACTTAAGCACCTGGTGCCGCTCATTCTGCAACGGCAACCCAGCCACCTTACTAAACTCTTTATAAAACTGTTTTTGTCTCTGAAGCTTTATGCTGGCCGTCGTAAAGGCATCTTTATCGCCCATCGCATCATAACCGATCAATTCATTTTTGCTTTGCCGCATAGCCGTCTCGATCTGTCTTTGCTTCTGGGTAGCTTCGTAATGGTTGTAAGTATTGCCTTCATACTCGAACGGTTCCGGGTCGATCTTTTTCAGCTCTTTTTCGGAATATGTTGGAACCGATACCCCCGGGAAGAACGCATAGTAATTATGGCGGCAATTTGCCCCACATAATCCAGTGACTGTTCCAAGACCAGTAGTTGCTGCTAAATTCGGGTATCCCTTTGCGCTGCCATGTATCTTAAACACCTTCCCTTGCCATTCAGCATGATCAGGCCTTGCGCCGGCATGGGCCGTTACTTCCACATAATCAGCATCGAGATCTTTTGCGACCTGGTCATTCATCTTGCTTGACATCTGATTAACGCCGGTCATCACTGCCCGTCTGGCGGCCACATCAACCCGGTTATGCCATCCTGATTCATAATCAACCCATCTCAAACCGCTTTGGGCAATCTGCTTAACTGCATTCCGGGTGGCGGTATTGTAATCCAGCACACCACTTGATACTTGAAACTGTGCTAAATCTAAAGCTTTGTTGTAAAACTCAAACATGGGCAGATACTCAATTTTTCCACCAACCATTCTGGCAAAACCGAGCGACTGGGACATATTGAAAAGCTCACCCTTTGTTTGTTCAGCCGCCGCTGCAGTGTAGCTCTGCAGCGTGACAGATTTTTCAATGTTTGGCGCCTTTTTCCCCATCTGTTCATAGATAGGGTTATCATTCTGCAAAGATAACTCTGCAACGTCATGCATCAATGCGTCAATTTCGTCTTGAGACAGCTTTGTGATCCGTTTTATTTCTTTTTCGAGTTCAAACATGGCCATGCCAATTTCTTCGGCTCTGATAGCCTGCCATTCGGCTGTTGCTGTAATTTTCCCGGCTTTGGCAACCCGCCTGGCAAAGTCTTTAATGACGAATTCTTCTAGATCTTGGTAAAGGCCCACCATACCTTCCGGGATTATCTTTAATTGTTCCGGGGTCAGCATTATTCAGTACCAGGCCCTTCACCGAATGGATTACTTGGAACCGTCGTGCTTGCAGCTGGCATCATCTTAAGCGCTTCTTCTTCAGTCACGCCGTATTTCTTGGCAATGTACAGCTCTGGCCGAACCAATCCGCTGGCAACGTCTTGCTGCATGGCCAATAGTTCCGACTCTTTGTCAACAATATAGCTGTCATCAAAGATCACCTTGATATCTGGGTCTTCATCCAGCGCAATTCCACAAATGTTTTTACCAGCCCACATGATTGATCTGACCAATGTTTTCAATGACCGCTCAACGACGATGTAATTCTTGCTGGCATTCTGCATCAGTTCCTGTTTATCACCGACGTACTGAGTCGCTGTGATAATCGTGCCGGCATTAAATTGATAATGCTTGGTTCCAAACCCGCACTTAAAACTCAGGTAGTCCAACTGGGCCTGTAAGCCGTCAATGTTTTCCTGAACCCTCAGCGACGGGTTAAACTCTTGAATCAGTTTGTTGCTGCCATTCTTATCAAGGAAGTCGTCGCCGAACTGAATGAACAGCTGTTGCGCCGTATCATCCGGGGTAATTTTCTCCCCGCTGTCGCTTGTCGTCACAAGCGAATCATTGATAAAGACCTTTTTCCCGCCCAGCTTAAAATCTCGATTGAAGTTGTTATAGCACAGATCCACGCCCTGGAGGTTATCGATAGAGTTTGCAAACACCGACATTCCCAGTCCATTGGCTCCATCAATTGTGTTGACGATGTTCGGCTTGATGATTGAAAATAATGGGATGTCTGACTGGGTCGAGAACCCTTCAATCATCCCTTCCGGTAACGGGATCGGGTTTAATGTTCCGGCATCTTCTTTAAAATATCGGTTCGTAACATCATAGCCGGCGTCAGTCAAAATGTGCGTCTCGACGTAAACGTAGTTTTTGCCTCCCAGCATCACGTCTGAAACAAAGGCTACATCAACAATATTCCCATATTTAATCGATAATGGGATGATGTTTAAAGCGTCCAGGAATTCAATGCGGATCTCTGTATTCTTATCGCCGATGGCTTTTTCACCAACCAGCATAAGGTTTTCAAAGCGCAAAACAAAGGCGCCGGTTCCTGAATAGAATGTTTTCTCAATCAATTCATTTGCTGATTGCCAGAAATTGTTGAGTTCAAAAACAGAATCAACAAAATCGTTGTTCTTATTCTTATCAACTACTATCTCGGTTTTCTCATTAAGCAGAATACTGGCCCAATCTTCACATACTTTCTTTGCCATTTTCAGGGAATAGATCTGACGCTTTTTCGTTTTCCCGCTGTACCCTGTCTCAGTGAAATCATGGAACGGTTTATAGTACCCCTTCCACCAGTCTTCCCACTCTTGAATGTAGGCATAATAGCTGGTCGGCACGTCATAGCCGTTCGCTTTGTTTAAATAATCTACTACTGCGTTTATGTTCACGGTTAACCTCCAATCAACTTATTAATAAACTGCTCAAATGAATACTC
>PHAD01000017.1 GCA_002841595.1 Firmicutes bacterium HGW-Firmicutes-12
ATGATCTGATTGTTCGCGTTGTTGATGTTATTGATATTGGCAAAGATATCGGTGAGATAATGGGTGGTAAAGCAACTGGTGTGTTAGTTTCAAGTAGCCTAGAAAGCTTGCTAGCAGGACTAGATAAGAAAAAAAATCTAGTTTTGGTTGATTTTACATTCAAAGCAGCTGCAGAAGTCAATATTCCTAAAGCTTTAGAAAATGGTCTTAATGTTGTTATGGGTACTACAGGATTTTCTCTAGAAGAATTAGCGGGATTTGAAAAACTGGCCGAAAAAAATGGAGTGGGGATGTTATTTGCACCCAATTTTTCATTAGGTGCCGTTCTGATGATGAAAACTGCTCGGGAGATTTCACGCTATTATAACCAGGCCGAGATTATTGAGTATCACAATGATAAAAAGTTAGACAGCCCTTCAGGTACTGCAATTGCCACGGCCCGCGGAATAAAAGAGAATGCTAGTAATTGCCAGTATTCTAAAGATAGTGATGAGAGCAAAGCTAGAGGGGCAGAATATGATGGGGTTAGAATACATAGTGTCAGACTAAAAAGTTTAGTTGCCCACCAAGAAGTTATATTTTCTGGCTGTGGAGAACTCTTGACTATTCGCCATGATTCGTTCTCCCGGGAGTCTTTTGTTCCAGGAGTTCTAATGGCAGTGAGAAAGGTATCACAGTGGAAGGGACTTAAGTTCGGGCTTGAAACGATTATGGATTAGTAAAAAGGAGATGATCTTTTATGATAGAGTATCCTAGAGTGTTCACAGCGATGATAACACCTTTGAAGGAGGACGAAAGTGTCGACTTTAACGGTGCCCAAAAGCTAGCGTTACATCTAATCAGTAAAGGAAGCAAAGGCTTGGTAATTAGTGGCACCACGGGGGAATCACCTACACTTACAAAACAAGAGAAACTAGATTTATTTAGTGCCGTAAAAGAGGCTGTTGGTAGCAAAGGCTATGTTATAGCCGGAACCGGTTCGAATTCTACTGCGGATAGTGTGCGTCTTACAGAAGAGGCGTCAAAGCTAGGAATTGACGGAGTTATGGCAGTTACACCTTATTATAATAAACCTAATCAAGAAGGACTTTATCAGCATTTTAGGGCAATAGCAAAAGCAACTTCATTACCGCTCGTACTTTATAATGTACCAGGTAGGACAGCAGTAAATATGCTTCCGGAAACTGTAGCAAAATTAGCAGAGATCCAAAATGTTATCGCGTTAAAAGAAGCCTGTGGCAATACAGATCAGGTAACAGAAATAAAGACATTAGTATCGGAGGATTTCTTAATATACAGCGGAGATGACTGTATGACTCTTCCGATGTTGGCAGTAGGTAGCTATGGTGTTATAAGTGTGGCCGGTCATGTTGCAGCTGAAATGATTAGTCAAATGGTAACAGCATATGTGGAGGGCCAAGTTAAGGAGGCCTATAGGATAAATAAAGCTCTATATCCACTTTTTAAAGCAATGTTCGTTACTACTAATCCTATTCCAGTTAAAAAAGCCGTATCTTTACTGGGCCTGCCAGCTGGAAAACCTAGACTTCCAATGGTAGAAGCAACACCAGAAGAAACTACTTGTATTAAACGGGTTATGTTAGATTTAGGGCTTCTCTAATTTAACAAAATAAGTATGATGTTACAAAAGGGATTGCAGCTGCAATCCCTTTCTTTACTAAAGATTCTGACTTTATTTACTGCTATTGCACTAATGATACCCATAGCATATAATATATACAATGGTAGTTGGTCGGAGCGGTTATTCTATAAGCTGGAAAAGCCTTCTGTACGGACGAATAGAGAAGGTTTTTTTTGTGTTAAAAAAAAAGGAGGGAATAAATGGCTGACAATGAAAACAAGCTGATGCTTATACCTCTAGGAGGACTAGGGGAAATTGGCAAGAACATGATGGCGTTAAGATATAATGATGAGATTTTGGTAATTGATGCGGGATTAATGTTCCCGGAGGACGAAATGCTGGGAATAGATATCGTCATTCCTGATTTCACCTATTTAGTAGAAAACAAAGATTTGATTAAAGGGGTTATACTGACTCATGGTCATGAGGACCATATCGGAGCACTACCATATGTATTAAAAGAAATTGATGTGCCTGTATACGGTACTAAATTAACCTTAGCACTGCTTCAGGGAAAACTCAAAGAGAACAATATTATTAATAAAAAACTTATTACTATTCGTCCAAGAGATACTATAAAGCTAGGAACCGCTTTTAATATTAAAATTCTTAAGGTGAGCCATAGCATACCTGATGCAATTGGAATGGCCATTCATACACCAGTCGGCATAGTCCTACATACTGGTGACTTTAAATTTGACCAGACTCCTGTTGACGGGATTGTTACGGATTTTGCGCGTTTGGCTGAATATGGACAAAAAGGTGTTTTAGTCTTGCTGTCAGATAGTACAAACGTAGAACGACCAGGCTTTACTCCTTCGGAAAAGCTAGTAGGACAAACCTTTGAGGATACATTTAGTTTAATAAAGGAAAGAATAATTGTCGCTACTTTTGCTTCAAATGTTCATCGTATCCAGCAGGTTATAAACGCAGCCCATAAGTGCAATCGTAAGGTAGCTATCTTAGGAAGAAGCATGGTCAATGTTGTTTCAATTGCTCAGGAAGTTGGGTATTTGACTATACCGGAAAACACGCTGATTGAAATCGAAGAGATTGTGAATTATCCGCGTAATTGTGTAGCTATAATTACCACCGGTAGTCAAGGAGAACCGATGTCAGCATTGACTAGAATGGCGATGTCCGATCATCGTCGTGTGGAGATAGTACCTGGTGATACCGTTGTTATATCGGCTACACCAATTCCAGGCAATGAGAAATTGGTTGGTAAAATTATTAATCAGTTATATCGTCAAGGTGCCGAAGTAATATATGAAGCTGCCAGTGGAATTCACGTATCCGGTCATGCCAGCCAAGAAGAATTAAAAATGATGATTAACCTTGTTAAACCAAAGTTCTTCGTTCCGGTACATGGTGAATACCGTCATTTGATTAAACATGCCAAGCTTGCTAATCAAATGGGAATACCAAAAGAGAATATCTTTGTTGCTGAAAATGGACAGGTACTTGAGTTTACAAATAATAATGGATCTATTGGTAACAGGGTTACGGCAGGACGAGTATTAATAGACGGTCTTGGGGTAGGAGATGTTGGCAACATTGTTTTGAGAGACAGAAGACAACTATCTCAGGAAGGAATACTCATCGTAGTTTTAACACTGAACAAAGAGGCAAAGCAACTTATGGCAGGTCCTGATATTGTTTCGCGAGGTTTTGTCTACGTTCGCGAAGCCGAAGCATTGATTGATGAAGCAAGAGGAAGAGTTAAAGATGTTATTGATAAGTGTTTTGATAAAAAAATAACTGATTGGGCTACTATTAAATCTCATATTAGAGAAGATTTGAGCAGGTATTTATATGAACGCACAGGACGTCGACCAATGATAATGCCAATCATAATGGAAGTATGAGATATAATTAAATAATAAATAGAAAAAATGCGTTGAAAAACGCATTTTTTTCTATTTATCGGAAAGTATAAAATATACAAGGCTATTAGTAAATGAAAAGCAGAGCAGAAATTTTATATAAATCAATAGAGAATTAGGGGAGTGTCTTTAGTTATGAGTAATACAGTTGATCCTCCAATAACACCGAAGAAAAGAAAACGAAAAGAAGAAAACAAAACTGAGATGCAAAATATCAAGGAATATGGAACCACTCAAATACCAACAGCGGGACTGGTATCAAATATTCACTGTATTACCATTATAGGTCAAGTTGAAGGACATATAATATTGCCACCTCAAAATAAAACAACAAAATATGAGCATGTAATCCCTCAGTTGTTGGCGGTTGAACAAAACCCACAAATTGAAGGATTATTAATATTGCTTAATACAGTTGGTGGGGATGTCGAGGCTGGACTGGCTTTAGCAGAGATGATTGATGGACTTTCTAAGCCTACAGTTTCTATAGTGTTAGGCGGGGGACACAGTATCGGTGTACCCATTGCTGTTGCAGCCGATTATACCTTAATAGTCGAAACTGCCACAATGACTATACATCCGATCAGATTGACAGGACTTGTAATAGGAGTGCCACAGACTTATGAATATCTAGACAAAATGCAGGATAGGGTAGTGCGGTTTATAGAATGTCACTCAAATATAAGTAATAAAAGTTTAAGAGAATTAATGTTTCGCACTGGTGATTTGGCTCGTGATATTGGAACAGTTTTAGTAGGAAAAGATGCAGTGGAATCAGGATTAATACATGAGGTTGGGGGAGTCTCAAGAGCGATTATGAAGCTTAATGAATTGATTGAGAAGAATAAACAAAAATAAAAAGGGAGGATTTATAAAAATGGTTATCTATACACCAATACCTCCTGAGATCATTTGGCAGGATACAAATGAAACTGATTTCAAGATAATTGAGGAAAAAATTAATGGAATAGCCGTAAATATTCTGGTAACATCGGATAGTACTGCACGTATTGAAAGAATACTAAGCACGGACCCTCAAGATTATTTAAAAGCGCTGTATCAACCGGGGCTTAATATAGAATACCAAGCAGTTATGAAAAAATAAAGACTAAGAGACAGGTATGGAGTTTTAAGGGGTTGCCGATAAATGGGTAATCCTTTTATTTTTTAAGAAAGAGATTGCTCAGAAAGGTCTCTAATAGTAAACTTAAGTAGATGGGGTGAAAAAATGAAAAGAAAGAAAACGTCGCTTACGGATGAAATAAAAAATGAACTTATAGGTATAATATTAATCGCACTTAGTCTATTTATTTTCTTCTGTATCTGGCAGGGTATTGGAAGCAACAATTTTGGAGCTATGGGTGCGATTGGTAGTTTTATCTATAGAACTATTACCACTCTTGCTGGGGAAGGGAAGATCCTTTTTCCGGTAATATTCTTAATTATGGGAATAACAAGATTATGGTCGAGAGAGACATTGGACAAATTTACAATACTTTCATGGATGATTCTATCTCTTTCTATACTGGCCTTATTACATATTAATTTACCAACAGATGCACAGACTTTAAAAATAGGCTGGGAAGGTATTGGTGGGGGTATTGCTGGGTACTTCCTTTCGAAGACTACGCTAGCTCTTTTTGGAAAGGTTGGCTCATTTATTTTTTATGCTGCATGTATTGGGATTTCAATAACAGGTATTGCACGTAAACCGTTAGCCGAGATATTCAAACTGACCCAGAAACTGCTTATTAGCTTTGTTAATAAAACAAGGCAAGAATTTGCAGACTTCATATTTGAAAAAGACGATGATAATAAGGAAACATCAAAGAAAAAAGCTTCTCGTAAAAATTCTGAGGAAGTCAAATATCCGTTAATAATCGATCATTGTGTCGAAAATAAAGATATAGAAACTACGGATTTTAATCAATCACCTGCCTTGGTAAAAGGTCATCTCAAGCTTATAAAAGATAAACCTAAAGAACAAAAGAAAGATGAAGAATTCAAACCTGTTTCAAACTCATATTCTGAGGGATTTAATCTTCCACCAATCGAACTTTTGCAGTTCGTTGCACGAGCAAAAAGTCAACGTTTGAATAAGGATATTACTGACAAAGTCCGTATTCTTGAGGAAACATTGGATAATTTTGGGGTTAAAGCTCGTGTAACTCAGGTAAGTCGTGGCCCAAGTATAACTCGTTATGAAATTCAACCTCCTCCTGGGGTTAAAGTAAGCCGAATTGTAAACCTAGTTGATGATATAGCCCTTTCTTTAGCGGCTACACAAGTCCGTATTGAGGCACCTATTCCGGGAAAAGCAGCAGTTGGTATTGAAGTCCCAAATGAGGAAATTGCAGTCGTAACAATGAGAGAGGTGCTGGAAACACCACTTTTCCAAGACTCTGATTCTTATCTTACTGTTGCTCTGGGGAAAGATATAGCTGGAAATCCTATCGTTGCTGACCTTGCTAAAATGCCTCACCTCTTGATTGCGGGGGCTACAGGCTCGGGGAAAAGTGTCTGTATGAATACAATTATCGGTAGTATTCTATTTAAGTCAAAACCAGATCAAGTAAAAATGCTCATGATTGACCCAAAAGTAGTTGAGCTTTCTAATTTTAACGGGATACCACATCTTATATCGCCCGTTGTAACAGATGCCAAAAAAGCCGCAACTTCTCTTCGTTGGGTTGTTCATGAAATGGAAAATCGCTATGAGTTATTTGCAGGACTGGGCGTAAAGGATATAGTGCGCTATAATCTAGCTAAAAGCAAGAAAGAATCCGAAGATATATTTCAGCAGTTACCGCATATTGTTGTTTTCATCGATGAACTTGCTGATTTAATGATGGTAGCACCTGCCGATGTTGAGGATGCTATCTGTAGGATAGCTCAAATGGCTAGAGCAGCAGGTATACATCTGGTTGTAGCGACGCAAAGGCCTTCAGTTGACGTAATAACCGGTATAATAAAGGCTAATATACCGTCTCGTATATCTTTTGCTGTTTCATCTCAAACTGACTCACGCACCATTTTAGACATGGGAGGAGCGGAGCGATTGTTAGGCCGCGGCGACATGTTGTTTTATCCAACGGGTATGCCTAAACCTATTAGAGTTCAGGGAGCGTATGTTTCTGACCAAGAGATTGATGCCTTAGTAAGTTTTCTCAGAGACCAAAAAACAGTGCAGTATATTACGCCATGGAATGAACAGGAACAAACCATAACTAACAACATTGAAGAGGATGATCTATTATCAGAGGCGGCACGTTTATTTATTGAAAGCGGACAAGCGTCTATTTCCTTGTTACAAAGGAGACTTCGTATCGGTTATACTCGAGCGGCACGTATTATTGACCAGCTAGAACAAAAAGGTATAGTAGGTCAATATGAAGGAAGTAAACCAAGAAATATAAGAATGACCTGGGAAGAGTACGAAAAGGTATTTGGTCAGCAGACTAGCTAAAAAAGAATAAAGGAGAAAGATTGATTAGTAAATACACTGGTATTAAATTTAATAAATAAAAGGAGGTGTTTGGTATGGAGAATATCGGTAGCGCTTTAAGACAAGCTAGATTGGAAAAAAACATTAGCCTCGAAGAGATTGAGAAGAGTACAAAGATAAGACGCGTATACTTAGAAGCTCTAGAGAACGAAGATTGGAATGTAATACCGGGAAACGTATACCTAAAAGGCTTCTTGCGATCATACGTTCGATACCTCGGACTAAACGAAGAAGAATACTTAACGGCCATAAAAATGGTGACAACCCCGACTCCAGAAACAGAACCTATCCCAGATAAGATCGAATTACCAGGACGTCCAAAAAAGAGGAATGCAATAATTTTCGGTTTTATTGCTGTTCTGATATTGTTTATTTCTCAATATGTATATCAACAAGTCCTTAATCCGCCGAATTCAGAAAGGAATGTACCTATAAATCAGAGCGGTGAACAGATAACTCCAGAAGTGCCTGATGAAAATGATGATGATGCAAATCAGGGGAAGGAAGAGATAGACGAAGAAATAAGTCAAATTGATTTAGTTATTAAGGTTGTTAAGAATAGATGCTGGATGGAGATAAAAAGTGATGGTAAAGTGCTTTATGAAGGGACCTTACGCCAGGGAGAGGAAATGTCCTTTCTGGGTTTGACGAATGTATATTTTAGATTAGGTAATGCAGGTGATACGGAGGTCTATATGAATCAGTCGCTAATTCCTAGTTTAGGCATAGGTGGCGATGTTGTTAACAAAGAGTATATTATTGAAAATAATGAAATAATAGAGGTTGCTTTACAGCAATAATCTGGTATCATATATTAATAAAATACACTTCGAGTCTAATAATGGAGGACAGACAGATGATATGCACCGTAAAGATAGTAACTCTTGGCTGTCCAAAAAACTTGGTTGATAGTAGACAAATTAAAGGGTATCTTATTAAAGAGGGATATTCCTTAGTAGACGATGTTTCTGAAGCCAGGGTAATCATTGTGAATACATGTGGGTTTATCGAGGATGCAAAACGTGAATCCATCGAGACAATTATTGAAATGCTGCAATACAAAGAGAACGGAACCTGTAAATACCTTGTTGTAGCAGGATGCCTAGCTCAAAAGTATGTTGATGAATTAACTCGCGAAATACCTGAAATTGACGCAATCGTAGGTACTGGGGATATACCTATTATTCCGAAAGTACTAAGTGGGTTGGACTTCAAACAACAAGTTAATTATGTGGGCAACCCAAATTCCTTTTTATATAATTTGGATTTGCCCCAGATGCCATCTGAAACAGAGCATTATGCCTATCTAAAGATTGCCGAGGGATGTGACAATGCCTGTTCGTATTGTGTTATCCCTGCGATGAGAGGGTCTTATCGTAGCCGTAAAATGGAAGAGATCATCCAAGAGGCCAATAATTTAGTCAAACAGGGTATAAAGGAAATTATTCTAATAGCGCAAGATACAACATTGTATGGATATGACCTATATGGTAAATTGGAATTACCTAATCTTTTACAAGAACTTGCTAGGATAGAAGGGATCAGATGGATAAGAATACTATATTCGTATCCGAACAACATTACAGACGAGCTGCTTTATACAATTAAAAAAGAAAAAAAGATATGTTCATACTTGGATATACCATTACAGCACATATCTGATAGTGTACTTGGAAGTATGGGACGGCCAATGACACGCAAAGAAACAGAAAATCTCATCCTAAGAATACGTCGGATTATCCCAGAAATAATCCTTAGGTCTACCTTCATTATTGGTTTCCCCGGAGAAACGAAGGAGGACTTTGCAGAACTGCTGTCATTCATTAACAAAACAAAATTTGAAAGAGCCGGATTTTTTGCATATTCACGTGAACCGGGAACAAGAGCGGCCATATTAGATAGGCAGGTAAGTACAAAAGAAAAAGAGAGACGGCTAGAAAATATCACAACTTTGCAAAAAGAGATTCTATCAGTAACGCAAGCCTCCAAAATTGGCCAAGAAGTGCTAATTTTAGTAGATGGACCTAGTAATGACTACGAAGGTTTATGGGAAGGAAGAACCGAAGGAGATGCTCCGGAAATTGATGGAGTAGTTTATTTCGAGTCTAAACCAGGACTGCTAATAGGTGATTTTGTATATGTTAAAATAACACACAGTCAGGAATTCGCTTTAGTGGGAGAGATAAAAAATGAATTTAGCTAATAAGCTTACCCTATCCAGAATATTACTAATCCCTGTTTTTATGTTAGTATTGTTAATTCGGGTTCCCTTTGGTGAATACATTGCTGCTGTGATTTTTATTATTGCAGCTAGTACTGACGGACTTGATGGTTATATTGCCAGAAAACGTAAGCAGGTTACGAATTTTGGCAAACTCATTGACCCTCTTGCCGACAAATTGTTAATATCTGCGGCACTTGTATCGCTTGTGGAGCTAAAAGAAATATCGGCATGGGTTGCGGTAATCATAATTGGGAGAGAGTTTTTTGTGACAGGTTTAAGAGCGATTGCTGCAGGTGAAGGTGTAATAATTGCTGCTAGTAAATTGGGCAAAATAAAAACGATTAGCCAAATTGTAGCAATTTCAGCACTATTGCTGAACGATTTTCCGTTAAGCTTGCTTAATATAACTTTTGGTAAATATGCTATATATGTAGCCGTATTTTTTACCCTTTGGTCAGGGGTCGATTATTATATAAAAGCTCGCAATAGTGCCAGGATTAATTTAGATGAATAGCTTGATAAGGTTTGTGGCGATAGGATTTGGATGTGGGTACGCTCCGTATTTTCCTGGGACGGTAGGAAGTGTTGTGGCTGTATTTATTGCCTATTTATATCAATTTCAGCTTTGGCAGATTGCGATCTTTTGTTTGGTTGGAATCTTTATTTGTGGTAGAGCGGAGACTATTCTTCAGGAGCATGATAGTTCACATATTGTCTTTGATGAATTTTGTGGTATGTTTATTGCTGCGTGGCAGCTAGCAAATCCGATGGCTTTGATCGTAGCATTTATTTTGTTCCGTTTTTTTGATATTGTTAAACCATATCCAATTAATAAGCTTCAGTCTTTGCCAGGGGGCTGGGGAGTAATGGCGGATGACATAACTGCAGGCGTAGCTGCAAGGGTATTGGTATGGTTGGTATTTTAAGGGAGCTCAAATAGTTTAAAACAAGTATATACCTAGAGTAATGAGAGGTAGAGGCCAGGAGGTCTCTATTTTTGTTGCTTTGTTTCCAAGCATTCTCTAAGGAAATTGAGAGTGATGCTATGATATAATATCAAGGAAAGTGAGGTGGAAGCTTTGTCTCAAAAAGGATTAAAAATTCTAATTATAGTAACAGTCTGTATGATAACCTTGGCATTATTGATAGGTGCAACCTATCTTTATACTAAAGTTTTTTATACTGATCCGTTAGAGTCTGCACTAAGTGATATAGCTTCTATTGGCACTTTTAAAGTTGAGCAACTGCAAACACACTCTAAAATAATGGTTAATTTTACAGTCGGAGAAAAACTTCGTTCAAATTTTTATCTCCTATTGGATCAGCTCAAAGGGCAAAAAAATACAAACCTTGAAAATATAACGATTGATTTATCTAATAACGAAGATACAACTCTACAAAGTTTCCTTAAAAGAGCAAGATTACCAGTTTATGAGGTTATAAGTACGGGTCAATTTTCTGAATTACCTCTATATTTTGAGGTTATAAAAGCGGAAATATCTGTCGAATACAATTTGGAAATAGATAATGATTTTATTTTTATTACTGCGACTTCAGGTGATAACTTTGCACATATGGTCATTAACCGTGGAAACTCGCCTCTGAATGTTATAAATACAATGGGAGGTGAGTATTTATGAAAATTAAGTATATAGCTGAAATGGTAATTGGAATTGTAGCGGGTCTTTTTTCATATGGGATCTACAGGGGCTATAACATAATGCCACTTCTTGTTCTTTGTGGTTTGGGTGGGGTTTTTTACGTTGTTACAAAGAAGAAGGGTATGCTAAAAGTTGATTCATATCAGAAGGAATATGAGAATCGCCAGTTTGAATTTAAAGATATCGGTGGTCAGGAAACTGCAAAGCTAGAACTGAAAGAAGCTCTTGATTTTTTGTTGTTTTCAGAACGTGTAAGTAAAATGGGAATTAGACCACTAAAGGGTATTCTTCTAACAGGGCCCCCAGGTACGGGAAAGACCCTTTTAGCGCGAGCTGCAGCAGGCTATACAGATGCGATCTTCATAGCTACTTCCGGAAGTGAATTTATAGAAATGTATGCTGGAGTCGGAGCACAAAGAGTTAGAGGTCTTTTCCAATCAGCTAGGGATAAAGCCAAAAAAAGTAAAAAAAATAGAGCTATAATATTCATTGACGAGATAGATGTCCTAGGAGGCAAACGCGGAAGTCACAGCGGCCATTTAGAGTATGATCAGACTTTGAATCAGCTTTTGGTCGAGATGGATGGATTGACAAACAACCAAGAGATTCAAATATTGATGATAGCTGCGACAAATCGGGCTGATTTATTAGATCCAGCGCTATTAAGGCCAGGTCGATTTGATAGGCAGGTTAAAGTAGAACTGCCAGATAAAGTAGACCGAGGTGCCATTCTTAGGCTTCATTGTAGAAATAAACCATTGGCCACGGATGTCGATATTGAAGAGATAGCCAGCGGGACATATGGCTTCTCAGGAGCACACTTGGAAAGTCTAACGAATGAGGCTGCGATTTTAGCTTTGCGTGATAATAGCCAGGATATTCAGCAGATGCATTTAAGAGAGGCTGTTGATAAAGTAATATTGGGAGAAAAACTTGGAAACAGAGCCAGTCAAGAAGTGTTGCATAGAGTCGCAGTACATGAAGCCGGACATGCTCTGATGAGTGAAACCCTAAATCCGGGCTCTGTAGACCAAGTAACCGTGACTTCGCGAGGGAATGCTTTAGGATATGTACGGCATAACCAGACGGAAGAACAGCAGTTGTATACCAAATCTGCTTTAGAAAAACAGATTATGATTTTACTAGCTGGCGCAGTTAGTGAAGATTTGTTTTTAGGTGAACGAAGCACAGGAGCAATTAATGACTTTCAACAAGCAATGAACCTAACAGAAAAAATTGTTTCAGCTGGTTTATCAAGATTAGGAGTTGTATCAAAGGATATTCTACCAAATAAGGACTTATATTTGGTTTGCCAAGAAATATTACAAAGCTTGGAAAGTAAGACTCGAGAGTTGTTATCTCATAGGAGAGATGTTTTTGCACGAATACTCAATTTGCTGAAGGCCAAAGAAAAACTAAACGGCCCAGAATTGCGCAATTTGATACAGAATATGGAAAACAAAGGAGCAACTAATACAGCATAGTTGCTCCTTTGTTTTACTCTTTAAATACATAATATTTCGTGGGTGTTGATTTCTTACTTTGTTTTAAGTACAATTATTCATGCAAATGAATAAGGGAAAGTCAGAGTCAACAAGGAGGGATATTAATGAATGCCGAACTTATTGCAGTGGGTACAGAGATACTTTTAGGACAAATACTAAATAGCAATGTCAAATACATATCTGAAAAAATGGCTGATTTAGGAATAGATGTTTTTTATCATACTAGTGTTGGCGACAATAAGAAAAGGATAATTGAGATAATAAGAATTGCCTGCGAAAGAGCAGATATTATTATTCTAACCGGAGGATTAGGACCGACTGGTGATGATCTTACTAAAGAAGCACTAGCTCAATTCCTACAGCTTCCGCTCGAAATATTACCTCAAGAGCAAGAAAAACTAAGAGCAATACTTGCGAGTCGTAATATTACAATGTTAGAAAATAGAAAATCATTGCAAACAAGCCGCCTTTTTACCAGGTTCAACGGTATTAAAAAATGATAATGGCACAGCCCCAGGCATGGCAATTAAACTTGAGGGACGAGGATATATTGTGCTGCCAGGTCCGCCTCGGGAAATGCAAACAATGTTTCAAAACTATACAATTCCGTGGATTACCCAAAATATGTTAGAAGAAGGATATCATAAACTATATTCCAAAGTATTTAAAATAGCTGGTCTTACAGAATCAAAGGTTGAGGATATGCTTAAGGATCTTATAGAAAATCAGACTACGCCAACTTTAGCTACATTAGTCGGCATGGGAGAGGTACAGTTAAGGCTTACGGCAAAAGCTGCTGATCAGGCAGCTTTCTATGAGATAATTAATCCTGTGCAAAACGAGATAGAAAAAAGAATAGGTACATATATTGTGGCAGAAGATAATGAAACAGTACTGGATAATGTAGTGCGCTTAATTAAGGGGCGTAAGCTCAGTCTAAGTACTGCAGAATCATGTACGGCCGGTATGTTGAGTGCTTCACTTACCTCAATACCAGGTTCATCAGAGTATTATCATGGTTCAATCGTAGCCTATAGCAATGATATTAAGGAAAAGTTGCTGGGTATTCCGGCCGCTTTACTTCAGGAACATGGAGCTGTAAGTGAACAAATAGCTAAAGCCATGGCAAAATCAATTCGGGAACTAACAGGCAGTGCTATAGGTATAGGTATTACTGGCATAGCTGGACCGGACGGAGGGAGCCAAGAAAAGCCGGTTGGTTTAGTTTACATAGCTCTTAGTGGTTTAGACAAAGATATAGTTAAAGCCAATTATTTTTATGGAAAACGGGAATATATAAGGGACATGAGTGTAAAGGCCGCTCAGCTTTTGCTATATGAATATATAAAGGAAGAATAATATGCCTAAATTGGGAATAAAGCCTTTAATAATGGCCTTGTTCGTTTCAATGCTGTTTATGGTAGTAATGGGAGGAATGACCTTATCGATATTAGGAATAGAGTTTCGGGTATCTTTTGCTTTATCCGAGCAAGGTGTTACTGAAATAATTATCCCTCCTGTAGGAAGCATTACCGCAAAGACCCATCTTACTCCAATTAAAATACAACTGATACTCCAGAATATAAATATAGAAATGCTCCAGAGTCTGATTGAAGAAGCTCCTCTCTCTTCAGAATTAGCCCAAGATATAAAGAGAGAATTACAAGATATAGCTCTTGTTTTTATGCTTCATTTGTTTCTTATAGCCGCAGCTGGAGGGATGATCGGGGCTATTCTTATCTCTGGTAAGAGGATGAAACCAGCTATTTATGGGGCTATTGCGGGTGTATTGCTTTGCTTATTACTTGTCGTAACAACACAAACATCATATCAAACAGAAAAATTACGTACTCCAGAATACCATGGAGCTTTAAAAGCGGCGCCATGGGCTATCGATATGGCAGAAAAAGCATTTCAGAAATTTAACCTCTTGGGAGAGCAGATGCAAATAATTGCCACTAACCTGTACAAAATATTTGAACAGATAGATAGAGCAGCACCTCTTAAACAGGAATATGATAGCTTGTTGGTTTTGCATGTTAGTGATATCCATAATAACCCAGCAGCACATAAATTCATTCAACAAATTGTAAACAGTTTTCCTGTAGATATAGTTATTGATACCGGGGATATCACTGATTATGGGACACCTATAGAAAGCCAGCTCTTAGTGGGTCTAAAGGATATGAAGACAACTTATCTATTTATACCGGGGAATCATGATTCACCTCAAACTATCAATGATTTGTCAGCTTATCCTCAGGTTCAGGTACTGACTGGAGGAATTGTTGATGTCCAGGGCTTAAGAATATTAACAATAGCTGATCCAGCATCATCTTCAACTGCTATTACCATAAATGATCAGGCTATAATATCTGAAACGAAAGCTCAACTTAGGGTCTTTTGGGAAGAAGCTCTAAATAAGCCTAATATAATTGCGGTACATAATTATATTCTGGCTGAAGATTTAGTAGGGGAAGTGCCATTGATACTATTTGGACATACCCATCAATATACAATTAGAGAAGAAAAAGGCACGGTACTAATAAACGCCGGTACAACGGGGTCAGCAGGTCTCAGAGGACTTCAGGCTACTAAAGAGATCCCTTATTCGGTAGTACTACTGCATTTTAGAAGAGATGAAAATAATGAGTTAGTGTTATCTGCTACTGATACTATTAAGGTTTATAATATGGAAACAGGATTTATTCTGGAAAGAAAGCTGTTTTCCAGTTAGAATATAAAGAGATATAAAACAATCAAATTTCATTATTGTTAAGTCGTCGAAAGGAGCCCGACATGAATTATTCTTCTTTTAATGAATTCGCGTTATCAAAAAAGGTCTTATCAGCTATTTCGGAAATGGGTTTTGAAGAACCAACACCAATCCAGAAGCAAGCAATTCCTTTAGTTTTAAACGACATGGATGTTATAGGACATGCACAAACCGGAACAGGGAAAACAGCTGCTTTTGGAATACCAATAGTGGAAAAAATAGTACAGAATACATATGAGATACAAGCCTTAATACTTACACCTACACGGGAACTAGCTATGCAGGTAGCTGAAGAAATTGCTAAAATTGGTTCATTAAGAAAAATAAAGGTGCTTCCTATCTACGGAGGACAACCTATTGATCGACAGATCCGTTCCTTAAGATCGGGGGTTCACGTTGTGATTGGTACGCCTGGTCGGTTGCTTGATCATATTCGGAGAAGGACACTGAATTTAGAAAATGTTAAATTTTTAGTGCTAGATGAGGCTGATGAAATGTTGGACATGGGTTTCATCGAAGATATTGAATTAATAATTGATAAGGTTCCAAGTAAACGACAGGCCCTTTTTTTCTCTGCGACAATGCCTTTGGCTATTCAAAGATTAGCACAAAAATACTTAAGAAATCCCAAGTTAGTTGCAATAAGTAGAGAAAACTTAACTGTACCACTAATTCAACAATATTATTATGAGATAATTCATTATCCCAAGGTTGATGCCTTATGCCGCATTCTCGACTACGAAAATTATGAATCGGTTATTCTATTTTGCCGAACTAAGCGAGGAGTAGATGAGTTAGTAGCAAGTTTGCAGATGCGGGGTTATTTTGCTGAGGGATTACATGGTGATATGACCCAGGCACAGCGCGACAAAACAATGAGAAGCTTCAGATTGGGAGAAACTGAGTTGCTCGTTGCTACTGATGTTGCTGCTAGAGGCCTTGATATTGAAAGAGTGAGTCATGTTATTAATTATGATATTCCACAGGATCCGGAATCCTATGTGCACAGAATTGGTAGAACGGGAAGAGCCGGCCGAGAAGGAAAAGCACTTACTTTGATTTCGCCGAAAGAATATCGACAATTAAGGATGATAGAAAGACTAATAAAATCACAGATAGATAAAGTGCCTCTACCTTCATTTCAAGATGTTGTACTGCAACAGAGTGAGAATATTAAGAATTCTGTAAGTAGCATTATTAATGAGGGAGGCTTGGAAAACTATAAGACCATTGCCCAACAACTTCTTCAGGATTATGATGATGAGAATATAGTTGCCGCTGCAATTAAATATGCCTTTAGTCAAAAGGGAATTGAGTTAATTGAAGAGGATTCAGCACAGGAAATAGTTAACACAGGAGCAAAATCCGGAATGGTGAGGCTTTTCTTTACGCTTGGGCGACAACAAAGCATCCGGCCTACAGATTTAATAAAGGCTGTAAGTGAAGAAACAGGTATTAACCCCAGATCAATAGGAAATATTAGCATCTATGATAAATTTACATTCTTAGAAGTACCGGAAGAAGTGGCCTATCGCGTTATTCATATAATGGATAGGGGTAATATTAATGGAAAAAGAGTTTCAGTACAATTGGCTCGAGCTAAATAGGACTTACTATAAAAATCATAATTGACAAACCATACCAGATAATTGTACAATGTACCTAATCGAACAAATGTTTTGTTTAAGGAGGTTACTTAATGTCAGATAGGAAAAAAGCTCTTGAAATTGCTCTTTCTTCTATAGAAAAGCAATTTGGAAAGGGCTCTATTATGAGACTTGGGGATTCACGAGCTAAGCTGCAGGTTAACACTATTTCTACTGGTATTCTTTCATTAGATATAGCTTTAGGAGTTGGAGGAGTCCCACGTGGAAGAGTTGTGGAAATATTTGGACCTGAGTCATCAGGTAAAACAACGGTAGCTCTGCATATTTTGGCAGAAGCTCAAAGGAACGGTGGTACAGCAGCTTTTATAGATGCAGAGCATGCCCTTGATCCAAATTACGCCCAGAACCTTGGCGTTGATGTTGATAATTTGCTTGTATCACAGCCTGATACTGGGGAACAGGCTTTAGAGATCGCAGAAGCTCTTGTGCGCAGTGGTGCTGTTGATGTAGTAGTAATAGATTCTGTTGCGGCTTTGGTACCTAGAGCAGAGATTGAAGGGGATATGGGCGATACTCATGTTGGGTTACAGGCTCGTCTCATGTCGCAAGCCTTGCGAAAACTGACAGGAGCTATAAGTAAATCTAATACGATTTGTATATTCATTAACCAAATCCGTGAAAAAGTGGGCATCATGTTCGGTAACCCTGAAACCACTCCCGGTGGACGGGCTCTTAAATTCTATTCTTCTATCCGCATGGATGTAAGAAAAATAGAAACATTGAAACAAGGTACCGAAATGATAGGCAACCGGACAAGAGTGAAGATAGTTAAAAATAAAATAGCCTCGCCCTTTAAACAGGCTGAGTTTGATATTATCTATGGAGAAGGTGTATCCAAAGAAGCAAGCCTTATTGATTTAGCAGTAGAATTTGATATAATTGCTAAGAGCGGAACCTGGTATTCTTATAATGATACTCGTCTCGGACAGGGAAAAGAAAATGTCAGACAATACCTCAAAGAAAATCCACAAATTGCTGGAGAAATTGAGAGCAAGATAAGGAGTAATATAATTCCTCCTAAGAATGATAGCCATGAAGAGCCTACGGAAGAGAATAATGAGGGCTAAAACAAAACCGATGTCTTATGCTTTAAGGAAACTAGCTAGGCGATCTTACAGCATACAAGAGATGAAGGAAGCTCTATTTAAGGTTGATTACGAGAAGTGTGAAGTTGAAGAAGTAATTTCACAGCTTATAAATAAAGGATATTTAAATGATAGAATATTTGCCCAGAGATTGTATGATTATTATATACAACACAAGTTATGTGGACCTTTACTCTTACCATTAAAGTTAAAATCAAAGGGAATACAAGGTGATTTGATTGATGAATTAATGGTAGATTATAGTTCGGAAAAAGAATTAGAAATAATACAAATTTTGTTTGGTAAATTATTAAAGAAAAATAAGAATTCTAACCAAGACCTCTTAATAAGACAACTGCAACGCAAAGGTTTTACCTGTAGCAATATCAATAAATATCTTCGTCTAAACTGGACGGATAATGAATTTAACGTTAAAAGACCATAAGAATGAATTTCTTGTGGTCTTTTGTGGGGTTAGAATGTTTTAATATGTTAATTACAGGGAACGATATTATATTAATGTAAGTTTTATGAACAAATATAATGTATAATGAAGCCGTAGAAGTTAGATAAAACTCCACCTGAATGAAGGCTTGAATGAAGTTTCGTTTATTTATCGGGAGTAATCTTGACAGCTATTACAAGAAATATTAAAATGTTAATGTATAAATCCGGTTAATTATATTTCCATCAATGGATTTTAGCTATATATTATTCTCCTTAAAAAAATATATATATGCTTTAAATCAATATACGGGTGTAAGATTATTAAAAAGTGAAGATATTAGCCCCCAAATTATCGGGTAAACTTATATACTTCTTGACCCGTTTAAAATTATTTGATGGAAGGTTAAAATAGCCGAGTTTTATCGGTTATTTTTTGTTTTTAACTAGAAATAACAAATAGGAGGTGAGAAAGATAGTTAATTATATTCTTATTGCATTAGTAACAGGCATTATTAGCATTATAATTGGTTATATAATTAGGAAAAAGACTGCAGAGGCAAAAATTGTTTCAGCTGAAGAAGAATCGAAGAAAATTGTAGAGGATGCTAAAAAGAGTATTGAAGCTCGCAAAAAGGAAGCGATTCTCGAAGCAAAAGAAGAGGCTCACCGCCTGAGGGTGGAAGCTGAAAGAGAAATGCGTGAACGTCGTAATGAAATGCAAAGAATTGAAAGACGTTTAATACAAAAAGAAGAAACCTTGGATAGAAAATCAGATTCGATCGAAAGAAAAGATGAAAACTTACAAAGGCTTGATGCAGAACTTCAATTACAAAAGAAAAACGTTGCTGAAATAAAACAAGAACAAATGAATGAACTAGAAAGAATATCTGGATTATCATTTGATCAAGCCCGCGAAATATTACTATCACGTGTTGAAAATGAAATTAAACATGAAACTGCGATGTTAATAAAAGAATATGAGAATCAAGCTAAAGAAGATGGCGAGAAGAAGGCCCGAGAAATTATCTCTTTGGCTATACAGCGTTGTGCAGCTGATCACGTAGCTGAGACTACTGTATCGGTAGTGGCACTGCCTAATGATGAAATGAAGGGGCGTATAATAGGACGAGAAGGACGCAATATACGAACTTTAGAAACACTTACGGGTATAGATTTGATTATTGATGATACTCCTGAAGCCGTAATACTTTCAGGTTTTGATCCAATTAGGAGAGAAGTGGCACGAACAGCACTAGAAAAGCTTATTCAAGATGGACGTATACACCCTGCAAGGATTGAAGAAATGGTTGAGAAATCACAGAAGGAAGTTGAACAACGAATTCGTGAAGAAGGAGAACAAGCAACTTTTGAAACAGGTGTAAACGGTCTCCATCCAGAGCTTATTAAAATGTTGGGTCGCCTTAAATTCAGGACAAGTTATGGGCAGAATGTTTTAAAACATTCGATTGAAGTTGCACATTTAGCGAAAATAATGGCAGCTGAAATAGGTGCCGATACCGCACTGGCTAAGCGTGCAGGATTGCTGCATGACATAGGCAAAGCAATAGACCATGAAACCGAAGGACCACATGTAACTATAGGTGCTGATTTAGCTAAGAAATATAGAGAAGCACCAGAGGTAGTTCATGCAATTGCAGCCCATCATGGAGACGAGCCTTTCCAGTCGGTAGAAGCTGTGCTTGTTGCTGCTGCGGATGCAATATCAGCAGCGCGCCCTGGAGCTAGACGTGAGACACTCGAAGCATATATTAAAAGACTAGAAAAACTTGAGGAAATCGCTAATCAATTTGAGGGTGTTGAAAAGTCCTTTGCAATTCAAGCAGGTCGAGAAATCAGAATAATCGTTAAGCCTGAAAAAATTGATGATGCGACGTCAGTAAGAATGGCACGCGATATTGTAAAACGTATTGAAGAAAACCTTGAATATCCAGGACAGATAAGAGTAGTAGTAATAAGAGAGACTAGAGCAGTAGATTACGCGAAATAATCGAATGTAAATTAACGGCTTGAGCTCAAGTCAAACTAGGATTGAGCACAAGCCGTTTTTACTATAGTTTTTAAAGGGTAATACTAAGTAATATAATTAAAATGGCAATTATGGAGGAAAATATGCTACGTGTATTAATGGTAGGAGACATTGTTGGGCGTCCGGGTAGAAGAGCTGTAAAAGTACTGTTAAAGAATTACCGCAAGAAATATAACATAGACATGATTATAGCCAATGGTGAAAATGCGGCAGGTGGTAATGGAATCAATAATTCTATAGCTAATGAGCTGTATGATTGTGGAATTGATATTATAACTATGGGAAATCATACTTGGGATAAAAGAGAAATATTAGAATTCATTGACCATGATTATTCGCTCATACGACCTGCAAATTATCCGTCAGGTACTCCTGGACGTGGAAGCGTCATTTATAAACAAGATGGAATTAAGATAGGTGTGATAAATTTAGCAGGTCGAGTATTTCTTGCACCTCTTGATTGTCCTTTTCGAACTGCTGAAAAGTTGGTCGAGAATATAAGAAAGGAAACCCCTATTATCATTATAGATTTCCATGCCGAAGCTACTTCTGAAAAAATTGCCTTCGGTTGGCATATGGACGGACGAGCTTCTGCAGTAATAGGGACGCATACACATGTTCAGACTGCTGATGAAAGAATACTCCCTCAAGGTACAGGATATATTACTGATGTGGGAATGACGGGCCCTAGGGATTCTGTTTTGGGTGTAGATAAAGAAATGGTTATTAAAAAATTCGTTACACAAATGCCTGTTCGTTTTGAGGTACCAGGCGGAGAAATACAGTTTAATAGTATAATTCTAGATATATGTAAAAATACTGGAAAGACATTGAAAATTGAGAGACTAAATGAAATAATTAGTTCTGAATAGTTTATTGAACGCATATACCGTACTATACATAAAAAATTAACTATTTATTCCTGTAATGAAGGAATTCCCAGAATAATGTAGAATGAATATTATAATATTCTTACTATATAGAAGTTGGGAGGTAACATATATTGGAAGTTTTAAAAGTCTCGGCAAAATCAAGTCCTAATTCAGTGGCAGGTGCATTAGCAGGTGTGATACGAGAAAGAGGATGTGCAGAAATTCAAGCTATTGGAGCTGGTGCTCTAAATCAATCAGTAAAAGCCGTTGCCATAGCCAGGGGTTTTGTAGCTCCCAGCGGAATTGATCTGATTTGTATTCCCGCTTTTACGGACATTATTATTGACGGTGAAGAAAGAACTGCAATAAAGCTTATAGTAGAGCCCAGATAAATGCATTAAGACTGAGCCTGTTCATGTGACAGGCTTTTTTTGTACTACTGGCAAGTTTGAATGTGCCTATCTCTTGCAAAGGGAACGTGCGCGCTTAAGTGAACTGATTAAGGCGCGCTTTCTTATATGTAATAATATTGATACGATACTTAAGATAAAAAGGAGCGAAGAGATTTATTGACTAGTTATAAAAAGTTTTATGGGAACACTATTGTGGTAGATGGTCATTGTGACAGTGTGTTAGAGTTATATAAGAACGAGCGTTCTTTTTGGAAAAAAGGTGTTCAAGGTCATCTTGATTGGCCACGTTTAAAAGAGGGAAAAGTAAACCTACAGTTTCTAGCCTTTTATATTGAGTCGGAATATAAACCGGCAGGAGCATTGGCTAGACTTCTTGAACTGCTAGCTTTTTTTCGTAAATTACAAGAAGAAGCCCCAGAAAAATTACAAATTGTCTTGAGTAAAAAAGACCTTGCTGCTGTAAGTTACAGTAACAACTCATTTCTTCTTACTATTGAAGGCGGGGAGGTTTTAGAAGGAAAAACATCCCTAATACGAATATTGTATGAATTGGGATTTAGGTGTTTAACCCTTACGTGGAACCAACGAAATGCATTAGCTGACGGAGCTTGGGAAAACTTAAGCCGGGGAGGATTGACAAGACATGGTATAGATGTAGTGAAAGAGATGAATAAATTAGGGATGCTTGTTGATGTTTCGCATCTAGCTGATGCCGGTTTTTGGGATGTTTTATCTATAACAAACAAACCAATAGTAGCATCCCATTCATGTTGTCGAACTATATATGATCACCCGCGGAATCTCTCTGATGAACAACTTGTCGCAATAAAAAATAATAACGGAGTTATTGGGATTAATTTTTATCCTGGCTTTTTAGGTGCAGGTAAAACAACAATTGATTGTGTCATTAATCATCTTGAGCATGCTGCCAGTATCGCTGGAGTAGATCATGTAGGTTTAGGGTCGGATTATGATGGTATCAATAGTACTCCAGAGGGCCTGGAGGATGTAACCAAAATACCATATATTGCAGAAAAACTACTAATAAGAGGTTGGAAGGAACATGAAGTAGAAAAAATAATGGGAGGAAATTATCTACGTGTCCTATTTGAGATATTGCCTTGATTGCAAAAAAGGAATAGCAGACCTGCATGTACATTCAACAGCATCTGATGGTCATTATTCACCCTATGAATTAGCGAAGATGGCTCAAAGAAAGGGCTTGCAGTATTTAGCCATAACGGACCATGATACAACGGCTGGTCTTGAACAATTAGAAAATATGAAAGAGCCAAGATTACTGGAAATAATTCCGGGTATAGAGTTAAGTACAGAATATGAAGGTCATGAAATACATATCTTGGGTTATTCCCTTGATTATAATAATACAAAACTGCAAGATACTTTAAAGACACTTGCGGTAGCTAGAAGAGAAAGGGTTTACCGAATTGTAAAAAAGTTGCAAGAAGCAGGTTTTATGATTACTATTGAGGATATCAAAACTCATGCTGTTGATGCCGTGAGTTTGGGTAGGCCTCATGTTGCTCTTGCCCTTTTAGAAAAAGGATTAGTTAGTAGCATCAGTGAGGCTTTCGAAAAACTACTTACAAAAGGACGTCCGGGTTATGTAGCGAGATACAGAATTCTACCTCAAGAAGCAATATCACTGATTATAGGAGCGGGAGGGTACCCTGTCTTAGCTCATCCGGGAAGCGGATTCGATCTAAAGTTATTACCCATCTTAATTAAAGAAGGTTTGTTAGGCTTAGAAGTCTTTTATCCACAACATAATCTTGAAATGCAAGAATACTATTACCAAATAGCGCAAATAAATAATTTGCTGATAACTGGTGGTTCTGATTTTCATGGGCATGAGGGTAACGATAACTCTTTTTTTGGTAATATACCAATTCCTGCATATACTATTTCATTATTGACTAGGACAAGCAAAAATAGATAATTAATAATCTTTATTGATTATCTAATCACTTCCGTGAATATACTAAATAAAGAATGATAATAAAAATGGCAGAATTCACTGTATGGGAGTGATAATAACATGGGTAATGAACAGGAATTGCTATATTTGCGTCAGAGGGTTAGTGATTTAGAAAGACAGGTAGAACAACTAAGACTTAGTAGAAGAGTTTTAATGAATCTTATTGAAAGACTAGAAAACGAGAGAAGGAGTAATACAACCAAGCTCGAAAAAGAGAATAAAAGGTTGCAACTGGATAATTGGCGATATGCAAAAAGATTGATGAAGTATAATTGTTACCTAGCAGAAAGAAGAGATGAAGAGAGTTATTCAATGGAGGATAGATAAATTGAGTAGATTAATATTAGTAACTGGAGCCACTCGCAGTGGAAAAAGCTCATTTGCTGAAGGACAAGCTAATAAGTTAGAAAAGCCCGTAGCGTATCTTGCAACTGCTCAGGCCTTAGATTATGAAATGCAGGAACGAATTAAATTACATCGTATGCGTAGGCCTTGTGCTTGGAAGACTTTTGAGGAACCTTATCAGATTGAAGAAATCATAGCGCAACACCATATGCATTATCCCATCTGGATATTAGATTGCATTACTTTGTATGTATCAAACTTGCTATTTGCTAAGCTTGATAATGTAGAAGCAGACAACCTGGTTGCTAATCATATCCATGAGGAAATATTACAAAGAATAGAAGACATTATTAGGGTAATAAAAAGCACAAATATTACGTTATTTGCGGTTACTAATGAGATTGGTTGGGGGATAGTTCCACCAGATCCTATTAGCCGCCTATACAGAGATATCATAGGTAGAGTAAATCAAAGACTGGCCAAGGTTGCGGATGAGGTCTATATAGTTGCAGTAGGAATACCACTTAAGATTAAGCCAAGCTTGATTAACGAGAATATGGAATAGGTGATTTACTTGAGAAGCATATTTACTGCACTTCATTTTCTTACTCGTGTGAAGATTTCAAATAATATGGTTTTTACTAAGGAAGATTATCAGAAAGCGGTAATCTATTTTCCATTTGTAGGATTAATACTAGGTTTAATCCTAGCATTACTTGTATTATGGGGAAGGCTTTTGTTACAACCTTTTACGATAGCAGTATTAATCCTTTTCAGTGAAGTTCTTTTAACGGGAGGTTTACATTTAGATGGTTTCATGGATTCCTGTGATGCCTTATTTTCTGGGAGAGAACGTGAAAGAAAGCTTGAGATAATGAAGGATAGCAGGGTCGGAGCCATGGGTGTAATAGGTCTTGCCTGTCTTTTTTTGCTGAAGCTATCATTTTTATTGGAGCTCCCAGAGGGCATACTTCTTAAAGCTTTGATTGTTATGCCGATGGTAGGGCGTTGGGCTATAGTTTATGCAGTTATTTTTTTCCCATATGCACGAAAGAAGGGATTAGGTTCTTCGTTTCACAGTACGAAAAGCTCCTATTTTATTTGTTCTTCACTTTTTTGTCTGATCGTATTTCTATTAATTGTGCCCCTGGGGAAATTATACTTAGCATTACCTTTAGTTGCCTTTGGTATTCTAGTTATTACCAAGAGAATAAATACCGTCCTAGGAGGATTGACTGGAGATATCTATGGTATGATAAATGAAATCGGTGAGGTGCTTTTCCTAATCATTTTTGTTCTAATTAGCAAGATATAAGTAAAAAGTATTTGGAGGAAAAAATGGCTATTCGTTTATATTTGGTCCGCCATGGACTTACAATTTGGAATCATGAATTTAGATATCAAGGGCATACTGATATTAGCTTGAGTTCAGAGGGTATAGCGCAAGCTAAAGCCCTACAACAAAGATTTCAGCTGGAAAACTTCACTGCAATATTTTGCAGTGATTTACAGCGTGCTCAAGAAACAGCAAGGATTATTAATCAGCCTCATAAATTGAGGATACAAGTTAATCAGTACTTTAAAGAAATTAATTTTGGCGAATGGGAAGGCTTGACATATGATGATTTAAAAGATAAATATCCTGAACAAATAAAGGTTTGGCAAAAGACTCCCCATCTGCTCAGGCTAGAAAGGGGCGAGACCTTTGTGGAATTACGTGATAGAGCGTTGATAGGCATTAGAGAGATTACTTCCAAATATCCAGAGGGCAATATCCTAATAGTTACTCATGGTGGAACAATAGCATCATTAATATGTGGTCTTCTAGAGGAACCCCTAACAAAAATGTGGGACTATAAACAGAAGAATTCGGCTGTTAACATATTAAATATTAGCGATAAAAAAGTAACTATTGAGCTTTTAAATGATACATCACACTTACAATCTGATTGAAGCTATTAAAAGGGGATGAGGATATTGTCAGATAGGAAAAAAAACTGGAGAACGATTTGGAGTATTCCAAGCTTACTTAAAAGGACTTGGAACCTAGTCAAAAACCCCCAAGTATCAATTTCAACTAAGATTGTAATATTTTTAATTGGTTTTGGTTACCTAATTTGGCCCTTTGATTTAATTCCCGATGTGCCTATTTTAGGACATATAGATGACCTAGGGGTTATATTTTTACTTCTGAATTGGTTTGTCAATCGTTCGATGCCGGAAGACGTAATTGAAGCGGATTATTACTTTGAAGATGATGACGAAAACGCCAACAAATAATTATTCACTTTTCATGGGAATGTGGTATAATGCCAATAATATATTAGCCAGTTTCCTAGGAATACAAGAAATTCTAATTCATCATGAAAGGAGGTTTGGGTAGTCTTGTTAGATAGATTTTGTAAAGAAGGTTTAACATTTGATGATGTGCTTCTCGTCCCCTCAAAATCTGAGGTTCTTCCTCGCGATGTGGAGATAACTACTAGACTGACACAATCAATTAAGCTAAATGTCCCGATAATAAGTGCTGGAATGGACACTGTAACAGATTCTCGTATGGCAAGGGCGATTGCTCGCGAGGGTGGTATAGGAGTTATTCATAAAAATATGTCTATAGAAGATCAAGCCATGGAAGTTGATAAGGTAAAACGTTCGGAACATGGCATCATAACTGACCCGATCTATTTAAGTAAAGAACATACAGTTCTTGAAGCTCTACAGATAATGGAAAGATATCATATTTCCGGAATACCTATTACACAGGGCTTAAAATTAATTGGTATACTTACTAACCGTGATTTGCGTTTTGAAACGGATTACAGTAAAAAAATTGAAGAACTAATGACAAAGGATAATCTAATTACGGCATCGGTTGATACTACCTTGATAGAGGCAAAAGAGATATTACGTAAATACAAGATAGAAAAACTTCCTCTCGTAGATATAGATAATAATCTAAAAGGTTTGATCACGACTAAAGATATCGAAAAAGCTATTAAATATCCAAACTCTGCCAAGGATACTAACAGTAGATTGTTAGTAGCGGCAGCAATAGGAGTAACGGAAGATACGATGAGACGTGTTAGATTTTTGGTAGAATCACAGGTTGATGTTGTAGTTGTTGATACTGCTCATGGCCACCAAATTGGCGTTATAAGGACAGTAGAAGAAATACGTAATAAATATCCTCATCTTGATATTATCGCCGGGAATGTAGCTACTGCTGAAGCAACACGAGATTTGATTAATGCAGGAGCTAGTGCAGTCAAGGTTGGGATAGGTCCTGGTTCCATTTGTACGACACGAGTAGTAACAGGGATAGGTGTACCGCAGATAACTGCAATAAATGATTGTGCTCTAGAGGCCGATAAATACAATATTCCAATCATCGCTGATGGCGGAATTAAGTTTTCGGGCGATATAACTAAAGCCTTGGCGGCTGGAGCTGATGTAGTAATGGTAGGCAGTCTTTTAGCGGGAACAGAAGAAAGTCCCGGTGAGATCGAGATATACCAAGGGAGAAGCTATAAGGTTTATCGCGGGATGGGATCTGTCTCAGCGATGAAGTAGGGTTCCTCTGATCGATATTTCCAAGAAAACAATATCTCTAAGATGGTACCCGAAGGGGTAGAAGGCAGAGTACCTTACAAAGGACCGGTTGCAGATACTATTTATCAATTAATCGGTGGACTGAGAAGTGGCATGGGTTATACGGGTTGCAGTAACCTTAATGAACTAAAGACAAAAGCACAATTTATAAGACAGACTGCTGCAGGATTACGTGAAAGTCATCCGCATGATATACAGATTACCAAAGAATCACCAAATTATAGTTTTTAATGAATGTAAATTAAAGGAGAGTCTTAGACTCTCTTTTTTTGATTCTTTAGAATTAAAAGTTTTCATAAACGAAACTTCATTGGAGATGAATAAAACAATATCATAGGTATAGAAAAAATGTAATCGAATAAAATGTTGTAGAAGTAGGAGGGAGGGATTAATATTTCTATAATCTATCTTTCTAAGCGAATGTTAGCAAAATATACTTTAATAGCGATACTTTTTCTATCGATCTGTGGCATATTTAGTACTGCTATTCTCAATAAAGCTGAGGATGTAGTTAGCGTTTTGGTTTCCGGCATTAACAAACTTCATCCTATTTATGCTGTAGATATAAAAGAAAAAAAAGTTGCTTTTTCGTTTGATGCGACCTGGGGAAGCACTAGAACACCACTACTTTTACAAACACTTGCCGAGAATAATATAAAAACAACATTCTTTCTTACAAATATTTGGCTAAATTCTTATCCGCAATTGGCGAAAGAAATAGTTGAAAATGGTCATGAAACAGGTTTGCATACTGCTAATCATCCTGATATGACAACACTTTCCGAGGATGGGATGCGTAAGGAGCTTTTAGAAAATGCTAAAATGATTGAGGATATTACTGGGCAAAAGCCGAGCCTTTTTCGGCCACCTTTTGGTGCTTATAACAACAAGGTAATCAGTATTGCAAAAGAGGAGAATATTATACCAGTTCAATGGAGCATCGATTCATTAGACTGGAAGAATCTAACCGCCGAAGCAATTGTCAAACGTGTTACCGAAAGGATAAAGCCAGGTGCTATTATATTGTTTCATAATGATGGTGCTAATACACCGAAGGCATTAGAAGCTATCATAGAATATATGAGACTAGAAGAATATACTATAGTTCCAATTTCAGAGTTAATTTATAAAGAAAAATATTACATTGATGTAAACGGAATTCAAAAAAGCAAAGAAGAATAGGTGATATTCAAATAACTGCTAGCTTTCTTAGCAGTTTTATTTCTTCTAAGGCTCGTCCAGTTCCACGAGCAACGCAGGTTAGGGGGTCATCTGCAATGTGAACAGGCATTTTCGTATGGAAGATGATGAATTTATCAATATTCTTTAAAAGTGCACCTCCACCTGTTAGAGTCATACCATTATCAATTATATCGGAGGCTAATTCAGGTGGGGTTTTTTCTAAGGTTGCCCTAATAGCATCAAGAATTGACATTAAAGGTTCTCCTAATGCTTCGCATATTTCTTTAGCAGATATCTCGATACTATTTGGTAATCCAGTAGCAAGATTTCTACCTTTAATTATAGTTGTTAGTTTTTCAGGCGGATCGATTGCATAGCCAATTTCTATTTTTGTCTGTTCAGCCGTTCTTTCACCTATGTCTAGATTGTAATTGCGTCGCAAATGACGTATTATAACCTGATTCATTTCATCTCCGCCTACACGTAATGATTTGCCAACAACAACTCCCCCTAAGGATATTAAGGCTACCTCTGAAGTGCCACCACCAATATCGATAACTAGACTCCCTTTTGGTTCAGATACGGGGAGTCCTGCACCTACGGCAGCTGCGATAGGCTCTTCAATCAGATAAGCCTCCTTTGCTCCTGCTTGGTAGGAGGCTTCAAGAACAGCTCGTTTTTCTACTTGCGTAATACCTAGAGGAATACCGATTAAGACCCTAGGCTTGGCTATTCCAAACCCTTTCATAGCTTTAGAAATAAAATACTTCAGCATTACTCTGGTAATATTGAAATCAGCAATAACGCCATCGCGCAATGGGCGGATAGCAATAATACTGCTAGGAGTACGACCTATCATCTCCTTAGCTTGGCTTCCAACAGCAAGGAGTTCTCCCGTTTTTTCATTTATGGCTACCACTGAAGGTTCTTTTAAAATAATACCCTGACCTTTTAGAAATACGAGTGTGTTTGCCGTGCCTAAATCAATACCAATATCTTTATAAAGCCGAAGTCTAAATGAAAAAGGCTTTTTTCTGGCCTTCATTACAACACCTCTTTATTTTACTATTATAATTAGTATTCAATATGAGGAGAGATATAATACACACTTTATCTACCATAATCCTAAAATATCATATTCTTGATTGCCTATTTGACCTGTTGTTTGCAGGTTATACTTTTTTTGTAGCAGTTTGACAGCTCTTTCTGTAGCAGGACCAAAAAGTGCGTCAGGATTACCCACATAAAATCCGCGATTCTTTAGTTTTTGCTGCACATATTTGACAGCCTCTCCGGTACTGCCTACCTTCAACTTTTGTATGCCGCCAGCCATATAGCCAAATGGATTGCCAATAACTGTAACAGTAGTACCAACCTTTATCCAGGGGTAGATTGTTTCTACATCACGATTCCACATTCTAAAACAGCCGTGACTGGCCATAGAGCCGATAGACCAGGGTTTATTAGTTCCATGGATACCATATATACCCCAAGGTACATTTAAGCCCATCCAGCGTGTTCCAAAGCCTGTACCCCAATTTAGCGCCTTTCCTACGACCTTCCAGTTTCCAATAGGAGAGGGGGTCTCGGCTTTGCCAATGGCAATAGCAAATTGCGCATAGGGCATATTGTCGTTTAAGATGATAAGCTTGCGACGAAAGGTATCAATGATAATATCTACTTTACCAGAAGGTGGAGGAAGAGTATTCTTGATCACTGTATGTTCTAATTCATCAGCTAATTTCAACCAGATATGATATCTAACTACTCCATCAACAGCTAATCCAAGCTTTTTTTGAAATTCTTTTACAGCCGCGGCAGTACTCTCATCATAGCTTCCACTGCAGTTGCCCTGATAAAAACCAGTGGTTTTTAAAGCTTCCTGGATTTCTACTACAGCTGGACTACTTAAATAAGGCTGGTTGATATATAAATCTGGAAATTGTTCGTAATAAAACGATATGTTGTTTGAAGGTAAAGGAAAGTCTGTAGCAAATGCAGAAATAGAGAAAAGAAGTATCATAATTAGTATAGTTGTACATAGTTTCATAATTCGCTTTATCATCGTTTGAACTACCACCTTCAAATATATTTGTACATATTTTCTCTGTATTCATTATGCTTCATTCAGTAAAATGGGAAAAAAATGAGAAAGTGATAAACACAAAATGTAAAAATTTCCCAGGCAATGAATTGCTGGTTATAAAAGAGGTTATTAATTATAATATGAGTATGTTAAAAAAATCCTTACCATTACAAAAGAATAAAGGAGATTTAAATGAATTACTATATTAGTACTTTTGGTTGTCAGGCTAATGAACGGGATTCAGAGATTATAGCCGGTATATTAAGAGAAAAAGGATATACTCCTGCAGTGGACCAAGCATCTGCAGATGTGATAATCTACAATACCTGTTGTGTCAGGGAGAAGGCTGAGCATAAAGTATTTAGCCAAATTGGGGCTTTGAAGGACCTTAAATCACGTAAACCTGATCTAATCATAGGTATTTGTGGATGTATGGTTCAGCAAGATGAAATGCCGGCGAGAATTCGCCAAAGACTTCCTCATGTGGATTTAATTTTTGGTACACATAACAAACATGAACTACCTGAATTATTAGATGAGGTACGCAGCAAAAAGACTAAGCGGGTAAGCATTAAGCCGGAAATGGAAGTTGTTGTAGAAGATCTACCGAGCCAAAGGGAATTTAGCTATAAAGGGCTTGTTCATATCACATATGGCTGTAATAATTTCTGTACTTACTGTATAGTTCCCTATGTTAGAGGTAGGGAGAAGAGTCGGAACTCTGATAATATCATAAAAGAAATAGAAAATATGGTCGCTTTTGGCATGACCGAGGTAATGCTGCTTGGGCAGAATGTTAATTCCTATGGGAAAGACCTTACACCTATAGTGACTTTTGCGGATTTGCTTTTAGAAATCAATAAGATAAAGGGACTAAGGCGTATTCGTTATATGACCTCCCATCCTAGAGATTTTACAGACCGTTTACTCTTTGTTATTTCATCTGCGGAGAAGGTCTGTCGTCATTTCCATTTACCTGTTCAATCCGGGAGTAACAATATCCTGAAAATGATGAACCGAGGATATGCGCGTGAAGACTATCTCTTGCTTGTGAAGAAGATAAGAGAAAATTTCCCCGAGGCAAGTATTACTACAGATATTATTGTCGGCTTTCCAGGTGAAAGCGACGAAGATTTCCAGGCAACTATGGAGTTAGTGGAAATGGCACGATTTGATTCCGCTTTTACATTTATTTATTCGCCTAGGTCAGGAACCCCTGCAGCTTTAATGACGGGACAAGTTGATTTAAAAGTGAAAAAAGAAAGACTTAGCAGATTGATGAAATTACAAAACAAGATTAGCATGGAGATCAACCAAAAGCTTAAAGGTAAAACAGTCGAAGTACTTGTTGAAGGATGTAGCAAAACATCACAGGAGATGCTCACAGGCCGAACTGAAACGAATAAACCTGTTTTATTCAAAGGACCTGCAGAGCTTACAGGGCAGTTTGTAATGGTTTTGATAACTAGTCCGCAAACCTGGGTTCTGAAAGGGGAAATGAGCTAGTGTTGGGCAATACCCCGATGATGCGCCAGTATCAACAGATTAAAGAGAAATACCCTGATGCGATACTTTTTTTTCGTTTGGGTGATTTCTATGAAATGTTTGGTCCAGATGCAGAACTCGCTTCAAAAGAACTGGAGATAACACTAACCGGTAGAGATGCGGGAATGGAAAAGCGTATACCTATGTGCGGCATTCCCTACCATGCTGCCGATAATTATTTATCTAAGCTTATTCAAAAGGGTTATAAGGTTGCTATCTGCGAACAGGTTGAGGATCCTAGAACTGTTAAGGGTATTGTGAAGCGTGAGGTCATTAGGGTGATTACTCCTGGCACTACAATGGACAGTCAGTTCTTTAAAGAGAACTCCAGTAATTATCTGGCCGCACTAACTTATGACCAGGATTGCTGGGGGTTAGCTTATTGTGACTTCTCGACGGGAGAGTTCTGGGTTATGGAATTCTGCGGAAAAGATGCAATAGAAGCTCTTCAGGATGAGATAAACCGAATTAACCCGGCAGAAATACTTGTTACCGAGGATAGACAAACTATATTGCCACACTTAAAGAATTCTGTTATTACTTATTTAAATAAAAATGTATTCTCTTATAAAAAAGCTCAAGAAACAATTATCGAACATTTTTGTATCGCATCATTAGAGGCATATGGAGTAAATGGGCTTAAAACTGCTATATCAAGCGCGGGAGCAATTATTTACTATCTACGTGAAACACAAAAAATCTCTCCACGACAGATATTGCAGCTTAAACACTATACTGCAGATAACTTCTTGATTATTGATGCAACTACTTTTCGTAATCTTGAAATTACTCGAACTCTTAGGCTGAACGAAAAAAAGGGTAGCTTGCTTGAGACGATGGACAATACCCGGACCGCCCCCGGTTTCCGACTTTTGAGGATGTGGTTGGAAAGACCCCTTACGGATAGGAATATTTTAGAAGAAAGGTTGTCCGCTGTTGAAGAACTGACCAAAAATTGGTCTGTGCGCCAAGCTTTAAGGAAGTCCTTAGATGAAATATATGACTTAGAACGATTGACCACACGAATCCTTTATCGACGAGCAATTCCTAAAGAAATGATTTCTTTGAAAAATTCTTTAGCTGTGATTCCGGAAATTAAAGTTTTGCTTGCTGACCTGGACAAATCCCAGTATATAAATAATTTGAAATTTGAACTTGATACTCTAGAGGAGGTAAAACAACTTCTAGAAGATGCTATTGAAGAAAAGGCCCCCCAAAATCTTAATAATGGCGGTGTTATCAAAGCTAGCTTTAATACGGAAGTATGTAAACTTCGCTCAAGCGGAGAGAACGGGAGGAAATGGATTTCCCAACTTGAAAGCCAAGAAAAAGAGAAGACTGGGATAAAATCATTAAAGGTGGGGTTTAATAAAGTATTTGGCTATTATTTCGAAGTAACAAAAGCGAACCTAGCTTTGGTACCTGAATATTTTCAGAGGAAGCAGACTCTGTCCAATGGCGAAAGATACATAACTGAAGAACTGATTGATTTAGAAAATCAGGTGCTTGGTGCTGAAGAAAAACTGCTAGCGCTAGAGGCACAGTTATATGATGACATACTCGAACAAATAGGGGAATGTACGGGTAGAATACAAAAGAGTACACGTATACTTGCCCAAATAGATGTCTTGCAATCGATGGCAGAATTAGCAGTAAAAAATTGTTATGTTAGACCAATACTAAAAGATAGACAAGAAAACCATTTATATATTAAAGACTTAAGACACCCCGTTGTCGAAAAACTTGTCAGTAACAACAATTATGTTCCCAATGACCTTTTAATCTCCAAAGAAATAAATCTAGGAATAATTACCGGACCAAACATGGGTGGTAAAAGCACTTTCTGTCGCAGTATTGCCTTGGCCATAATCATGGCTCAAGCAGGCAGCTTCGTTCCGGCAAAAGTAGCAGAGATTTCCTTGCGAGATAGGGTCTTTGCCAGGATAGGCGCTAATGATGATATAGGAAGCGGGCAAAGTACATTTATGGTAGAAATGATTGAGGTCGCGAATATATTACATCATGCTACGCCCTATAGCTTGGTAATACTTGATGAAGTAGGCAGAGGGACAAGCACTTATGATGGCTTAAGTATGGCCTGGGCTGTAAGTGAATACTTAGTTAAACAACTGCATACTAAAACGCTCTTCGCTACTCATTATCATGAGCTAACTCAGTTAGAAGAGCTGTTACCAGGCATAAAAAATTTGTCGGCTGCGGTGAGAGAAAAAGGAGAAGAAATTATTTTCCTTCACAAGATTGTTGATGGCCCAGCCGATAAAAGCTATGGGATACATGTTGGACGTCTGGCCGGCTTACCGGTAGAAGTCATAGAACGGGCCAAAGAAATACTCCTTAGTATGGAAGCTGAACAGACAGAAGATCTGAGCATTTTACCAAAACAAAGTTGTAAAGTTGTAAAAAAGAAGCAAAAAGTGATCAGTAGTGCAGAAGATGAGTGTATCAAAGAGCTTATAGCCCTTGATTTGGATAGTATTACACCGCTTTGTGCTTTGAATATTTTGCACCAATTAAAGCAGATAGCAAAGAAAACATAGATCATAACCCAAAAAAGAACTTACTAATGACTGGACGTTAAGGAGGGAACAAGATGGATATTGGTATTGATATTGGCGGAACGTATACAGATGGTGTTGTAATGCAAGATAACGAAGTGATAAGCTATGCCAAAATTCCAACAGGTCAGGATATAACTGTATCTATCAGGCAAGTCTTGGAGCAGATTGTGTCAGGAATAAATAAGAAAAAGGTTGACAGACTCGTACTTAGTACTACTCTTATTACTAATCTGTTAGCCCAAGAAAGAAAGTTTCCGGTAGGACTTATTTTGTTACCCGGTCCAGGCGTGAATCCACGTACATTAAGAATAAAAGGGAAAAGCATCATTATCCGTGGGGCTATTGATTACCGCGGGAGAATAATCGAAACACTAGATGAACAAGAAGTAAAAAAAGCAGTTGAGCAACTGCTTTTAGAGGGTATTGAATATATTGGTGTAGCCTGCAAATTCTGTCAACGTAATCCTTTGCTTGAAGAAGAAATTGTAAAGATAATAAAAGAAGATTACCCGCAGATAAAGTGCTTAGCCAGCAATCAGGTGCACGGCCTTTTGAATTGGGTTCGCAGGGCTAACGGCACAGTATATCAACTCATGGTTGCGACTGAATATCAATTCTTTATTGATCAAATAAATAAGACTCTCGAACAATATGATCTTACTTGTCCTGTCTTTATATTAAAAGCTGATGGAGGAACTATCCCTTTAGGGATCTCTGCCCAACACCCCTTGGAGGGGATATTTTCTGGGCCTACTGCTAGTATGCTTGGAGGACTTGCGGCTGGCGGTGAAGACTTAACTACTGTAGTCATGGATATTGGAGGAACAACAACAGACCTCGGGCTTATCTTGAAAGGTGTGCCGCTTCAAGCCGCAAAAGGTGCAATCATAAATACTTATCCAATCCCTTCTCGGGCTTTGGCGGTATCTTCACTGGCTCTCGGTGGCGATACTTCATTAAACATCACTAACAAAAAAGTGTGTTTAGGGAAACGTTTGGGCTGCGCCTATTGTTTGGGTGGGCCGCATCTGACGATTACCGATGCTCTAGTTTACCTAGGCTTAAGCGAAATCGGGGATATCAGTTTAGCCAAAGCGAAGATGGAATCATGGGCATATCAACATGACCTCGTTCCACAAAAGTTGGCTGAAGAAGCCTTGGAATTATTCTTAGATGCTCTTGAAGAAAAGCTTGAGAATATTTTTAGGCAATGGGAAGAAGAACCGGCTTATCGCGTTTGGCAGTTACTATCAGCAAAAGTAGACAGGCCGCGTACCATAGTTTGTATTGGAGGGCCTGCTAAAGACTTGGGTGAGCTTTGGGGCGAGAAAAAGGGTTGGAATGTCGTAATCCCTCAGTATGCTTCAGTTGCTAATGCTATTGGAACTGCCTTAGCTAAAACAACCCTGCGTTTAGACTTTTTCGCGGATACACAACAAAAAATTTATTCAACGAATATAGGTGGAGTCCATGGGAGGGTCACTAATATAAGTAAGCTTGAGGGTGCGCGTGATTTTAGTAAACACTTATTTCAAGAGATAAGACAGAAGTGGAACATTATCGATGAAGAAGTCGAAATAATATACGAAGAAGGTTTTAATATCATCCGTGGCTGGGAAACTGCCGGTAAAATATTTCAGATTGGCCTCCAGACTCCACCAGGTCTGAAAGGCTATATGTCCAAAGGGGGAGAAATATAATGAATAAGACTGGTTTGATTTTCTTTCCCGCCTTTGACTGGGCAATCTCACCTACTCATCCGGAACGCGAAGAACGTTTACTTTATACGCGAGATCAGATCTTCGAAGAGGGGATCCTTGATAACCCTAGAATTACTGAGTATAAGCCGCGCTTAGCGGATTTAGAGGATATTGAGCGAGTTCATTTTTGTGTACCTGATGTAGTTAGCCAGACAACTAATGCACACCTGATTTCTGTAGGGAGTGCACTAAAGCTTGGTGATGCTTTGAAAAATGGTGAAATAAAGAATGGGTTTGCCATGGTCAGGCCTCCGGGTCATCATGCTATGCGTGTTGTTCATGGTAATCGTGGTTTTTGTAATATTAATAATGAAGCTATTCTTGTAGAATACCTACGCTCAAAATATGGGATACGTAGAATTGCCATTGTTGATACTGACGTTCATCATGGAGACGGGACACAGGATATCTTTTATCATGATCCTGATATTCTGTTTATATCTATGCATCAAGACGGACGCACAATCTTCCCGGGCACTGGCTTTGTTGATGAGGCCGGTGGCCCAGGAGCCTACTTGAAAACAATTAATATCCCCTTACCTACAGGTATGACAGATGATGGCTTTTTGAAAGTATGGCGGGAGATTATCAAACCGGCCCTTGATATATTTCAACCTGAGCTTATTATTAACTCCGCTGGGCAGGATAATCACTTTACCGATCCCTTAGCCAATATGAAGGTTACAGCTAACGGCTATGCTAAGCTTACCGAGGAATTAAAACCTGACCTGGCAGTACTAGAGGGTGGATATGCAGTAGAAACAGCACTTCCTTATGTTAATCTAGCTATTCTTCTTGCATTAGCCGGGGAGGACTATAGCTGTGTTATTGAGCCACAGAGGCACAAAGCCGACCTTAGACAAGCCCGTGATGTTAGCTTAACAATCGATAAACTAATTGCATACTGGCAAGATAGATTAAATCAAGCAACGCCTGATAAGGAGAGTTTATTTGGAAAGGACCGCCGATATAAAAGACAACGTAGCATTTTTTATGATACGGACCACATCCTCGAAAAACAGCTTGAAACCGTGGAGTATTGTCCGGATTGTTTGGGATTATATCAGGTTAGCTCGAGTGCCCCAAGAGAGTTGGGCAAAGGCTACAGTATTAGGGGTATTTCTATTCCTTTATATGCCTGCAATTCATGTCAAGAAAGAGCTTATGAATACTGGGAAAGAATTAAAGTCAACAACATAAGAAAAGTAGAGTATGATGTGCTTTATCTTCAGGACAAAAAGAATAACAGGTATTTGAAGGAAAGTAGATAGATAACGTAGATAGATAAAGGAAACAGGTGAAAGTTATGCCCAAAATTCATCTTTTAGATAATCTAACAGCAAATCAGATTGCTGCGGGAGAGGTTATTGAAAGGCCTGCTTCTGTAGTCAAGGAATTAGTCGAAAATGCGCTCGATGCAGGGGCTTTCAATATATCCGTCGACATAAAAGAGGGCGGTTTAGCCGGTATTCAGATAGTCGATGATGGCTGTGGAATGTCCAAAGAGGATGCATTACTTGCTATAAGGAGACATGCTACTAGCAAATTAAATAAAATTGAGGATTTGAACGAGATTAAAACACTGGGTTTCCGCGGTGAGGCACTCCCAAGTATTACAGCAGTTTCTCAAACAGAAATAATTACTCGCGAAAGACAGCATGATTATGGCACTAAAATATCCTTGGCAGGTAATGATATTTTGTTTGTTGAGCCAGCTGGGGCCTCTGCAGGAACAATAATTACCGTGTCAGAGCTTTTCTATAATACGCCAGCCAGGAAAAAGTTCATGCGTTCAAGCGGTTATGAAGGTGGCCTGATACATGAGATGATGATACATTTTTCCTTAAGCCATCCTCAGGTCAGTTTTAGATTAATACATCAAGGTAAAGAGGTTCTAAATACGAGAGGAATTGATACCTTACCGGATTTAATTGAAGTTTTCTATGGAAAAGAAGCTAGAAGCTCTTTAGTTACTCAAGAGAAAGAGGCTATTACAGAAGGAATTCAAGCTTTTATTACAGCGCCTGGTTTTCATAGGGCAAATAGAAAAGCAATCTATTTTTTCATAAATAATCGTAGAGTTTTAACTACTGAGCTCATGCGTGTACTCGAAAAGGCCTATGAGAACCTCTTGCCGAAAGCACGTTTCCCACTAGCAGTTATTCATATGGATTTACATCCATCACTAATCGATGTGAACGTCCACCCGGGTAAACTTGAGATAAGATTTCGAGATGCTGCAACAGCTACAAAACTTGCTGCAATCTTAGAACAAAAATTGAATAATGCAGCAATAATCCCTAACTATTCTCGTAATATCAGTACAGCACCTGAGGCCAAGAAGCCTTCGTCTGCAACTCAGGAAGCCTTTAAGGATTTTTATACTTGGGAGCAGGTTTCATACAGTGTTAGAGAGGATAAAGCAGAGCAACGGGAAATAGTAAAGCAAGAAATAAAAACCCCCCCTGTAGATAATAAGACATCATCAGAAGATGAAACAGGTATAGAGGATAGCTATTCTTTAGAAACTGATAAGCTACCATTTATGCGGATAATTGGACAGCTGGACAATACTTTTATATTAGCTGAAGGTGAGAAGGGATTATATCTGATAGACCAGCACGCGGCACATGAACGAATCATTTTTGATAGCTTAATAGAACAAGCGAAAAACGGTCAACTAAAGAGTCAGGTGTTACTTAACCCAATTACTTTGCAACTGACTATATTTGAAGAGGAAATAGTGTTAGAACACATCCTACCCTTATCAGATCTAGGGATTATTTTAGAACATTTTGGGCCACGCAGTTATTTACTGCGTGCAGTACCGGTATCCTGTGATGCTGATCCGGAAGATTTCTTCTTTGAGCTTATAGAGAGATTAAGCAACAGAGCATCTAAACTTACACCCAAAGATATACGTACAGAGTATCTTATAACAGCCTCCTGTAAAGGAGCTATTAAAGCGATGCAGAAGCTGGCTTATGTATCCATGGACAAGTTGCTGAGAGATCTTAATGCAACCAGTAATCCGTTAGTGTGCCCACATGGACGTCCTGTCTTTATCCTAATTCCACATCATGATATTTTAAAGGCTTTCCATAGAAAATGAATAATGAAAACAAAGGACATGATATGATAAAAGTTGCAGTTACTACCTCTAAGGAGGATACCGTCTTAATTGAGCAAGCAGAACAAATAGCACTGGAGCTTAATATTGAATATTTATCTCGTAGGAGAAGAAGTATTGATACTCTTAGGAATGAATATGATCTTGATTATTTATTAATCATAGAAAGTCAGCAAGTAATATTAAAAGGAGAAACTACCTTAGCGTGGCATCCTTGCATGGCAGTGCCCAGAATCAAGTTTTTACGACTTGGTCAAAAGGACCCTATGATTGAGGCTATGGGCTTAAAGCCTGATTATACTGTACTTGATTGTACACTTGGTCTAGGGGCAGATGCTCTAGTTGCATCTTACTTTCTTGGAGAAGCCGGAAGTGTAATAGGCTTAGAGGCAAGCAAGTACATAGCCTTTTTAACTAAATGGGGTTTAAATAACTTTTCCGGACGGAATAAACACGTGATTTCTGCGCTTTCTCGTATTACTGTTTTAAACCAGAATTATCTAGACTATTTACCAGAACAAGCGGATAATAAATTTGATGTTGTTTATTTAGATCCAATGTTTGAGTGTGCGCTTAAAAAGTCCTCCGGTCTTAATGCCTTAAGACCTTTGGCTTTCTATGGAGACGTTACATGCGCTGTAATAAAAGAAGCTAAAAGAGTTGCTAAACGAAGAGTCGTGATGAAGCAAAATATAGGTAGCACAAAAGCAAATAAACTTAAGCCAGATTTCATAGGCGGTGGGCGTTACAGTCCGGTAACATATTATATCTGGGAAAAGAATGAATAGTTTAAGTGTGAACTTAACTAAATTTGGTAAAGATAAGGTAGAGGAGGACTATAATTGCGTCATCCTTTAGTTGTAATACTGGGACCAACGGCAGTAGGTAAGACAAAGCTAGGAGTTGATATTGCTCTTAGATTAAATGGAGAAGTTATTTCTGGCGATTCTATGCAGGTCTATAAACATATGAATATTGGCACAGCAAAAATTGATGTATCAGAAATGAGGGGTATTCCGCATCATTTAATTGATATAAAAGAGCCGGATGAACCCTTTAGCGTAGCCCAATTCCAAAAGCTGGCAGAAAAAAGTATTGAACAGATAGCAGCACGTGCCAAACTTCCTATTATTGTTGGAGGAACTGGACTCTATATCCAAGCAGTAATTGATAATTATTGCTTTAATGAACAAGAAGATGTGAAGGGATATAGAGAGGAGCTCATCGAGATTGCCAAGACCAAAGGAAACGAATATCTCCATTTAAGATTAGCTGAAGTTGACCCTAAAGCGGCAAAGAGAATACATGTTAATGATGTGAAGAGGATTACTCGCGCCTTGGAGTATTATCATATTAACGGCAAAAGTATTTCTGAAAATACTTTTGGATATGGCAGTTCAGAAATGAAAAAGTATAATACTATTCTGATCGGTTTGAATATGGAAAGACAAAAGCTATACGAGAGAATTAACCGAAGAGTCGATCAGATGTTTGAGGATGGGTTTGTTGACGAGGTACGTGCGTTGCTTTTAATGGGATATTCAGAAGAAGCTACTGCTATGCAGGGGCTCGGATATCGACAGATTATTGCTTATTTGAAGGGTGAGTATGGATTTGACAGGGTAGTAGAATTGATAAAACGAGATACTAGGCACTTTGCTAAACGTCAGCTGACCTGGTTTCGTCGTGATACTCGTATATACTGGTTTGAAATAGACAAATATATTGAATATCAAAATTTAAGTAACGAAATAGTGACATTAGTTGGCAGGACTATCCATAATGTTGTAGAATAGTATTTAGTGAGTTTTAAGTATCGGAGGGGCCATAGATATGAAACAACAGATTAACCTTCAGGATTCATTTTTGAACCAGGTAAGAAAGGAGAACTTACCAGTAACTATATATCTTATCAATGGTTTTCAACTTAAAGGTAGTGTAAAAGGTTTTGATAATTTTACAGTTATCTTAGATTTTGACGGTAAGCAGCAATTAGTATATAAGCATGCTATTTCTACGATATCTCCTCTTCGTCCGATTAATTTAAATCCTGAAAACAAAGTATAAAGTAAGCTAATAACAAGAGAAGATTAGAATTAGAATAAACCCCTGCTATTTCACCATAGCTGGGGTTTATTCTTAATTTTCCCTATCTGAGTAATTAATAATGAGATAATTATCATAACAGTAAATATTAGTAGAAATCCGTGAAAGGTTAAAGAAAGGTTATAAAAGAATCTGTCTTTTATTCCATAGACTGTAGAATCTGAGATGACTAAACTAGAGAAAACGGGAAGGACGGATAAATTAGACCATAGGTGCGACGTTAGAGAAAGCACTAAGGATATCAGACCAGCTAGCAAAGCCTGGAGTACTCGGCAGCTATAATACAGCCTGGGGCGAATACCTGAACCGGATAGAAAGCTAATTACTTGCGTTTGGATAGAAAGACCGCTCCAGCCTAAAATTATACTAGCAGTAACTGCTTTAACGGTAAATGATAAGGGAAGTCGGGAAAGGTCTTTTAAACCAAGGGTAATTTCCCAGAAGCCTTTGCTTAATGAGGTATTGATAGCCGGATCAATACCAACTATTTTTAAGAGAAATATAAAAAAACCAAACATATAATTGAGTATACCGGAGATGCTTAGGATATTTGTAAGCACGGCGAAGAATACTATGAAGCCACCCACAAGAGTAATATTATTTATCCCAGTTCTTATCGAATCCCCTAAAATTTTTCCTAAAGGGTTCCGCTGACGCTGTTCATCTAAGAAAACCCGAAGGCTGTTCTTGAATACATTTTGTCTGGTTATATTGTATAGTTTAGTACGAGTAGAGCTAAGTCCTAGAATAATGCCAATAAGAAGGTTGGATATGTAATGAGAAAGGGCCAAGACAAGACCTAGCGTTGGATCATGGAACATACCGATACCAACCGCTGCAAGGATAAAAAGAGGACTTGAATTATTGGTGAAGGCAACTAGTCTCTCTCCTTCATGGATTGAGCAGAGGCCTTCTTCACATAATCTCCTCGTTAGTATGGCGCCAATAGGAAAGCCCGAGGTAAAACCAACAGCCAGTACAAAAGATGTTGTTCCAGGTAGATTAAAAACTGGTCGCATCAGTGGTTCCAATAATTCACCTAGAGTTTTAACTATGCCTAAACTAAGCAATATTTCGGTTATAATAAAGAAAGGTAACAGGGAAGGCACAAGTACCGTAGCCCAAAGCTCTAAGCCGTAACTTGCCCCAGTATACGTTTCTTTAGGCCAAATTAGCATTGATATGGCTAAAAGGCAGCCTGAAATAGCAAGTAAAAATGAATAAAAATATTCTCTGTTCCTATTCAATCGTTTCAGCATAATTATAAACACCTCAGTATCTGTTTAATTAAATTATACTGGAGGAAAGAAATTGCTATGCCAAAGATTGACAGGATAAACCTGGAAGTATTAAAATTTCCTTAAGAATAAAGCGGGGGATAAAAATGCACAAAAAATTAGGATTAGTATTAGGTTCTGGTGGAACTAAAGGTCTTGCTCATATAGGAGTGTTGCAGGTTCTAGTGCGAGAGAATATTCCCATAGATATGATTGCAGGTTCAAGTATGGGGGCTCTAATTGCAGCTGCCTATGCAGCTGGAACAGATGTAGAATTTATGGAGAAATTTGCGAGTAGCATAACGCAGTCCTTAATAATGGATATGAATTTGCCACGGATGGGTCTATTAAAAGGGGATAGGGCGTTAGAGTTAATTAGACTTTTGACTCATAAGAAGGATTTTTCTGAGCTTAATATCCCCTTAGCAGTTGTGGCAACAGATATTAATAAGGGTGAGCCTGTTATTTTCCGCGAAGGAAATTTAGCACAAGCGGTTAGGGCAAGCATATCAATTCCTGGTATATTCAATCCGGTAAGGATAAAAGGTCGTCTTTTAGTAGATGGAGCAGTCACAGAACGGTTACCTGTTTATGCATTAAAAGAAATGGGAGCAGACTATATTATTGGAGTAGATGTCAAAGTATGTACAGAGGGTAGTATAACAACAAAAGCAAAAATCAGAAGTATCTATGATGTGATTATGCAGTCTATTGAGATACTTGAAAACAAGGCCTGTCAAACAAGCTTAGCGATGGCAGATTGTTTAATTACTCCAAATACAACTGCATATTCAGGAACTGATTTTAGGATGGCCTTGGAATGTGTTGCAGAAGGTAGAATTGCTGCAGAGCAAAAATTAGATACTATTAAACAAGAATGGGCTCGTATTAGTGTTGCCGTAGCAAACTGATGGGTTGCCTATAATAATCTAGATTTCCGCTTCTTACTTTCATGTTCGGGTAAAGCAATGAATAGAGGTTGGTAGCAAGGGTATCCATATCCCAAAAGACATTAAAAGCATCGTTACCCTGAGCTAGCTTAATAGCATGCGCAGGTTTGGTTATCAGAGGTATGGTAGCTTCTGATTTTATCTTTTTAAGCATTTTTCTACCTTGTGATGTAAATCCTAGCAATCTTAAATAGTGGGGTCCACCAGTTAAATAGGCCGCTTTATCTTTGTTATAATCTAATAGCAAATGAATAAGAAACCTTTGTAGCCTGCTATAGGTAAAGCGTTTGGTTTTCAAGGAATCTAGAAAGTCTTTTGTATTGACGGACATTTGGGCTTTTTGCATAATACGGTTTTCTAAGCCCTCAGAGATATCCACAATACTTTGTAATTCTTGAATACTAGATTTTCTGAGAAGAGTCATTACCTGAGAGTCTAAGAAATCAGCTAATACCGGACCACGACCGTGTTTGATTTCATTAGATATAATACTTAGAACATCTAGCGGAAGGTAGGCTTCTAAGGTAGATGGCATTTCTTCTGGCTTTTCAAGAAGACGATGTCTTATGGCTGTGGCGCTCGGAAGAGCATTAGGAGTGAGTGTACCCTCATTGTAGGATGTACCTTTTCTGACAACAGGGACAGGAATTAGGGGAATGTTTCTTTCACGTAGGACTTGGAGATAAGCTAGACCCAGGACATTGTTAGGCGTGGAAAATATATCTGGCGAGAAATATTTTGAAAGCGCTTTAGCTCTAGCCCTTGGGAAGGATAAGCCTTCATTTAAGGCACTTTTTATGTCGCTTTTAAACTCTTGACTTTCCTTTGCCAAAAGCTCGGCAGCACCTAGTAGAACCTCAGTATTGGTAGTCTCTACACCGAAGGTTAGATGGGTTACTATTCCAGTTTTGTGAAGGGTCTCAATAGCTCCTCGGGCAAACCAGTAGGCACTCCGTGTGGCATACATTACGGGTAGCTCAAGAACAATATCGATACCCTGACTTAGTGCCATTTCGGCTCTGCTCCATTTATCAAAGATTGCCGGTTCTCCTCGTTGTACAAAATTACCGCTCATAACACAAATAACACAATCAATACCACTTATTTCTTTTGCTTTTTGAATGTGATATAAATGTCCGTTGTGAAAAGGGTTGTATTCAGCAATGATACCTAAGATACTCATACTACTCTCCTTAGAAAATTATTTAAAAAAATGTTTAAAAAATAAT
>PHAD01000174.1 GCA_002841595.1 Firmicutes bacterium HGW-Firmicutes-12
CCATGTAAAATCTCTCCTTTTCTACTTATTAATTTACATGACCTTATTTTTATTGTCCAGTTAAGTGTAACCTATCCATTATATGCATATAAGGTAGCTATCTTTTTATCCAATCATTACGTTTCAACCAATAAAGGAGCGGTAAGCCCATCAGGTAACAGGCCAAGAACTGCCCTATGCCGACATATAGCATTGTAAGCAAAAGCGGGGCTCCTAACACAAATTTTAGGATTAAGCCTACTATAACCGCATTTATCAATACCGGGGGTAACGGGGCAAGATACAAATTAGGCATTTTACTAGTGAAGAAGGCTGCCATAAGAGTTGCTAGACTACCAAAAACTATGTCTATAATACCGAGGCCACCAAAAATATTGGCAATCATGCAACCAATGAATAAACCCAAAATACTTTCCGGAAAGATAAACGGCAGTATTGTCAAAGCTTCTGATACCCTGACCTGTATAACTCCGTAACTTATGGGAGCAAATAATAAGGTTATTGCTGCATACACCGCTGCAATTATGGCAACACGAGCTATTGTGTCTGTTTTCATATTTCACCCCTTTAAGATCTTTTGACCAAGTTATTATAACATTTTTGCATAGTCCTACCAAATAGTTTCCATGGAATATTTTTCATTAGTTAAAGGTAAAAAACGGAAGATAACGAATAATATATTAAGAAACCGCGTTAAGAAATGAGGATATTATCATGTTACCCATTTTTGACGATCAAAACCGATACGGCATGAGCTTTCTTCGTCTAATGATATATCTCCTTTTTATACCTTTTTTCCTGCTAATTGATCCTAATCTACCGGTTTACAATTATTATCTGGCTGGCTTTGCTTTTATCTATGTTGTAGTATTATTTGTTTTTCCACGTCTCAGTGATATATTAAATACTCTTATACCCTTGACTCTAATAATTGACTTATGTTTAATTAGTCTTTTGGTATTTTTTAATGAAAAATATCTTCTTGCTTTGTCATTTCTTTATATAATACCCATCATTAGATTCTCTTTCAATACCAAACCAGCAAGAGCCCTTTTAGGAACTATTATCGTTAGCTCCCTATACTTGTCAATTGGTATTATTAATAATAGTTCCCTCCTGTTATTGATTGTCCAGGTAGTATTCTTTTTTATCACGGCCTTTTATACCAGGCACCTGGTCAAATTTTTCCAGCAAAGCTATTTTCAACAAGCCAATCAGGATACCTTAACAAAAATCCATAACCGACGCTATTTTAATCACATGCTTACCCGTATGGTTCGGGATGAAGTACCTTTTTGTCTAATTATTTTAGATTTGGATAACTTTAAAGCTTTAAATGATACAAAGGGACATCACCATGGTGATTATGTCCTTAAGGTTATTGCTCTTATTCAAAAAGAATGTACCCGCTCATATGATGTTGTTACTCGCTATGGCGGAGATGAATTCGCCATTATAATGCCGAGACTAACAAAAAGTGCTTGTAAAGCTATTGCAGAAAGGATCCGCAATAGTGTCTTAGTCAGTCCAAAACTTCTCTCGTATCCTAATATTACTATTTCCATGGGCATAGCCTCCTTCCCACAAGACGCTTTGGCCGAAGAAGAAATCCTAAAGAAAGCTGATGAAGCCTTATATAAAGCAAAAAGCTTAGGTAAGAACTTTGTTTGTGTGTATCAAGAAGATTAATAATAGTTAATAGATTTCTATAATAAAAACAAGCTGAGGTTTTTAAGCACTCTCAGCTTGTTTTTGTCTCTTAATTAGCGTATTTGGATCTGAACTGACAAGCTAACATTCGTAGCTAAATTCTCTACCGTAATAGTATAGGTTCCCGGAGCAACCTGGTTTCCTGAATTATTCACTTGACTCCAGTCCTCGCTAATAACTTGGGTTCCACCTTCAAAAATAGTAATAACCCTATTGAATTGAGCAAATTGACGATTCTGCGAATATTTCCATACCGTATTCCCTGATGCATTTCTAATAGTTATCTCAATTATTTGGCTAGTACTGTAGCGCAGTGTTATTTCATCATCAGTGATGTTCGTTTTGGACAAGGTAATGTCAACATTTTCCCCACGGTTATATACCGCTTTATTTGTATAAAGAATATGTCTTATACCCCTTCCAACCTTTGTTTCAATTGGAGTACCCGTAGGTGGACTCGGTTCATCACAGCAATCATACCCCAATGCATCCCAGGTAGCCCTATTGACTACTCCGGTAGGTGTAAGTCCTTGTTGACGTTGGAACTGACGAACTGCCTGTTGAGTCCTGCCCCCAAAGTCACCATCAATAGGTCCCCTATAAAAGCCTCTTTCCTGCAATGCTCTCTGTAAAAATCTCACTGCTGGCCCCACTCTTCCAAGCCGCAATACCGGGCAGAAGTAGCAGGCTTCAGGAGGTGTAGGTGTTGGTGGTATTGGTGGTCCTGGTGGTTGTGTACAATTTACCCCCAGAGCCGTCCAGGTCTGTACTGTGGCGATTCCAGTTACTACAAGACCTGAGCGTGATTGAAATGTCCTAACAGCGGTCTCTGTCTTAAATCCAAATATGCCGTCTATCGGTCCTGGGTCTATCCCTCTATTCAGCAATAAGGTTTGTAGCCTTCTGACTGCTTCCCCCCTATCCCCTCTTCTCAAGACTGGACAAGTTTGAGACGGTGGAGGAACCGGAATGGGTGGAGGAACCGGAGTCGGCGGGACACCACCTGTAGGAATTGTGAGAATTTGCCCCACATAGATTACATTGATATTTGAAATGTTATTTGCACGAGCTATGACATCTACCGTTGTATTAAACTTCTGCGCAATAGTAAATAAAGTATCCCCCGGTTGAACTATATACTGCATAGTACACATCTCCTTTATAAATTCTATCGTTATATGATATGTTTTAACGACTAATTTGGTTATGAAGATGTGTATTGATTTATTCTACCTATGAACAAAAAACAGAACAAAGCCTGGATATATAACACTTATTACAGCAAGAATAAAAACCCCTACTGCTCCTACCTTGTTTTTCTTCCTCCAAAGCCATAAGGCATAAGTAAAAGTATAAAAGGCTACCCCCATCGGAACAAGCAATAGCAAACTATCACTCAACAGATTACCCATTACTCGCCACCTCCGTAATAGGTATGTATCTCCTCTGTTCTTAGCATCAATCCGGTACGACGAATATCAAGTTGTACCCCTACTTCAATCTCTGCGTCAGGATATTTTTCGAGCCAATGATAATCTTCCCAATCCTGCCAGGTCCAAAAATACTGCCTAGTGTATTCTCCAAAGCCAAAAATATCACTTCTAAAGTCTTCTTGAGTTTTTTGAATGACTTTCTCAACTTCTTGTTTAATAATCTTCTCTAGATACGTATCCAACTTTTCCGCATCTTTACTTAACTCGTAGTTGATACCGCTTTGAATGCTCATGATTTCACCTTCGAGGATAAGCTTAACCTCAAATCGTGGTTTCTCCCCTGTCAAATCCACCTTAAATTCGGGGTTGCGCCCTTTTCTAATCTCAATAACAATTATATATTCATCCGGTTTCTCCGGATCAGGAAAAGTAAAAATAGTCTCCTTTAGTCTTCCTGTCACCATCTGATAATAACGGGTTTCCGAACCGTTCAGATAGCCAACTAACTTGTCTCCACGAAAAGCCGCCAGTCCAATAACATCTATCTTATTTCCACCCTCTTGCGGAACATACCCAGGCAGATAAGAAACCTCAT
>PHAD01000175.1 GCA_002841595.1 Firmicutes bacterium HGW-Firmicutes-12
AAGCTCGCTTTAAGCGGGCTTTTTTATACTATAGGAAAGTATAACTTTGCCATGCTGGCAAAGTAAATAAACATAATTTAAATACATTCGGGAAAACTCTACATTGAAAAGCTTAAAAAGAAAGGTTGGGATGATATTATGAAAAAGAGTGAACTTTATAAATTAATGGGAATTAATCTAGATTTAGCTGTAGAAGCACATAATATTCTAAGAGGTGAAGCCCAAAGGGAAATACCAGGCGTTAAAATGGAAGAAACCTCTCTTCCTACTGGCTCCGTCAAAACCATTACGATATTAAATGAACAGGGAGAACAAGTAATGGGGAGACCTAAAGGAAGCTATATAACTCTTGAAACAACCTCATTACGAAATAATAATAAACTAGAACATAAGGAAATTGGTGAGACATTAGCGCAAAAACTTAAAGAAATACTTCCTTTAAATGATGAATCAACTATCCTTGTAATCGGGCTTGGTAACTGGAATGCTACTCCAGATGCTCTCGGACCAAAAGTAATAAACTTATCTATGGCAACTCGACATCTCTTCCAATATGCTCCTGAAGAACTAAGACAAGGTTTGCGTCCCGTTGCTGTATTAGCACCAGGAGTACTTGGTATAACTGGTATTGAAACTGCGGAAATTATCAAAGGTACCGTTGATCATGTTAAACCCGATATTGTAATATGCATTGATGCGTTAGCTGCTGGTGGCGTAGAGCGGATCAACGGAAGCATCCAGGTTTCTACCACAGGAATTAGCCCAGGTTCTGGAATAGGAAATAAAAGAATGGGTATTAATGAAGAAACAATGGGCGTTCCAGTTATTGCTATAGGAGTGCCTACAGTAGTACCTGCTGGTATTATAGCCCACCAAGCTATGGAAAGTGTATTCCAACACCTTCAATCTACACCTGGTCTACAAGATCTTTACATGCGACTTAAGCCGATTGCCGTTAATGAAATTATTTCTCAAATTCTTGAACCCTTTGGAGGACAACTTATGGTAACTCCGAAGGAAATTGATGAGCATATCTCTACTACTGCAAAAGTAATAGCTATGGGCTTAGCCATCGCCCTACATCCTGGCATGCCACCCGATGAAGTTGAACATTATATTCATTAATACTATTATCTTTAACACTATAAACAAAAACAAGCAGGAAACATGTTCCTGCTTGTTTTTGTTTATATCTTATTGTTGACCCTTCGCCATAGCTTCTTCAGCGAACTGAACAAGCTTACGAGTCATATAACCTCCAACGTAGCCATTTTGCCGTGAAGTCAGCTGACCTTTGTCAGTCTGTGCATAGTTGGCAAGTCCCAACTCGTTGGCTATCTCATATTTTAATTGATCAAGAGCATATTTAGCACCTTGAACTGCAGGCTTATTAGTATTCTTAGACATTATTTCACATCCCTTCATAGTAAATTAATTTAAGCCTTAGAGGGAAATATTATTTTTTATAGTCTATCAGTATATCTGATATCGACTACTCTTATTATGAGCAGAAAAAGAATTTTATATACTTTCATACTAGATTTCTATTTATTAATTTATTGGCAATCTAGGATATCTTTGTCTTTTTTTGTCTTTCCTTTTTTCTCTATTTCTCTTCTATAGGAAATCCCCAGTTCTTGAGTAGTTTCATACTTGAATCTTTCAATATTTGCTTTTATTTTTTTATTAGCCTTCATATCTTTATCGTCTTTCATTCTTTCTTTTTCACCTCACCTGTTATGTTGTTCATAATAAATGACTTAAAACTGGATAAATTTATTTAACATTTTATTAACCTGTTTTGCTAAATTACTATGCTCTTCGCTCATTAGATAAGGATCATTTTTGATAATATCTAAAACTAACTCTCTAGCTTTTAAGAGTATCGCTTCATCACGACTCAAATCGGCAAGTTTAAACTCAGGGAGGCCATGTTGTTTAATACCAAAAAAATCCCCTTGTCCTCTTTGTTTAAGGTCCTCTTCAGCTAAGGTAAAACCATTATGTGTATTTGTTAATAGTTTTAGTCTATTTAAGGCAGCGGGATTGTTACTTTTTGTTATAAGAATACAATAAGACTGCAATTCTCCCCTGCCTACTCTACCTCTTAATTGATGAAGTTGAGCCAATCCAAATCTCTCTGCATCCTCAATAATCATTACCGTTGCCTGAGGAACATTAACCCCAACCTCAATAACGGTAGTACTGACTAGAAGTTTTACATTTCCTTTATAAAAATTCTGCATCACCATTTCTTTTTCTTTTGAATTCATTTTACCATGTACCAAACCTACTTTATAAGGCGATAAAGCTTTGGCAAGATTGTCCGCAGTTTTCACAGCATTGGCTAAATCAAGTGTTTCAGAATCATCAACCAGTGGACATACTACATATATTTGTGCACCTTTTCTGAGACGATCCTCGATAAATTTATGGACTTTAGCACGTGATTGATCTTTTATACAAATGGTTTCGACATTTTTACGACCCGGTGGAAGTTCATCCAAAGTGGATATATCAAGTTCACCGTATAAAGTTAAGGCTAAGGTTCGTGGAATGGGAGTGGCAGTCATGACTAAGACATCAGGGTTGTTTGCTTTTTTTTCAAGTATTTCTCTTTGTTTAACGCCAAATCTATGTTGCTCATCAATTATTATTAGTCCAACATTATCCAGTTTTACACTATCCTGTATCAGTGCATGTGTACCAATTAGTATATTAACATCATGTGTTGCAATCTTTGTAATTACTGCTTTTTTTTCTGCTGAGGGCATGCTTCCTATTAATAGTGATGTATTTATGCCTAGAGTCTTAAACCATGTGTTAATTGTTGCATAATGTTGCTGGGCTAATATTTCTGTAGGGGCCATCAAAACCCCAAGATAACCGTTACCGACTGTTTTCAGTAAAGCCCACGCTGCTATAACAGTTTTCCCTGAACCCACATCTCCTTGGAGTAAACGATGCATTGGTTTACTAGCTTCCATATCGTATCCAACTTCGCGTATTACCCTAAGTTGGGCTATAGTCAGTTCAAAGGGTAGATTTTTTATAAATTCACTTAAACAAGCATTATCCTTCGTTTGACTTATACCAATCCTTTTTATTACATATTCCTGTCTTAAAATGTACAGGGACATCTGTAATGTAAAAAGTTCCTCAAAGATAAGTCTATATCTAGCTTTTTCTATTTCTTTAATATCCTTAGGTAGATGAATAACCTTTATTGCTTCTTCCAACGATATTAACTCATACTCTTTACGTTTTGTAAAAGATATACTATCCGTAAGATTACAAGCATATTTTAAGACAGCATGTTCTTGTATATCACGCCAGAACTTCTGACTAAGACCTTCTGTACTAGAATAAATGGGTAGAATCCTCCCAGTATAAGCTTTAGGGTCCCCTGAAATCAGCTCATGTTCAATTACGTTTATTTCCTTTTTACCATAGTACTCCTTTACTTTGCCCGTTAATACTACATCTATCCCTGGCTTAAGCTGCTTCTTGAGATAAGCCTGATTATACCAAACTGCAAAGGCTGTTTCAGTATGGTCACTTATTGTTGCTTTCAATATTCGTAAGGAGCTACGTGTCCGCATCTCTTCAACTTTTATGATTTTAACTATTACTGTTTCAACTTCTTCTGCTTTTATCTCTCTTAACGACTTAAGATTGGATCGGTCTTCATACCTACGCGGCACATGCCACAGTAAGTCATGAATAATCTTAATC
>PHAD01000176.1 GCA_002841595.1 Firmicutes bacterium HGW-Firmicutes-12
TAATATACTATTTTCTCTCCACCCTTATGAGCCGTGAAGGTAAGCTTTTGACCTTTGACTTCGGTAGGATAGGCTAGCCCTTTAACAGGCTTCTCATATCGATTATAGGGACGGGAAACATATTTTAAGCCTGCTGGAAGTACATCTACAATCTCATAGCTGCCTGCCGGTGCTTTGTCTCCTATCTCATAACCAATAGTAACCTCCACCAAATCAGAGCGTTCCATAGTATTAGTTTCTTTCTTCTTAACGCGATATGTTCGCTTTACATTTAAGGCCTCCTGGGTGGGTATATCACCGGCACTATAAGATGCTGTAAATGCGGTAACTACCCCCACTTTTCCAGATATTTCACTGAACTTGAGAGAGGCAACATCAGACGGTAGTACAGTTAATTTTAAGAATTCACGATTTTTGAGTGTCTTACTGACTTTTTCACCATTAAGCTCATAGGTAAAGCTAACAGGCTTAGTGCTCATATATTGCAAATTATATTGCAACATTAGCCCTTGTTCCACCGAGTTCAAGATGTCCTCACCGTGGTTTTCCAGAAGGTATTGATATAGCTTATTCTTATTAGTATTATCCAGTCTTGAGGCCAGAAGTGCCATTTGGGTTGTAGCCTCAATTATTTCATCCTGATCACGTCCCACATTTATTCTCATCGTTGCTCCTAAGTCTTCACCGAATTCAGTAAGGAGTTCCTCAAATATCTTCTTACCTACAGCGCCATTACCAATATCTAACATTGCTAAAGCAAGTTTTATACTCTGGGCTGGCGCTAGTTCATTTGCTTCCAACATCTCATTGATTTGTAACAAAATAGGCTCGTTTAGTGCGCTCAATCCCCATAAGACTGTACTCTGATCAATTTCGTCCTTTTCTTCCTCATCTTCAAGTAATCTATAGAAATATCCAGCCATCGCTCTGCTGTCAAATTCGGCACTTGCACTGGAAGCCGCGAGGGCCGTAAGGTATAGGTCACTTTCTGCATATGGCAGAATACTAATACCGCCATCCTGCTGTTGATAGCGAAGTAAGTTGCTCGCATCCTCTCTACCGGAATAAAGATTCTTATCAGGGAAATATACATTTAGTAGATGTCTAGCTATCTTAGAGGCAAGCTGTTGCTCTAGACGACTGCCCTGCTGCCAAGCCAACTGATAAATACCTCTTAAATATTGGCTTTTTTCGTAATCACTAAAAACTAAGGTGATCGGCTCTTGTATATCCGTAGCATTGCCTATTCCGAAGCTTTCTTCAAGAAGGCTGTGCTGGGTATTAGTTCTCTCTAAAAATGACTTTACAACGGTGAATTCTTTGACTATTCTATCCTGATAATCACCGCTTTTGCCTTCTACTATCATGCTATATTGCCCTTCCTGTAGAACAGGAAGGGACCAGTCAAGTGCCGTAAAAGCACTGCTCTGATTAGTTGAAGCTATTTCTTGACCGTCCGGGGTAACAAGCTTCATCGTATAGGAGACAACTTCCTGCGAAGCCAGCTTTTCACCGTATGAACGCAGTACTATAACAGGTGCGTCGCCGACTAAGTAACTGTTGTTAGCCACAAGCTCCACAAAAAAGGGTAGCTTAACTGGAATCTGAGAGGTACCACTTCCGGCCTCTAGTGTTTCGGTTACAGCATGGTAAGTCACACGCCAAGAGGTGAGGTTATCGGGTAGTTCGAATACCGTCTCGGCCTTACCTTCATTATCAGTTTGGACACTGGTGAAAATAACCGTATCACGGAAATCCTTACGTTCGCCGTCTCCTTCTCCGCCTTTTTCAGCTCCACCTCCAAAGCTAGGATGATAATGGGACTTTCTAACATTAAGATACATGTAAATATAATCTGAATAAAGAGTACCTAACAAATTAACATGCTGCTCAACCATATTGTAGATAGCCTCATCAACCAAATTAAGATTAACTTCTGCCTTAACGGGCTTATTGTTCTGATTGGTTACTTGAACACTCAATGCTACCGTTTCGCCCGGTCGATACTGGGTTTTATCTGTTTTAATTTGTATTTTTAATTCTTTACTCTCACTTGCAAAGGCCGCTATATAACCTGAAGTTTCCTGATAAGATACTCCATCAAAATACACACCATAAGCAGTGACATTCGGAATACTATTTTCATTAAATTTAAAGCCGTACTCTGAGCCACTTGCTACTTCATATGTTTCGATCTGCTTTTGTCCTCGGAAATAAAGGAAAGCTTTTTCACGTGACGGAATCGCTGTATCATTTTCCAAAAAGGTCAAACTAACAGCTTCGCCTGGTACATATTTCTTCCCTTGCTCTTTTTCCTGAAAATGATAATACTTATAGTCGTATTCCGCAGGCCTACCTGAACCGGGCACAGTTACTCTTCTTTCTATCTTGCGACCTTCGTTGTCTTCAGCTGATAAAACAATATAATAAGAGTTTTCTTGATCAAGCTCTCCTGTAAACGAAGCTTGGCCATTTTCGTCTGTAATCATGCTGAAATCAGAGACATGCTGTGTAGAATGATTATAGTAATAGTCTTTTACTACCTTTTTATTGATGAAATCATACCGTTCTCCAGATTCAACCTTTTTCCACACATCTTGATAGATACTGCCTTGAACCAGAACATTTCCGGCAGGTCCTGCCATAAAGTTCTTTTCGCTTGGGTATTCTCCTTGATTGACCATATCTAGGTTAACCTTCGATAAATCTGCTAAAACCGTTATTTCATCGTCTTCACGGGATACCTCCCCTTGAAGATACACACTGCTCCTGAAGACATAAATATTTTTACTTCCATAGATCTCTCCGGCTTCTGGTAAGGTCGTACTAACTCGTAAGTACTGATTGTAATAAGGTGAATACTCGCCATCTCTTGCGTTGCCAATATAAGGAATTTTAGCTCTACCCTTTTCATCTGTAGTAACATTTCCACCCTTATCCATTATATGATACTCAAGACTTATCCCAGGCACGGGTGTTCCTTCAAAGAAGGATGCTTCAACCTGAAAATTCATTCCAACTCCCGCAAAAATAGCCTTCTTTTCAGCTGTTAAGGACAATTGATAGGCTGGCTTCTGGTATGTCTCCACTGAAAAACCACGCGTTAGCAGAATAGTATCCCCATACTTCACCTGTAGATAATAGTAGTCGGGGCTTAGTATTGGCAGTTCTATTTCTCCTTCAAAAGTCTTATTACTGACCTGAACTTTTTGACTTAAAACCGGCGTATTTTCTCCACCTTCATAATGAGGTCCACTACTGCTTTTTAATTCCACTAGTACTTCTTTTATCTCATCTACGCCCTTGCCACGCGGGGCCAGCACTCCCCAAAAATGCATTTCATCTCCGGGCATAAATAATTCACGTTCTAAATAAAGATATTTCCAATAATCACGCAAAGCGGTATTATCATCTGTCGCGTAATAAGGCGTTTTAAGGTCTAACGGTACTACTGCCTCTTTTTCCTTGATACTAACTTTTGCGTATCTGTTTATAACATCTTCATCTTTTGTTTTGAAGCCAAAGTCAATCGAAGCAACTCCGTCTTCGTCAGTTTTAGCGGTAATATTTTCACCAATTATTGCTACATCAGCATCCTTAACCGGCTT
>PHAD01000177.1 GCA_002841595.1 Firmicutes bacterium HGW-Firmicutes-12
TTGTTTGTTTGTTTGTTTGTTTGTTTGTTTGTTTGTTTGTTTGTTTGTTTGTTTGTTTGTTTGTTTGTTTGTTTGTTTGAGAGAACTCATTCTTAAATATTGTCTTAGCCTATACTCTGTCCACCATCTACACAAATTACTTGGCCTGTAACATAACTTGCCAAATCCGACGCCAAAAATAAAGCTACTCCAGCAATTTCTTCTGGTTTACCTACTCTTTGAATCGGAAGTTTGTTGACCAATTCATTAAACCATGCTTTTGGGGCTTGTTCCCAAATTGGCGTGTCGATAACGCCGGGTGCTATAACATTAACCCTAACGCCTTTTGCAGCGTAATCACGTGCCAATGTTTTTGAAAACATAATAACTCCAGCGTTTGCAGCACTATAAGAATATTGATTAGCTAAGACAGGCTTTATCGCTGCAACCGATGAAGTATTAATAATGGCTCCTTTTGACTCTACAAGATATGGCATCGCATATTTTGATGTTAAAAAAGCTGATTTCAGATTAACAGCTAGAGTCTGTTCCCAATCTTCAGTTGTATCTTGATCTAGGGGTTTTGATCTTCCTCCACCAGCAACATTATAAAGCACATCAATTTTTCCATGAAATTTAATCGTTTTTTCAATCAACTGTAATACATCCTCTTCTTTTGTTGCATCAGCTGAAATCAAAACAGCTTTTCCACCATCGTTTAATATTTCTTCCACAATTTTCTTACCGCGTTCTAAGCTTGCTTCATGTCCACGACCAACGACAATAACTTTTGCACCTTCCTTTGCAAATACTCTTGCTGATGCTTTACCCATTCCTGAAGTAGATCCTGTTATAACTGCAACTTTTCCATCTAATAAACCCATTTACATCTTCCTTTCTTTTCTCTATTTGGATTGGAGATAACGACTTTCAACTCGTGTGTAGAACTACTCCCTAGATTTTAAATCCGGGAGCAGTCCTACTTTTTTACAAGCCGTATAGAGATTTACATAAAATTCGAATGATCTCTGTCAGGGTTGTATAGGTCTTCGTCTATTCTTTATACTATTCTTTATACTATCCTTTATACTATTCTTTTTTACTGGATTGCATAAGCTGCAGTAAATCCGGCAATGATGGAAGTGCCTATATTGCCAACTTTATTGCAATCACCTATTAACACCGCATCAGGATACTTATCCTGGATCGTATCTGCCAAGGCTTTGTTTGCTCTGGTCCCAAATGCAGTGATTACAGTATCACCTTTGATCACAACCTCATTTCCGTTTGCATCTGCAGCAACGATACCGTCTGAACTTATGCGTAACACTTTATGTTTTGTCAGGACGTTTACTTTATATTCTGCAATCTTTGCCTTAATCGCCTGCTGATTTATGAATGCCGTCTCAATTGCAATATTATCAAGCAGTTCAACGATGGTCACTTCTTTACCCTCGATAGCCAACTCCAGCGCGCAATCTACACCGGACAAGCCTCCACCTGCAACGATGATTTTATTACCCTTGACCATATCAGGCTTCAGATGAGCATCGCGGACATCCACTACAATCGAAGAATCTATACCTTCAATTGGAGGCACCCACGACTCTGCTCCAAACGCAATAAAGATTTCATCCGCATTCGCTAATTCCGGAGAAGAAGGGGTGATTTCGGTGTTAAAGTAGATTTTTACTGCTAGCTTCTTGAGCTGAATTTCAAACCATTCGAGCAGTCTGTCAATGTTTTTAAATGGTGGTGTAGCAGCTGCCGACGCCTGTCCTCCTATGCATTTATTCTTTTCATACACAGTGACCTCATGCCCTTTCAGCGCAGCCACCCGTGCAGCTTCCAAGCCTGCTGGACCACTTCCCACCACAACAACTTTTTTGCTTGAATCTGATTTTGTAATGTTATATGTCCGTTCACGCCCGGTTCTAGTATTGACAGCACAGCTCAATGCTTTTTGCATAAACAAATTGATGCGGACACAATTTTCATTACAGCGAATACATGGTCTTACATCTTCACGCTTACCGACTCTTAATTTGTTTGGAAGATCAGGATCAGCAAGCAGGGGTCTGCCCATCATGATAAAGTCAACTGCTCCCTCACTTACAGCCTTCAGGGCAGTTTCCGGTGTATGTGTTCCTGAGTTAAGGATCGGGATCTTTACTGCTTTCTTCATCGCAGTAGCTAAGTCAAGCATGCTGGCATCACCTAGGTATGACGGTGGGAACAACCAGTAGAACGTAGGACCATAGCAACCGGCATCGATATCGAGTGCATCTACACCGGCAGCCTCTAGAATTTGCACGATAGGGATGCTCTCGTTGATATCCCTACCTCCAGGATATTTATGATCCACAGGTATTCTGAATAATATAGGCACATTCGGACCGACGTTCTTACGAATAGATTTGACGATATCCGTAGCATAGCGCATCCTATTTTCTAACGAGCCCCCATATTCATCTGTACGAAGATTCCATTCCTTGCTCATAAATTGGTCGATTAGATAACCCGCATGAGCATGAATCTCAATTGCGTCAAATCCAGCAACCATCATACGTTTTGCAGCAGACCCAATTAGCTCCACTCTTTGGTGTATTTCATCAACCGTCAATGGACGGCAAAGAACCTTAGGATTGTAATAAGAGGGTATCGCGGATGCCGCAGGCGGGTTAGGTTCTGCTGGCGTAATAACCTCTATTCGTCCAAGACCGGCGCCCATTTGAGCACAAATCTTCGCTCCATAACCATGAACTATGTCTGTCAGTTCTGTAAGCCTTGGCAAGCATGTTGCATCTCCGATATAATGTGAGGCGCCGCCGGAAGTTCTTGTAGCGAATAGGGCCTCCGTAATAATCATTCCTACTCCGCCTTTAGCACGTTCAGCAAAGTAAGCAATGCTCCGTTCCGACATACGGCCGTCTGTCTCAGTATACTGTACCCCCATAGGACTCATTACTAATCTGTTTTTTAATTCCAATTTATTGATTTTTCCTTTTTGGAAAAGAGCAGCATATTTATTTTCCATCTTATCTTTCCTCCAAATATTTTTTTGACCACCCTCAAGACGCTTATTCATGATTGGGAGGGTGGTCAATTTTTACTGGTAAGCATATTTGATTAACGGCATGCATCCATGCAAAAGCCGCCGTCTACCCAATAGGTATAGCCAGTGAGATATCAAACCAGTCTGCCAACCTTTGCGCCTTCATTGGTGGCCTCCATTGCGGAATGCGCTTCCTTGGCGTCGCCAATGACATAGACTTCAGGGACGATTCCTTTCAGCTTTTCGCTTAGAGTATCGTACGGTTTGGAGCCCATAGCGAGGACGATGTTATCCATTCCGGTCAGGACTTTTTCTTCTCCATTCACATCAAGAACCAGACCATCATCGGTGATTTCCTTGACTGTGGTAGAAAGGTAAACATTAACGCCGAGTTCACCAAGCAAGTCAGCATGATGAGCTTTGGTACCGAAATCAATACCATCAGCCAGACAGTCCTTCATTTCAATAACAGTAACAGCTATGCTGCCTTTGGTGAAAGGGCGAATTGCGCGGCCGGCGAGGAATTCAGCAACTTCGCAGCCGA
>PHAD01000178.1 GCA_002841595.1 Firmicutes bacterium HGW-Firmicutes-12
CATAAGGACGTAATAAAAATAAGTTGAGGGGTATTAACATGCAAGCAATGATGGGCATTATAACCGGTACGAAGAGTGAAGAACTCCTAAAGGAGATTACACAGCATCGCTGTATGGCGGCTGTACCCTTTGGAGGTCGTTACCGGTTAATCGATTTCATATTATCTAATATGGTTAATTCAGGAGTGCGTAATGTCGCAGTAACTACCTCACATAATTATCGGGCGTTGTTGGATCATCTAGGTTCGGGTAAGGAGTGGGGTCTAGATAGAAAATCAGAAGGACTTGTAATACTACCATCGGCTAGTCCTAGTATATTTCGACGTACCTTGAGGTTTGATTTGAAAGACCTTTATGCAAATTTTGATTACTTGGAAAAAAGTCGACAAAGATATGTGCTGCTTTCAGGAAATAATATGGTTTGCAATTTAAACTTTAAGAAGGTTCTGGAGTTTCATAAACTAAAGGGAGCAAATTTAACTGTCGTATATAAGGTTGAAAACAATACATATGCTGATCTTAGTGGTTGTACTTTTTTAGAGATTGAAGATGATGGTAGAGTAAGCTCGGTGAATAATATACCGAATAAAATTGATCCAAACAATATTTCTATGGAAATGTTGGTTATGGAAAGAGTATTTTTAATGGAACTTATTAGGGTAGCTTTAGCTTCCGGCAATTGGGATTTATCTGAAATAATTGCCAATAATATTAGTGAGATAATGGTGTATGCTTATCCATTTAATGGTTATTTGGGTAAAATCAAATCTGTCGCAAACTACTATAGGCATAGCATGGAGCTTTTGAACCCAGAAATATCTAGTGAACTATTTTCGGGTTACGGCCCCATATATACAAAAACAAAAGATGGACCGCCTACTAGGTATTCTAGCGAGTGCAATGTCAATAACAGTATGGTGGCATCAGGCTGTAGTATTGATGGAACTGTTGAGGGTAGCATCATTTTCAGAGGGGTTTCTGTTGGCAATGGTACATTCATTAAGGATAGTATTATCATGCAAAAAAGTACTATTGAGGATAATGTCATCTTGCACAATGTTATCCTCGATAAGGAAGTTATCATTAGAAAAGGTACTGTATTAAAAGGACAAGTAGGCCAGCCCATTATAATCGGCAAGAAAAATATTATTTAACTTCTAAAGGAGTGTCAATATGAAAGTACTCTTTGCTGCAGCAGAAGCAGTACCTTTCGCTAAAACAGGGGGCTTGGGTGATGTTATAGGCTCCCTGCCAAAAGCACTCAAAAAGAAAGATATCGATATAAGAATAATTCTACCTCTATATGACACTATACCGGAACAATATAAGCAGGAGATGTTGGATTTAGGGACGTTAACTGTTCCTGTTGCTTGGAGGAAGCAGTATTGTGGTCTGAAGTCATTGGTATTTCAAGGTGTTGAGTTATATTTTATAGATAATGAATACTATTTTAAAAGGGACAGGCTTTATGGTTATGATGATGATGCTGAGCGCTTTGCGTTCTTTAGCCGTGCTGTGTTGGAAAGCTTGCCTAAGCTAGGGTATAAACCGGATATATTGCATTGTCATGATTGGCATACTGCGCTGATTAGTGTTTTCTTGCGTGCATTTTATGCTGATATTAGCTCTTATGAAGGTATAAAAACCATTTTAACTATTCACAATATCTCTTATCAGGGTGTCTTTTCATACGAGGTTCTTGGAGATATAATTGGAATAGAACAGGATGATAGTATTGCTTTAAATTTAAGTCTTTTTTCTAGGATAAACTATCTTAAAGGTGGGATCGCTTATTCAGATGAACTTACTACAGTGAGTAAAACATATGCTAAAGAAATAATCACTACTGATTATGGTGAAAATTTGGATACGCTACTTAAAGAGAAACAAAACAAACTAAATGGTATAATAAATGGCCTTGATTATGAAGACTATAATCCTTTAACCGATACGGCACTGAAATATAATTATAAATATTCCTTGAAAAAGAAGCGAAAAAATAAACTTGAACTTCAGCGTGAGTTTGGTCTGAGAGTCGGTGATGAGGTCTGTCTTTTCGCTGTAGTTTCTCGTCTGACCGAACAAAAAGGGATAGAGCTTTTGATTTCTGTATTACCTGATCTAATTAAGCTGAAAATACAACTGGTACTGTTGGGAACAGGTGATAAGACTTATGAGAAAGCCCTTATAGTTGCAGCTAAACTCGCACCGGATTGTATAGGGGTAAGATTTGAGTTTGATGAAGCGTTAGCTCGCAGGATATACGCAGGTTCCGATATTTTTCTGATGCCTTCTCGTACAGAACCCTGTGGTCTTGGGCAGTTGATAGCCTTACGCTATGCAAGTATTCCGGTAGTTCATGCAACCGGAGGGTTGAAGGATACCATTTGCCCATATAATATGAATAATGGACAGGGTAATGGTTTTTGTTTTGAGGAGTATTCAGCCTCTGCCTTTTTTGAGGCGGTAAAAGAGGCAATCAATATATACAATCAACCGTACCTCTGGAATGGGTTGGTTAAAAATGCCGCAAAATCAAATTTTAGTTGGTCTAACGCAGCTCGAGACTATGTTTTGCTATATAGAAACATTATAAGGCAAGGAAAGGAAGACAGCAATAAATGAGAATTGATATGCATATTCATACTTCGGCATCAGATGGCACATGGAATCCTGAACAGCTTGTAGGGGAGGTCAAGAATAAAGGAATACAGATATTTGCCCTAACAGATCATGATACCATAGATAATATCTCGCCAACCCGAGCGCTGGCCGACGAAGCAGGCCTATTTTTTTTGCCGGGTATTGAAATATCGAGCACGCTTCATGGTCACCTTTTCCATATACTTGCGTATGGGACTGATCCTTTAGATACTAGACTACAACAGCTAATAAAAGAGAATACTCGTCTAATGCATGAAAAAGACGATGACAGTATACATACCTTGATAGAGCATGGCTATAACATTGATTTAAAGAGATATCTTAATTACGAAAACGACATCACCCGAGGGGGCTGGAAGGCCTTGAACTTCTTGATTGAAGAAGGAATATGTAAAGATACGAATGAATTTTTTGGTGGTGTTTTTAATGAGCTTTTAAGCCAGGCCTTTCCAACCTTCTCCTTACCGGAAAAGGTTATCGAAATTATTACAGGAGCTGGTGGCATCCCGGTTTTGGCTCATCCAGGGGTTACCCTTTACAATAAGTATCGTTTAGAGGAGTTACTAGAAGAATTCTATCACAGGGGAATACAAGGTATTGAGACCTTTCATCCGCAGCATGACGAAGAAACCAGAAGGATATGTTATGAATGGGCACTTCAGAAGGATTTACAGATTACCGGAGGTTCTGATTGTCATGGTGATTTTATTCATTATAGGAAGCTAGGAGATCCAGAGATTTATGTAGAGCAGTTAAAGGTAGATAAGATACTAAAAAAGCTATAGATTTAAAAGCTATAGATTTAACCAGTACGGCAAGAAGTCTCCCTCCTCTAAGCAACCTTGCTCACTTTAGTGAGAGCGTAGGCGGGGGATGAATTGCGCTTTTCTTCTTCCTAAAATCGGTGT
>PHAD01000018.1 GCA_002841595.1 Firmicutes bacterium HGW-Firmicutes-12
AGTGGAAACTTATTCTGAACAATATGGCAATTCAGTACTTGCAAGTGAACAACTTAAAGAAGAGAGTTCTACCGGAACCACAACTGCCGCTGGAGAAAACCCCGCAGATTCGAATATGGAAGGAACGACCTATGGTGAAACCGGAACGAGTGGGGGATCTGAGTACGATTCAATTGAGCGTACAAGGAACTATGATGTCAGTAAAACTGTAGAAACAAAAGTTAATGCACCTGGGAAGGTTACGAGGGTTTCGATATCAGTACTTCTTGATGGTGAAATGACTGATGCGGAGCGGGGGATGGTAAGCGAGGCAGTAGGAAAAGCAGCGGGAATAGATTTAGAACGTGGTGATCAGGTTTCAATAGTGGCGATGCCCTTTAATACGGAAGAAACTGTGAGACTCGAGGCCCAATTGGCAGAAGTAGAGAAAACGGAAGCTAGAAAAGAATACATAACTATGGGTTTATATGGATTGGGAATAATCGTTGCGGCAGGGTTGCTGATCTTTATTTTCCTTAGCCTCAAGAATATGGTAAATACCCAATTGGTGCCATCTATGGATGCGGTGGTTTCTTCCAACTCGACGTCGAACAGAGAATTGAAGGTAGTTATGAGTCCCGAAGCAGCGGAAAAGAAAATGAGGCGAGAGCAGGTAGACCAACTTGTGGATACTAATCCGGAAGATGTGGCCAAAGTAATAAAAACTTGGATGCTGGAAGATTAGGAGTGAGAGTAATTGGCTGTTAAAACCGGGAAATTGACGGGAAGACAAAAGGCGGCAATGCTATTGGTTAGTTTTGGGCCAGATAAATCTGCTCAGGTCATGAAATATATGAATGAAGATGAGATTGAACAACTTACGCTTGAGATTGCCCACGTTAGAACTATAAAGGTAGAACAAATGGATGGCATAATTGATGAATTTGGGCAGTTATATGTTGCTTCGCAGTATATTGCTCAAGGTGGCATTGAGTATGCTAAAAAAGTACTAGAGAATGCGTTAGGCAATGAAAAAGCCTTTAACATAATCAATAGATTATCCTCGAACTTACAGATAAAACCTTTTGACTTTGTTAGAAAGGTCGACGCTAGTCAGATCTTGAACTTTATTCAGGGAGAACATCCTCAAACAATCGCACTTATTATGTCTTACTTGGACCAGCAGCAGGCGGCGGCTATTCTATCAGCATTACCACCTGAGCGCCAATCAGATGTAGCTCGTAGAATTGCTATCATGGACAGAACCTCTCCGGAGATTATTAGAGAAGTTGAGAACATCCTTGAGAAAAAAATGAGCACTTTAGGAAGTCAAGATTATACTAGCACTGGTGGGATTAATGCTATAGTTAATATTTTGAATAAGGTTGACAGGTCGACTGAAAAGACGATTTTGGAAACTTTAGAAGTGCAAGACCCAGATCTAGCAGATGAAATTAAAAAATTAATGTTTATCTTTGAAGATATTACTAAAATGGATGATAGGAGCATACAGCTGGTTCTTCGAGAAGTGGATACAAAAGATTTGGCGCTTGCTTTAAAAGGTTCTAGTGAGGAAGTAGCCACAAAAATCAAAAAGAACATGTCAAAGCGTGCTGGACAAATGCTCGAAGAAGACATGTCATTTTTGGGACCTGTGCGCTTAAGGGATGTTGAGGAAGCTCAACAACGGATAGTGACTATTATTCGTCGACTTGAAGAATCGGGTGAAATAATTATTTCTCGTGGTGGAGGGGACGAATTAATTGTCTAAGATAATTAAAGCCAATTTCGTTTTAGAAAAACGACAGAATATATTAAAAAGAATAGGTTCTGATATGTCTACGGTTAATGACAGGGATAGCAGAGAAGACCTTACGCAAGAAACTGCTAATGCTTTGTATTATGAAACTAAGTTGATGTTGGAGGACCTGATAACGAAGGCTCAACAGAAGGCTGATGATATTATTCTTAAAGCGAAGGAAGACGCTCAAAATACCATAGAGCAGGCCAGTCTGAAATGCCAAGAGATAAAAGAAGACGCCCATAACTCCGGCTATAATCAGGGCTATCTAAAAGGTGTCGAACAGTCTTCAGACGACATAGGCCTTCAATATAAAGGATTGGTATCCCTTATAAAAGAATTTGATGACGAGAGGAAAAGTTATTTTAGTAAACAAGAAGAAGAGATGATTGAGTTAGTTTTTGCGCTAACAGAGAAAATCTTGGGTACTATAATTGATGCTAGACCGGAAGTGGTTAACCGTATAATTAAAAACACGCTAGAACATGTAAAAGGAGCACAGAAGGTAACAGTAAAGGTTAATCCGATACATATACCATATCTTAATGATTACAATGATATTTTTAAGGATTATAATCCTGAAAATATTCAAATAGTAGAAGATTATAACATTAAGCCTGGGGATTGTCAGGTGGTTACGGAGAATGGTTTTCTCGATTCCTTGCTGGATGTCCAGTTGTTGGAACTAAAACAAGCTTTGCTGGAAGTAGTAGATCATGATTAAGCTTGATAAGCTTAAGGAAAAAATCCAGCAAACACGAACTATATACTATAAAGGAGTCGTTACCGAGATTATTGGTCTTGTAATTCAAGCTAATGGGCCCAAAGCAGGGATTGGAGAAATTGTACTTATTGAGCAGGGGAAGGATAATTTATTGGCTGAAGTTGTTGGATTTCGCGAAAACAAAACACTACTTATGCCACTTGGCAGTATGAATGGAATCACACCTGGTAGCACTATTATTGCAACTGGCGAGACATTAAAAGTACGAGTTGGTCCTCAGATAGTTGGTCGTATACTTAATGGTTTGGGTGAGCCCATTGATGAGTTGGGAAAGTTAGTTTGGGAAACAGAATATCCGTTAGAAAGTAGTTCCCCACATCCCTTAATGCGTAATAGAATCAAAGATCCGCTTCCTCTTGGAATAAAAGCTATAGATGGTTTATTAACTTGTGGTGATGGACAACGCTTAGGTATATTTTCGGGAAGTGGTGTTGGTAAAAGTACCATCCTGGGCATGATAGCACGCGAAAGTAAGGCAGACATAAATGTTATCGCCCTTATAGGAGAAAGAGGTCGTGAGGTCCGGGAGTTTATTGAAAATGATTTGGGAGAAAAAGGACTTAAAAGATCAGTTGTTATTGTCGCAACTTCTGATCAACCAGCCCTTGTCAGAATTAAAGGGGCGTTCTTAGCTACTGCAGTTGCAGAATATTTCCGAGATCAAGGTGCTAAGGTCGTAATGATGATGGATTCGGTTACGCGCTTTGCTATGGCCCAAAGGGAAATTGGCTTAGCAATAGGTGAACCGCCGGCAACAAAGGGATATACTCCCTCGGTCTTTGCATTGCTACCAAGGCTCTTAGAACGAACAGGTACCTCTGAGAAAGGGAGTATTACCGGATTGTATTCTGTACTTGTGGATGCTGATGATGTAAATGAACCGATATCTGATGCGGTAAGGGGAATTTTGGATGGACACATTATATTATCAAGACAGTTAGCCGCGATGGGTCATTATCCTGCCATAGACGTACTTAATAGTGTGAGTAGGGTTATGTTAAACATAGTTTCGAACGAGCATCATTTAGCTGCAAATAAGTTTAAAGAAATATTATCTATTTACCGGGAGGCTAAAGACTTAATTGATGTTGGTGCTTATCAAAAAGGGAGTAATCATAAAATTGATTTAGCCATAAACATTGTGGATACACTAAACGAGTTTATGAAACAAGGAATAAGTGATATAAGTAATTATTCAGAAACACTAAAAAATCTGTTGGAAATTTACGAAAATATTAATAAGGACGAAAAGAGGTAAATATGTTCAAATTTAGATTGGCCAGTATCATGCGCTTAAAGGAATACAAAGAGCAACTGTGCCGAGATGAGGTTGCCAAATGCTTGCAACTTTATAATCTAGAAGTACATAGAGAAATTGCCTTAAAAGAACAACTAATACACTTGGAGAAGGAAATTGAGCAGTGCCAAGAAGGAGAAATAGATGTTCCAGTGTTGATGCGGCAGCAAAGCTATAGGAGTTTTATTAAAACAAGTATAATCGAACAAAAGCAACTTGTTGCATTTAGACAAAATCAACTCGATCTAGCTAAGCAGAAAATGATAGAGGCTATGAAAGATAAAAAAGTTCTGCAGAAGCTACGAGAAAAGAAATATCAAGAATTTTTGTATGAGCAAGATAAGAAAGAACAGGCCCTTCAAGATGAATTGGCCAATCGAAAATAATTGAGGAAAAAGTTATGAGAAGCAATTATGTCATTCTATTGATAATTATTTGCCTGTTCGTTGTTCTAGCTGCGGGATTATTTGCAGCAGATAAAATTGGTATTATTGATTTTAGTAGTCAACTAGCCAGCACATTTAGTGGTGTTCCAGTTATCGGTGATTTTTTTAAGTCTGAGAAAGATGAAGATGAAGAAAAAACAAATATTCCTGAGGCTTCGCCTCTGGAAGAGGAAAACCAAATATTACGATTGCAAATAACTGACTTAGATAACAAACTTGAAGCTTTAGAAAAAGAAAAAGAGAAACTATTACAGCTAACAGACGAAATGCAGCAGGAGCTAACAGAACTATGCGACGATAAGGAAAGAAATGAAAAACAACTTGTCGATGCTCAACAAATGGCTGCCTATTATAGAGAAATGAAACCGGATGCACTTATTAAAGTAATGGATAATTTGGATGATGACACTATAATGTTGATATTACCGTTACTTGATAGTGAACAGGTAGCCAAAATACTTTCTCTTATGGAACCGCAGCGAGCTGCTTTATTGACTCAAATGCTGCTTGGCAACAACCCCGCCATTAGGCAGGAATGAAATAGAGGCAAGATAAGAAAGGAATAGTGTTGTTGCAATTAGGTTTTATAAAGGAGGTGAAAGGAATGGATGTAGCGTTGCAGGTACTGTCGACAAATCTACCTGCTATGCAAGAAAATGTCCAAAGAAAGCAAGGTGAAGACTTAGGAGGTGGTTTTGCAGCTTTATTAGAAATGCTTATGACAAATTTGCAGTCTACAAATTCTCAAAAGGTATTGCCAGATTTAAATGAAATGCAACCAGGTGAGAGGCAAGCAATAGATATGGACATCCTAGGAGGTGCCCTCGAAGAGGAACAAAAAAACCCCAATTCGGGAATAGAGCTACTGGGAATGATGCTTGCCGTTGATCAGGAGACTGTGTTGAATAACTTAAAAGAGACAGATCTTACAAAACCTAAAGAAATTCTAACTGCTCTTCAATCTGAGAATGTTCTTCAATCTGAGAATGTTCTTCAATCTGAGAATGCTTTACAAGCATTCGAAAATCTTAAATCTGTAAAAATTCTTGAAGAAAATCCACAGTTAGTTATTCAACAGAAACAGCAAACAGCAAAAACACAGCAAGAAAATGTACCTCAGATAACATTAGTAGGTAAGGAAACAAACATGGTTAGTCTGGGTTTTGGCAACGAAGCATCAAAACAGGTAGATACACGTTTTGTACCGACCCAAGAGATACCAGGCTTGTCTGTATTTGCGGATACGAGCAAAAGTAAGGGTATTTACAAGCACTTAGAAGGTATTACTCTACAGCCGTCGGATGAAATGTCCGAAAACTATCAAGATGTTGTAATGGCAAAAATCAAACAAGAGAGTAAGTTATCATTACAGCAGAAGAACGTACAATCTGTTAATGAAGTAGAAGTAGAAAAACTAATAAAAGTGGAGCTTGATGACAAAAAAACTGTGCAAATGGAAAAAGAGGATTTCTTACTTGAGCAGACCGCAAAAGCTGTAGTAGTAAAGGATACTGCGGTATTTTCGGGAAAAGCCGTTCAAGTTATAGCCACTAAATTGCCCGAAGAGTTACCCAATATTATCCAAGCAAAACTCCAACAGTCTGACAGCAAAGAGGGCGGGAGAGATTTCATTGTTCAGCTAGAACCAAAAGCCTTAGGTAAAATTTCTATTAAACTTACCTCGTTGGATGGCGTTGTTTCAGTTAAGGTTCTTGTAGAACATGTAGAATCTAAATCATTAATTGATAATAGCATGCAGAATCTTAAACAGAATTTATCAGAACAAGGTATTAAATACGGGCGCATAGATGTTGAGGTAGGAGGCCAATTTGCTGGACAAGATAATCAACAACAGCAGCAGCAGCAGCAGCAGCAGAATTGGGTTTTAAATGGACAGTCCAATCGCAGGTATAACATAAATGAAGATCAGATTTATAGCGAAATGGATACAATACATGCTACTAGAACAATGATGTCAAATGGTAATGTTGATTATTTAGCGTAAAAGGAGGTTATAGTATGGCGGTTACTGGTGTGGGTTCGGCGACAACTTATTCTGAACAAACAACCACGACAAATCAAAATCTGGGCAAGGATGAGTTTCTGAAGCTACTGATTACTGAGTTGCAGTATCAGGATGCAATGAACCCGATGGAGGATAAGGAGTTCATATCGCAAATGGCTCAGTTTTCCAGTCTGGAGCAGATGCAGAATTTAAGTACCGTTATGGAAGAGGGATTGCAGGCTTTAATGGAGTCGCAGCAGACTTTAGGAGAAACCATGGCGGGGGCTATGGATTTAATGTGGGAAAACAAAGCATTAAACTCTCTGAACCAAGGAGTAGGATTATTAGGAAGGGAGATAACCTATCAGTTCGGTGAAGAGGAGAAGACAGGCGTCGTAACTGCGTTAAAACAGGTTGAAGGTTCCTATACAGCCATAGTGGATGGCGAAGAGGTTTCCCTTTTGAATATTAAATTAGTGAAGTAGGTGTCGCATATGGTAGAAAAGCCTTTCATCATGCCTCAGCCCATACAACCGATCGGGAAATCTATACCAAAACAGAGAACTTCAACTGAGTTGAATAAGTCATTTAATCAGATGTTACAACATGAAATTACCCAAACAGAAGGAATTAAGTTTTCCCGGCATGCTCTGGAGAGGCTCGATGCTCGTGCTATCAAAATTGACCAACAGTATTTAAATAGGCTTAATGAAGCTGTACAAAGAGCACAGGCCAAAGGAGCAAAGGAATCACTCGTTTTATTGGATGATTTGGCTTTTGTAGTTAGTATAAAAAACAAAACGGTGATAACAGCAGTCGATGGTGAAAGTAGAAAAGAAAATGTATTTACTAACATTGACAGTGCAGTAATCAATTAAGTACTCATGTTTAAGGGTTAAGGGCTGGACCTCTTTGAGGAAGCCCTGGCCGGTGAAGGATAGAAACCGGCCGTAGTATTTTAAGAAAATAAGGGAGGTCAAATTTTATGATGCGTTCACTTTTTGCCGGGGTGTCCGGTTTAAAAAACCATCAAACAAGGATGGACGTTATTAGTAATAATATTGCTAATGTTAATACTACGGGCTACAAGAAAAGCCGTGTAACTTTTCAGGATATGCTTAACCAGACCTTGCGGGGCGCTTCTTCTCCTCAGTCTGGACGTGGAGGTACTAACCCCATGCAAGTCGGCTTAGGAATGAGCTTAGCTTCAGTTGATGTAATACATACTGCTGGAAGTCCGCAAACAACGGGGGTAAATACTGACTTGTGTATTGAGGGTGAAGGCTTTTTTATCGTTGGAACAGGGGACAACATGTACTATACTAGGGCCGGGAATTTTGCCTTTGATTATAATAAGACATTTTATAATACCAGTAATGGTATGGTAGTGAAGGGATATGTAGCAGACGCCAATGGGATTATTAACCCAAATGGAGGCATTGTAGATATTAATTTAGCCTCGCAGATGACTGCTCCCCCAAATGCTTCTACACAAGCTCAGTTTAACAAGAATTTAGACTCCCGTGATACATTATTGACAGCTACAAAAACTGGGGTTGCACATGTTGCTTTAGCTAATACTCCTGTTTCATTGGATGCGGATAAGCTACCTGTCACCGAGGTCACTATAGCAGGTTTGGTTGAAGGCACTGATTTTTCAGTTGATTATGTAAATGGAACTGTTACAATTCTAGGGACTGGAGCAGCTGTAACTGCCAATTATGATATTGATTATAAAATGCCCAATTACTCAGCACCAATTACCGTCTATGATTCCAAGGGAGAAAGCCATGAGTTGATGGCCTATTATACTAAAACTGCTCCAAACACCTGGGAAATTGATACGTCTATAACAACAAGGGATGCTTCAGGTAATACTGTTGTGAACTTTTTAGATACAGGTAAGGGAACTTTATATTTTGATCCGGCTACAGGGAAGTTGAATACCTCCACCAGTAGTGTTTCGACTGCTACGCTAGCTATGACTGGCGTCGAAGCTTTTGGTATAGATTTGGATTTTAGTAACCTTACTGAGTATGCAGGAGATTATACAGCTATCGGGTTTAGTCAAAATGGATATAAGGCAGGCGATTTGCAGTCGCTTTCCGTTGATACAACAGGAACAATAACAGGGAATTTCTCTAATGGACAAAACCGCGCACTAGCCCAATTGGCTTTAGCTACCTTCGCCAATCCGGCAGGATTGACTAAGAATGGAAATAACCTATTTACTCCTTCTAATAACTCGGGGGAACCTGATCAAGGGTTATCTGGCGTTTCCGGTCGAGGGACTTTGAACCCGGAGAGATTGGAAATGTCCAATGTTGATCTGTCTCAGGAATTCGTAGATATGATCATAACTCAGCGCGGCTTCCAGGCCAATTCGAGGGTTATTACTACTTCCGATCAGATACTAGAGGAGCTTGTTAATCTTCGCAGGTAAACAATAATTACCCCCATCCCTTAAAAAGGGGTGGGGGCATTTAAGAAAGAAGGATATTTATGATTATACTTAAAAAGCTAAATGGTTGCGAGATAGTCTTAAATGCTGATCTTATAGAAACGATTGAACAAACCCCTGATACGATTATTACTTTAAACAATGGGAAGAAAATGGTAGTTTGTAATACACCGCAAGAGGTAATTAAAATGGTTGTCGATTTTAAGCAAAAAACCATGAATAAATTTCTATGAATTATATTTTATTGTCAATTAGACAGGAAAAATGTACTAGAAGCAAGAATATTCAAGTAAGGAAGAAAAAATATGGATAAAGCGACGATTGTTGGTATATTTCTCGGTATAATTTTAATATTAGCATCGATACTAAACGAAGGCAGTATTTTGACTTTCTGGAGTCTATCCTCCGTTCTAGTGGTGTTCGGGGGTGTAATTGCCTCTACTTTAATAAATTATCCTTTAAAACATGTTTTTGGGGTAATTAAAATTGTAAAAAATGCTTTTAAAACTAATACATTTGAGGCGTTGGTAGTTATTAAGTTTATTGTTGGACTTGCAGAAAAAGCTAGAAGAGAAGGGTTGCTGGCTTTGGAGGAGGAAGCTGAAACTAGTGATGACGAATTTATTAAGAAGGGTATCCATTTGATTGTAGATGGAACTGATCCTGAGCTAGTTAGGAATATACTCCAGGCTGAATTACTCATGATGGAAGAAAGACACCGTGTTGGCTACGGCATTTTGGAAGCTATGGGGGCTAGTGCTCCCGCCTTTGGCATGATAGGTACATTGATAGGTTTAATCCTTATGCTAAGGAATCTCAGTGACCCTAGTGCTCTTGGACCAGGAATGGCCTTAGCACTAATAACTACTTTTTATGGTTCTTTATTGGCAAACTTAGTTTTTATACCAATTGCAGGCAAACTGAAACTACGTAGTAGTGAGGAAATGATGCAAAAAGAAATTGTCATTGAGGGTGTGCTTTCTATACAGGCAGGCGAAAACCCTCGTATAGTTGCTGAAAAAATGAAAACCTTTCTAACACCCGAAGAAAAAGAACTTCTAGAAGAAGACAGGAAGAAGGGAATGGAAAGTGAGGAGACCGAGGAATAAGCCTGAGAATAAGAAGGGAGTAGCCGATTGGATCTTGACTTATAGTGATATGATTACGCTTATGTTGACGTTTTTTATATTACTATTCTCCTTTTCGACAATAGATGTAAATAAGTGGAAAACAGTAGTTTATTCTTTGCAGGGAGCTTTAGGACCTCTTGATGGTAACGAGGGTGTTATGGATGGAATGCAAGGAATTGATGGTCCGAGCTCGGAAGAAGAAGATAAAACTATGAACTCGCAAAGTGTGGAAGAGTTTCTAAAATTTCAAGAGGAGATGCAGGAACTAGAACAGCTACAAACAGAATTGGTTGATTATTTGACTGATGTTGGTATGGAAAAAAGCGTAGCTGTTGAAATGGATGAAAGAGGACTAGTATTGCGGTTCCAAGACTCTGTATTGTTTGAAAAAAGTAAGGCTGATATACTTTCGCAATCAATTGGTGTATTGCGAGAAATAGCTAATATTTTAAAAAATAATGATAATCCTATTCGTATTGAAGGACATACGGATGATTTACCTATAAATACCACAAAATTCCCATCTAACTGGGAACTCTCTACTACAAGGGCTACAAATGTTTTGAGATTCCTTATCCAAGAGGGACTGCCTGGCAATAGGCTTTCTGCGGTGGGTTATGGAGAATTTCGCCCTCTTATGCCAAACAATAGTGAAGAAAGTCGTAAAAGTAATCGCAGAGTAGACCTAGTGCTTATTAGGAAAGATCTCATAGTAAATGAACCAAAGTAAAAGGAGAAAAAAGGTATGCGCCTATTAGGAAAAAGGAAAATCATATTCATACTATTGGCTGTATTAATCGTAGCCATAATTGGAGTCGCTACTTTATGGATCATAAGTCTTCAAACCGAAGCTGTGGAGCCAAAGGTAGAAGTTGGGCCAATCTATGAAACAGAAGAATTCACAGTTAATATTGCGAACACATTGAACCATTTTATTAAGACGAAATTCGCCATTGAGCTTAGTAATGAAAAAGTCATAAAAGAAATTGAAAACAAACTTCCCATTATTCAAGATATAATAATAATGATCCTATCAGGTCAGGATTTACAAAGCCTAAGTAGTATCGAGGGTAAAGAGAGTTTGAAAGAAACCATATTAACTGCTATCAATAAGGTCTTAGAGGATGGGCAGGCTAACAAAATATATTTTAAAAATATAATATTCCAGTGAGTAAGAAAACAAATAATATTCAATTATTAGATAAGGGGGTGAGTAATTGAGTGAGTGAGGTACTGTCGCAATCAGAAATAGATGCGTTACTTTCAGCTTTACAATCGGGAGAAGTTGACGTAGATACAATCAGACATGAAGATAATACCAGAAAAGTACGTGTCTACGACTTTCGGCGTCCGAGTAAATTTTCTAAGGATCAACTGTATACGCTTGAAGTTATATATGACAATTTTAGCCGTCTATTGTCGACCTTTTTATCCGGTAGCTTGCGCAGTAGAGTAAATGCAAAAGTTGTTTCTGTTGATCAGATAACGTATGAAGAGTTCATTCGTTCAATTCCTAATCCGACTATTCTCAATATTTTTAGTATGGAGCCTCTGGAAGGAAAGGCCATATTTGAGATTAATCCTATTATTGGATTTAGCATTATTGATAGGCTTTTTGGCGGCCCTGGTTTAAGTAATATTAAAGGGAGACCCCTAACCGAGATAGAAAGAAATGTAATGGAAAAATTATCAGAGAAAATTCTCTCTTTATTCCATGAGTCTTGGCTCAGCTTAATTGATTTAGAGGCTTTTCTAGAAACCATAGAAATTAATCCTCAGTTCACGCAGGTACTTTCACCTCTTGAGATGGTAATTATTATAACGATAAATATGCAGATCGCTGAAACTGAAGGACTTGTTAATATATGTTTACCCTGCTTAATGCTTGAACCACTATCGGAAAAACTCAATACTAAATTCTGGTTTAGCAATTCGGTATCTAATGCTAATGAAAACAGTTCATTTAATCTACAAAAGGTTATTGAAAAAACAACGCTAACTGTTGCAGCGGTCTTGGGTATAAACAATCTTTCTGTGTATGAACTCTTAGGACTTCAGGTAGGGGATGTTATACCGTTAGAACAGAATAATGATAAAGAAATTAACATTTATGTAGAATCAAAGCTTAAGTATCATGGCAAACCCGGACTTTTGGGTAATAAAATAGCAGTACAAATATCTAATGTGTGTATGGAAGGGAGTGACGAAAATGAATAGTGTACTCTCACAAGAAGAAATCAATGCATTGCTTAATGAAACATTTGCCAAAAACCCTTCCGAAAAGGAAGAAGACCCCAAACAAATACTAACACCGCTGGAAGTTGATACCCTCGGAGAAATATCAAATATATCTATGGGTTCTGCTGCCACAGCCTTGTCGTCGCTCTTAGGTAAAAGGGTTGATATTACGACCCCTAATGTTGAAGTAACCACCTTAACAGAGGTTAGAAGCAAGTATACTAAACCATATGTTGTCGTAGATGTAAACTATAATAAGGGGTTGGTAGGCACTAATACTCTGATTATCCAAACGTATGATGCAGGTGTTATTGTTGATTTGATGATGGGGGGGGATGGAAGCAATCCATCTATGGAGCTAAATGACCTTCATCTTAGTGCGGTTGGAGAGGCCATGAACCAAATGATGGGAGCTTCATCTACCTCGTTATCACAGGTGTTGAGTATGAGAATTGATATATCTCCTCCTATGCTAGACTTATATGAACTGCAAGAATATGATTTTCATTTAGGGGATGACGATAAGGTTGTTAAGATGTCTTTTCACGTGGTAATAAAAGATCTTATAGATAGTGAGATGATGCAGCTAATACCTATTTCTTTTGCAAAAAACCTTGTCGATGAACTGATGAAGAATAATGGTATAAGTGAAACGCAACCTACTATAGCTCCACCTATTGTAACATACCAAGAAGAAAGAACGGCACCGCGAAGACAAGATATATCAAACGAAGCGGAGAATAGGCACAGCTTTAATGAGGGAAAAAATCAGCAACAGGTTGAAGTTACGCCAGTAGAATATCCGAAATTTTCACAAGGAAATGCTCATAGTATAGGTCAAACCAACCTTGATTTGATATTAGATGTTGGATTGCAGTTATCCGTAGAGTTGGGACGTACTAATAAGAAGATCAAAGATATATTAGAACTATCCAATGGTTCAATCATTGAGCTTGATAAGCTAGCCGGTGAACCGGTAGATATTTTGGTTAATGGTAAACTGCTTGCAAAGGGTGAAGTTGTTGTAATTGATGAAAACTTCGGTGTACGAGTGACTGAGATTGTTTCACCTTTGGAAAGAGTAAGAAGCCTGAAGTGAAATATACGAAATAAAGGGGGATAAAAAATGACGACAGTATTAATAGTTGATGATGCTGCATTCATGAGAATGATGTTAAAAGACATTCTGGGGAAGAACGGATATGAAATTGTAGGTGAAGCAGAAAACGGACAGCTTGCTGTAGAAAAATTTAAAGAATTGCATCCTCAATTAGTTACTATGGATATTACTATGCCGGAAATGGATGGGATATCGGCTGTGAAGAAAATAAAAGAAATTGATCCCAATGCAAGGGTAGTTATGTGTAGCGCTATGGGACAGCAAGCTATGGTTATAGATGCTATTCAGGCAGGGGCGAGAGACTTTATTGTTAAACCTTTCCAACCTGAAAGAGTGTTAGAAGCAATTCAGAAAGCCTTATCGTAAGGTGGGGGGGCATGTTTGACTTTAAGATCATAACGACCTTGTTGGCGATAACTGATGAAAATGCAGTTTCCCAACAGCTTCAGCCTAGTATGGCAGGGCTTTTTCTACGAGTTGTTGTAAGCGTGGGTGTAATCATACTATTAACATATCTAGTATTACGAGTTATTAAAAAACAACAGGACATTCAACAGAGAATAAGTAATGAACGCAAGGGCTGGATACGCATTTACGATTATCAAGCTTTAGGACCGAATAACCGAGGGATCTATTTAATTGAAATGTTTTCAAGTATTTATGTTGTAGGTGTCTCTGAAAATAGCCTTAGTGTTCTCAAAGAAATCCCAGAAGACAATGAAGAGTGGCTAGCACTAAAAGAAAATATGAATAGGCCCGAAGAGATTTTACCACTTGGATTAACACGAATATTTAAAAATAGCGTAGGCGTATTTAATAAAAAAAAGGATTACTCTAAGAATAGTTTTAAGCAGGAACTAAGCGAAAGGCTTAGTGCGGAGGTGAATAACCAGTTGGATAGGACCCATCGTTTATACAAGCGAACTTCGGAAGGAGAAAACGATGGCAAATAAGAAATTAGTAATACTATTGCTTATTCTAGTGACTCTTTTCTGGGCAAGCAACCTCTATGCAGCACCACTAGCTCTGCCAAAAATAGGGCTCGAAGTGGGGTCATCTGATAATCCTGAGGACATCGCCTTAAGTCTCCAAATTATTGCCCTTCTTACTGTACTCAGTTTAGCACCCGCTATTCTTATCTTAATGACATCGTTTACAAGAATTATAGTTGTATTATCATTTTTGCGCAGTGCCTTGGCTACACAGCAGATGCCACCTAATCAAGTCCTTATAGGATTAGCACTCTTTCTAACCTTTTTTATCATGGCTCCAATCTGGACAGATATGAACCAAAATGCAATACAACCTTATCTTAATGGTGAAATCAAACAGGCAGAGGCTTTTGAGAAAGCTCTAGAACCGCTAAGAACGTTTATGTTTAAGCAGACCAGGGAAAAGGATTTAGCACTCTTTGTAAATATGTCTGGTTCTTTAAAGCCTAATAGCATAGAAGATATACCTACTACAACTCTTATTCCGGCCTTTGCGATTAGTGAGCTCAAGACTGCATTTCAGATAGGTTTTATAATTTATATACCCTTTATAGTAATTGACATGGTCGTAGCTAGCACCTTAATGTCTATGGGGATGTTAATGCTTCCACCGATGATGATTTCATTGCCGTTTAAACTCCTCCTTTTTATATTGGTAGATGGATGGAATATGGTAGTACAGACACTGGTAACTAGCTTCCGGTGATTAATCTTTTAAAGGTGGACTTATTATGTCGCAGGATTTTATCATTTATATAGCCCGTGAAGCGGTATATTTGATGCTTCTCATAGCCGGTCCGCTTCTAGGGACAAGTCTTTTAGTAGGGTTGATAATCAGTATATTTCAGGCCACAACGCAGATACAAGAACAAACACTTACGTTTGTACCTAAGATTGCTCTTGTCTTTATAATGCTTATAGTATTTGGACCCTGGATGTTAAATTTGTTGATTGTTTTTACTAATAATCTGTTCCAAACAATACCAAATATAATGAGATAGCGAATGATGACTATGGATATCTTACAAGTATTACTCCAAGAAAGTGATAAATTCATGCTTCTGATGGCCCGTTTTGCGGGTATTGCGGCGGCTCCAATTTATAGTACACGTAATCTTCCAGGGTTATGGAAAGCATCATTTGTCTTGTTTTTAACCCTGGTTGCCTGGCAATTTGGTCTAAGTGATGCTTATCAAGTTCCAAACAATATAGGAACATATTTCGTTGTTTTTATAGGTGAAGTTTTAATTGGTCTTATCGTGGCTTTGGTTGCACAATTCTTTTTTGCTGCGATACAATTATCTGGCCAAGTGCTGGATACTCAGATGGGTTTTGGGATAATGAATGTTATTGATCCTTTGAATGGAACCCAAGCTCCATTAATGGGTAATTTTAAATATATTATAGCTATTCTGGTATTCTTGCAAGTAGATGGACATCATTATTTAGTACAGGCATTATTTGATAGCTACCAAGTCATACCTATTGGTGAAATTTTCTTTGAAAACGGTTTTATAAGTTATTTAATAAGCTATTTTGGCAGTATTTTCGTAATTGGTATGAAGCTCGCCTTGCCGGTGCTAGGCACTCTTTTGTTCACTGATATAATCCTTGGGATTATGTCTCGTACAGTACCACAGATGAACATTTTCATGATAGGTATGCCAGTGAAAATACTTTTAGGTTTGGGTGTTTTACTTGTGGTTATCCCCCTGTACATATATTTGTTAAATACATTAATTTCCGACTTGATCAAAGATATCTATCAAATAATATCATCACTGGCAAAGACATGATGAAATTCAAGTTGAATTTGCAGCTGTTTGCTGGTGAGAAAACTGAAAAGGCTACGCCTAAACGAAGACAAGAAGCCCGTAAAAAGGGCCAGGTTGTTAAAAGTAATGAGCTCAATACCGTATTTGGACTAATTGTAATCATGTTGCTCCTGAATTCATGGATACCAGTTATAATTGAGGACTTTTATGATTTTTTCCAACATGTTTTCACGTACACAAATGCTGACTTAACACCTGAAATAAGCATTAATTTATTTAATGATATTATCTATATTTTAGCTAGGATGGCGGGGCCCCTTTTAATGGCAGCTCTTGTTGCAGGGTATCTTGCAAATGTTGTACAAATTGGTTTTTTATTTACTACTGAGTCTTTAAAATTTGATCTCAATCGTCTTAATCCACTTAAGGGTTTCCAAAGAATATTCTCAAAACGCGCTATAGCAGAACTGGTTAAATCCGTATTTAAAACAATGCTGGTTGGATACGTAGCATTTAGTTATTTAATTAGTCAATTACCTACTTTATCAGTGCTTATGGATTCTCCTTTGGATTTATCGTTTATATATATTGGTGATATTATTTTTACTGTAAGTTGGCGGATAATATTTGTTTTATTTATACTTGCAATCTCTGATTATGCCTATCAGGTTTATGAATATGAGCAGTCTCTAAAAATGACGAAGCAGGAAGTTAAAGAGGAATACAAAACAATTGAGGGTGACCCAATGCTTAAACAAAAGATGAGGGAACGCCAGCGACAGTTATCTGCTAATCGGATGATGCAAGAGGTTCCAAAGGCTACTGTGGTCATTACAAACCCTACACACGTTGCAGTAGCACTTATGTACGATGAAGGAAAAGGTATTCCTGAAGTTATTGCTAAAGGTCAGGATTATATAGCCCAAAAGATTAAAGAAACTGCTTTGACCAATAGTATTACAATTGTTGAGAATAAGTCTTTAGCTTGGCTATTGTTTAAGAAGGTGGAAATAGGAATGGCAATTCCAGTCGATCTCTACCAAGCGGTGGCAGAAGTTATAGCCTATGTTTACAAATTAAAGAAAAACAACTAGGAGAGTAAAATATGGCCATTCCATCTGCTTCACGCAGTTTAAGTAAACATTTAGATATTATAATTACAATAAGTATTTTGTCGATAATCCTTTTAATGATTATTCCGCTTAATCCTACTTTATTGGACATACTTATTGTTTTTAATATTACAATTGCAGTTATAGTAATGTTGGTTTCAATGTATAACAAAGAACCTTTAGAATTTTCTGTATTTCCTTCTATGATTTTAGTTATGACCTTATATCGTTTGGCTCTTAACATATCATCGACGCGATTGATTTTATTAGAAGCTCATGCTGGTCAGGTTATTCAGCAGTTTGGTGAATTTGTTATTGGAGGAAATGCTTTTGTAGGTTTCGTTATATTTCTAATTCTAATAATCATTCAATTTATTGTTATTACTCGAGGAGCAGAAAGGGTAGCAGAGGTCGCTGCCCGATTTACTTTAGATGCCATGCCTGGTAAGCAGATGAGTATCGATGCCGACCTTAATGCAGGCCTAATTTCTGATGAAGATGCACGAGAGAGAAGAATTAAGATCCAGCGAGAGGCTGATTTTTATGGAGCTATGGATGGTGCTAGCAAATTTGTTAAAGGTGACGCAATAGCTAGTATTATAATTACAATAATCAATATCCTAGGAGGCATGGCTGTAGGGCTTTTGCAAAAAGATATGGGAGGAATAGTAGAAGTAGCTCAAACATACACTCTCCTAACTGTCGGGGATGGACTTGTCTCACAGATTCCAGCACTATTGCTTTCCACTGCAACAGGCATCATCGTAACTAGATCAGCATCAAAGTATAGCCTCGGTGATGATTTGAGAAAACAGCTTTTCTCCGAACCTAAGCTTTTATTTATTACTTCTGGAGTCTTAATATTTTTAGGATTAATACCAGGACTGCCAAAGCTGCCGTTTTTTATATTAGGAATAGGGTTAGCTTTTATAGCTTATACGCTCATGCAAGACAGACAAACAGAGGTCCAGGAGAAGGAAAAAGAAGAAGCTAAGGCGGAAGTAGAGGAAAGCAAAAAAATGGATAATGTCTTCTCTTTGCTTCATGTTGATCCTCTGGAACTAGAATTAGGATACGGACTCATCCCTCTTGTTGATGAAAAACAAGGCGGAGACCTTTTAGAAAGAGTTGTTATGATAAGGAGACAATGCGCCATAGAAATGGGTGTAGTAATACCTCCAGTAAGGATAAGAGATAACATGCAGCTTACACCAAATACATATGTACTAAAGATGAAGGGGGTGCCAATGGCTAGAGGAGAGATTATGATGGGGAATTATTTAGCCATGGGTGGTCAAGGCGAATTGGCCGGCTTACCTACTAAGGATCCAGCCTTTGGATTACCGGCAGTATGGATAAGTGAAGCAATGAGAGAAAAGGCAGAACAAGCCAATTATACAGTAGTGGATGCACCGGCTGTTTTAGCCACACATATAACAGAGTTTATTAAAAATAATTCGGCAGAAATAATCAGTAGACAGGATATTAAAGTACTTTTAGACAATCTCAAAAAAGAGTATCCTGCGGTTGTGGAAGAAGTAATACCTGGACTGCTATCACTGGCCGATGTACATAAGATACTAGCTAATTTGTTAAAGGAACGTATTCCTATTCGTGACCTTGTATCTATTATGGAAGCACTCGGGGATTGGGCCTCGGTTACTAAGGATCCTGAAATGCTAACAGAATATGTTAGGCGTAAGCTCGCCCATCAAATTGGACAGCTTTTTGCTGATGAGAATGGAAGAATATTTTGCATTACATTAGATCCCCAGGTTGAAGAAAGTATTAGAAACAGTATACAACCTGGAGAGTATGGCAACTATTTAGCGATTGATCCAGCAGCAGCTCAGGAAATAATAAGGCGAATATATGGTTTTTTCGAGAAGAGTGGTTTAATGGGTAAACAGATAGTAGTTCTGGTCTCTCCGGTGATCAGACCTTATCTTCGCAAAATGCTTGAGAGGATGACACCTTCGATACCGGTGATTTCTTATAATGAAGTTCCCTCTAGCTTGGACGTTGAATCTGTTGGGATGGTGAGAATTTAGATGCGGGTTAAACGGTTTGTAGCTAATGATATCCAAGAAGCGATGGCAAAAATAAAAAGTGAAATGGGCAAAGATGCTGTTATTTTACATACCAGATACTTTAAAGAAGGTGGTATCTTAGGTATGTTTAGAAAAAGTTATGTGGAAATAACTGCCGCTTTAGAAAATAGACAGACTGAGGTTCAAGCCAAGCTAATGGTGCCGCAAAGAGAAGTTGAAGTTGATGCAAGATTATCTATTCCTAAAGTAAATTCAACAGATATATCTAAAATAAGACCTATAGATGGTTATAAAGCCATGTACCACTCATCTAAGCTAACTGAAGCCGACGAAAAACCCACAACTTTTACGCGCCTCGGACAGCAGCTTTATGAACGTTTAAAAAACCAGGGAGTTGAGGAAAAACTTGCCACTAAAATTGTAAAGGTTAGTTTACAGCAGATGTCAACGGACTCTCATGTTTCACAAGAGCAAATAAAAGATATTATCTTTACTAGTCTTCTTAAGCCGGTTAAGAATAAGAGCAAGCCGGTAGTATTTAAAAAAGGTAAAACCAGGAAACCGAAAATCTATGCAATGGTAGGTCCAACAGGAGTAGGGAAAACAACAACTATTGCAAAAATAGCAGCGATGTATGCTCTAATGGAAAAGAAAAAAGTAGCCTTTGTTACTGTGGATACATACAGAATTGCTGCAGTTGAACAACTTAAAACAATTGGAGACATAATGAATGTCCCTGTATATGTTGTTTATTCGTTGAACCAACTGGAACAATGCCTGATGGGTATAGCAGACAGTGATATTGTCTTTATCGATACGGCAGGAAGAAGCCATAAAAACGAATTACAGATTGAAGAATTAAGTAACTATTTAGAAATTGCTAAACCGGATGAGATATTTCTAGCCTTATCCTGTACCAGCAAGTATGAGGATATGCAAAACATACTGAATGTCTATAAGGAATTAGATATAACGCGCTTGATATTTACGAAACTTGATGAAACCTCTTATTATGGTTCAATATACAATATCCTTAATAAAACAAATTATCCACTTGCTTATTTTACGACAGGTCAAAGCATTCCAGACGATATTGAAGTAGCCGATCCTGTGAAGCTTGTTCAGTTATTATTGGAGGAGTAGTTTATATGAAAAACCAAGCAGAGAATTTAAAGTTACTTGTACAACGCATGAAACAGGATATTGAAGAACAAATTGACGGAAAAGAAAGAAAAACCCGTCTAATAACCATAGCTAGCGGTAAAGGAGGAGTAGGCAAAAGCAGTTTTGCCGTAAACCTGGCTATAGCCTTGTCAGAATTGAGGCAAAAGGTTATTCTTCTAGATGCTGATATGGGGCTGGCAAATATTGATGTAATTCTTGGACTTTCACCTCAATATAACTTAGCTCACGTCATTGCCGGCGAGAGGACTATTTCAGAAGTTGTTTATGATGGACCTAAAGGATTAAAGATTATACCCGGGGGTACTGGAATGTATGAGCTTGCCAATTTGCAGGATTGGCAACTGGAGAGTTTTCTCAATAAACTTAGTCATTTAGATGGGACGGCAGATTTCTTTTTGATTGATTCCAGTGCGGGCTTGTCAAAATCCGTACTGAGTTTTGCACTTTCTGCTGACGATATAATTATTATTACAACTCCGGAAATTACGGCTTTGACAGATGCTTACGGTACAATAAAAACAATTCGCCAGCAAAGTTTTAAAGGAAATATAAAGCTTGTCATAAACAGAGTAAGTTCAAATACTGAGGGAGTTGCGGTTTATAATAAACTTAAAATTGCAGTAAACCGGTTTTTAAAGTCTTCGCTGGAATTCTTAGGCACTATTAGGGAGGATAACAGTGTGGGACTATCAGTAAAGGAACAAAAGCCGTTCGTTTTAGCACATCCGTATTCACCTGCATCAAGAGATGTCTTTTCAATTGCTGCAATAATAGCAAAAAAGGAAAACAATATGAATCCAAAACGTGATCTTAAGGATTATTTTAAAAAGGTAACCGAACATTTTAGGTGGGTGTAAACATGAATTTAGCTGAGTATCTAAAGGTAGGACAAATGGTTTCAATTGAATTGGCTGATGAACAGGGCCTTGTTATTCGTCATCCAAGTCGTATTGAGAATATAACCAAAGATGAATTATTTCTTGCTAGTCCAAGTCGAAACAGGACTACTATAACTCTACCTAAAGGAGAAGAAGTTAAAGTATGGTTTTGGGATATATTTACTAGTTATGCCTTTGTCTCATCTGTTAAAAGCAATATTCATATGCAAATTCCTGTCCTGGTTCTACAACACCCCAAAAACATAATAAGAGTTCAGAAAAGAGAGCACGTGCGTGTACAGTATACTATTGATGTACAGGTTAAATGGGTTGATAATCAGGGTGAATGTATTGAAAAGATCTGTAAAACCAGGGATATCAGCGGTGGTGGATTGATGTTGGTGTTGACACGAAGAGCTAACTTGAAGAAAGGCGATACGGTAAGTATGAAGTTTGAAATCGATAATAAAGAGGTAGAAACAGACGGAAGGATTGTCTGGAATGATTTTGAGCTGGATAGAGATGGGATAATCAGAAACTCATTAGGGATAAAGTTCATTTCACTTATTGAAGCCGATAGAAGGCATGTCGTTCAGAGTGTCTACCAAAGACAAATAGAACTTAGGAGAAAGGGGCTGCTCTGATTTTGACAAAGATAAAAGTACTTATCGCAGATGATTCAGCATTTATGCGGAAATTACTAACGGACATTATAAATTCAGATGAAGATATGGAAGTAGTAGCTCAAGCAAGAAATGGGGAGGATGCTCTTGCCAAAATATCATTGTATAAACCTGATGTAGTTACTCTAGATGTCGAAATGCCTGTTATGGATGGCTTGACAGCATTGGAAAGAATTATGCAAATATCACCTCTTCCTATTGTAATGTTGTCAGCCCACACTAATAATGGTACAATCTCAACTCTAAAAGCTTTGGAAATAGGGGCGGTCGATTTTGTAACGAAGCCTGGAGGCACAATATCCCCTGGGATTGTTGGAATGAATGAAGAAATAATTAGGAAAATTAAGACCGCTGCGAAAGTATCAATAGAGAATATTGGAAGGACCTTTCTCGGTAATAAAGTTGTAAATTCTGATGTAGAAATAAAACAAAAAATGCCTATTGCTTTAGATAAACCGAGTTGTTTAATAGTAATCGGTACATCAACCGGAGGTCCTAAAGCTCTAAATGAAGTCATGAGTAGATTTACACGTCATCACAATGCAGCGGTTCTTATTGTACAACATATGCCACCTGGTTTTACAAAATCTCTGGCACAACGGCTGGATGGCAGTTCTGTTTATATGGTTAAAGAAGCAGAAAATAAAGATGAGGTTAAAGCTGGAATGGCTTACGTTGCACCAGGTAATTATCACATGGAGATAAAAGGTAGCATGAATAACCTTACAATTCATCTAAATCAGTCACCTCAGGTGAATGGGCACAGACCATCTGTCGATGTACTAATGCAATCAGTGGCGAGGATACAGATACCCAAAGTAGGAGTTATAATGACCGGGATGGGAAGTGATGGTGCCATAGGTAAGAAAAGTTTAAAAGAAACTGGTTCAATTAATATAGGGGAAAGTGATCAAACCTGTGTTGTTTACAGTATGCATAGGTCAGCAAAAAATATGGGAGCAATAGATCATGAGGTGCCCTTATATCAAATAGCTGAATTGATTGAAAAAACGCTCACTAAACGATAGGGAGGCGAAAAGTATGGATATGAGTCAATATCAAGATTTGTTTTTTGAAGAATCGGAAGAACATTTACAGATACTTAACCAAAACTTGCTAGCGTTGGAAATTAACCCAGAGAGATTGGAACTGTTGGATAGTATATTTAGAGCGGCACATACGTTAAAAGGAATGTCTGCTACCATGGGGTTTGATTCGATAGCAAAGTTAACTCATGAGATGGAAAACCTTTTGGACCAGCTACGTGAAAGGAAACTTGCTTTGTCGGAAGGCATTATTAACAGTTTGTTTAAAGCTGCTGATTTACTGGAAAACATGTTGGAAAGTTTAAGAGCTGGAGAAACGATTGAGATTGATTTAGTTAAGTTGGCAGCTGAAGTTTTTAATAGTAACAATGAAAATTTACAAGTTGATGGTGACGAGGTTAGAAAAAGTAATAACAGTAGTAAAAAAAAGGTAGATGCTAGTAATTTTGATAATGGTAATGAATTTAATGAATACGAAAGACATTTATTAACGGAGGCTTTTAAAAAGGGCTTGAATGTTTGGAAAATAACAATCCAAATCGAAGAGACCTGTGTTATGAAAGGCGTACGGGCCTTTATGGTCTTTAGAAATTTGGAAGCGATTGGTGATGTTATTAAGTCAACTCCTCCTGTTCAGGACATAGAGGATGAGAAATTCGAGAATGAATTTATGGTCTATCTTGTCTCGGACAAGATGGAGAATGAAGTAAAAAACGAGTTGATTAGTATAAGTGAAATAATTATGATGGAAATAAAGATGATAATTCTTGGCCAAGAAAACAGTAAGGAAAAGGAAAATATTGAAGTTAAGAAGGAGCATCCAGATGAGGCAGACTCGTTTATTTCGACTCAGCAAGAAAAGAAACAAAAGGTTCATCAAACTGTACGAGTAGACATAACTCGTTTAGATAAGCTAATGAGTCTTGTCGGTGAATTGGTAATCAATAAAACTAGGCTAGAACAAATCAATACAGACTGCCAAATAGTAAGCTTAAATGACACTGTTGAACAAATAAATAGAATAACAGCTGATTTACAAACAGTTGTACAAAACGTTAGGATGGTTGCCATTGAACAGGTCTTTAACCGTTTCCCAAGAATGGTTCGAGATTTGGCTAAAGAGTTAGGTAAAGAAGTTAATTTAATACTTGAAGGAAAAGAAACAGAGCTGGACAGAACAGTTATTGATGAAATTAGCGACCCATTAGTACACTTAATTCGCAATTCTTTAGACCATGGTTTAGAATCGCCGGAGGAACGAATAGCAATAAAGAAAAATCCAGAAGGACAGCTAAAGCTGCAGGCTAAGCAAGAAGGGAACCAGGTTATAATTATTGTGGAAGATGATGGGAAAGGAATAGATGTTGAAACGATTAAACGCAAGGCCATAGAAAATAATTTGATTGCACAAACACAAGTAGATACTTTGGAAGAGCAGAGTATAATAAATTTGATTTTTGAACCTGGTTTTTCAACAGCAAATAAGGTGACCGATTTGTCTGGGCGAGGAGTCGGATTGGATGTTGTAAGAAGTAAAATAAACTCTCTTAGTGGTCAAGTATATGTTGAAACAAAGAATGGGAAAGGAACTAGGTTTGTTATAAAATTACCTTTGACCTTAGCCATTATTCAAGCCTTAATGGTAAGGGTACAAGAAGAACTCTTTGCTATACCGCTTGCTAACATTGATGAAACTACCAGTTTAGAGATGTCACAAATAAAAGATGTACAGGGTCAGCAGGTCGTAGTATTACGAGGAAAAGTACTACCTTTATTCTTCTTGCGTGATATCCTTTCTGTTCCTGGAGAAGAAAAAGAAGAGAGTATGTATGTAGTTGTGGTTAGAAAAGGTGAGCAACAGATAGGGATAGTAGTAGATGAGCTTGTTGGACAGCAGGAAACTGTTATCAATACGTTAGGAAAAGTATTGTCAGGTATGACTGGAATAGCAGGGGCTACGATATTGGGTGATGGAAGTGTATCTCTAATAATTGATATTGGTACGCTATTTTAGGAATTAAGGAGGTTATTGCCATGGGTGAAGAAAAACAATTTGTGGCATTTATGTTGGGTAATGAAGAGTATGCCGTAGAAATCTTGGCTGTTCAAGAGATAATTCGCTGGAGTAAGATTACACGAGTGCCCAAAGCCCCAAATTATGTAAAGGGTGTAATTAATTTAAGAGGTACTGTAATACCAGTGATAGATTCTCATATTCGATTTAATTTATTAGAACAGGTTGTAACTGATACTACAAGAGTTATTGTATTTAAAAATGAAGACACGGTTATCGGGTTAACGGTTGATTTGGTTACTGAGGTGCTAAGTTTAAATCTAGATAATATTGAAAATCCTCAAACTACCCGCGGTGTTGAGAATCAGTTTATCAATGGTATTGGAAAAGTTAATGAACGACTATTGATTATACTTGACTTGACCAAAGTATTGCAAATAGGGAATTCAATATTAGGTAAATAAGGTGGTTAAGACATGAAAGATTATAGTGAACTTAACACTTTGCAAGTTGATGCATTAAAGGAAATAAGCAATATTGGTGCTGGAAATGCTGCAACCTCGCTTTCGGTCATGCTGAATCGTAAGATAGATATGTCAGTGCCAAGAGCTCAAATTGCCCCTTTTGCAGAAATTGTAGAAGTAGTTGGTGGTGCTGATAAAGAAGTAGTAGGTGGATACTTACATGTAGGCGGCGAGATGCCGATGGGGTTACTTTTCCTGCTGCAGAAAGAGCAAGTGATGTTCTTTATGGATATATTGTTCTCTAAAGAAGGAGATACCCAAGAATGGAATGATATGTATGAATCGGCCTTCAAAGAAATAGTCAATATACTAGCCGGGTCTTATCTTAATGCTATTGCCATGTTCACAAAAGCTGTACTAAATCCTTCTGTACCCTCTATGGCAATTGATATGGCGGGAGCCATATTAGGAGAAGTACTACAACAAATCGGTGAAGTGAGTGATTATGCTCTAATCATAGAAAATATTTTTATTGAAGAGGAAAGAGAAATCACAGGCCATTTCTTCTTTTTGCCAGAACCTGAGACACTTGAAGTATTAATGAACTCACTAGGAGTGTTATAATGGAAAAAGAACCAATAAAAGTAGGAATGGCTGAAATGCAAACTGCATTAAATCCTGACAGATTAATTACGATTGGATTAGGTTCTTGTGTTGGAGTTTGCTTATGGGACCCCATATCGAAAATAGGAGGCATGGTTCACGTTATGCTTCCTGATAGCACACAGGGCAGAAACGTACAAAATAAAGCAAAATATGCGGATAGTGGGATTATACAATTGATTGAATATATGACGAAACTAGGAAGCAGAAAGACGCGAATTATAGCGAAGATAGCAGGAGGCGCACAAATGTTTAATTTTTCTCAGAAAAATGAAATTCTGAGAATAGGTGAGCGAAATGTGCAGGCAGTTAAAAAAGTTTTAAATGCAGAAGGAATAAGAATTACTGCAGAAGATACTGGAGGCACATACGGACGTACTATAGTGTTTTCTACAATAGATGCACAGCTATTAATAAGATCGGTCAACAAAAATACGATTACATTATAATCACGGGGGATACCATCAATGGGGGGAGAAGCGCAAAAGCTCTGGAAGGACTACGTTGAACAAAGAAGTGTAGAAGTTAAAGAAGAATTAATAGTCTATTACATATCCTTAGTACAAAAAATTGCAAATAAAATATCATATCAGCTCCCTGACCATTATTCCAAAGATGACCTATTCAGCTATGGCATATTTGGTTTAATGGAAGCGATTGAAAGGTTTAACCCGGATTTAGGTATTCCGTTTCAAAGCTACGCATCAAAACGGATTAAAGGTTCAATGGTTGATGGGATTCGTAAAGAAGATTGGGTGCCAGCCACTACAAGGAAAAGGGCAAAGTTAGTAGAACAAGCCTATCAGAAGCTGGAAAATGATACTGAAAATAATGTTAGTGATGAAGATGTTGCGGCAGAATTAAGTATTTCTAGTGAGGAGTTTAGAAGTTGGTTAAATAATATTCAGTATATTACTGTAATGTCTTTAGATGAACCGGTATCTGAAGATGAGTCTAGCTTTGTAAAGGATATTGTAACGGATGAGTTAAGTCCTAATCCAGTTGTCTCAATTGAGGAACAGGAACTAAAGAAAATGCTGGCTAAAGCAATAGGGGATTTGCCGGAAAAAGAGAAAACGGTTGTTAGTCTGTTTTATTACAATGATTTAAGCAACAAAGAGATAGCAAAAGTGATGGAACTGTCAGATTCGCGGGTGTCGCAATTACACACAAAAGCAATATTTAGACTCCGTGGTAAATTAGCAAGGCAAAAGAAACTTTTATGAAAGGAAGTAGCGGGAATGGAGAAAAACCCGGAAGTCAATTATAACAAAGAAAACAGAAGGTTCTTATTGACCAGAAAGTCTGACGGGATTTACCTTACCGCAATAGAAGGTAATTTGCTTTTTCCCATAAGCGTTGATCAGCTCTGTGCAAAACTATTGAAAAGAAAGATACCCATTGATTTAGAACTTATAAAACAAGTACATATAGAAGCTACTGGTCAAGAAGTTGTTATCTCAAATGTAGTAAATGATGTGGACGATAAACCACTGATAGATATACGGGTGAATCAAGATCATTCTGAGGCCTATCTACTACTGGTTCCGTTTATTAATGGAACTAGAATAGAAAAACAGGATATTGAAGATGTACTAAAAGAAAGTAAAATAACTTACGGAATTAAGGATAATGCCCTCACTTCATTAATCGAAAAGCAAAATGAATACAACGAAATTCTTATTGCAGAAGGAAGACCCTGTATTCCGGGTGAAGATGCTGTACTAGTATTTCATTTTAATACGCAAGGAATAGAAATCAAGCCACAGGAGCTTTCAGATGGTACTGTAGATTTTCATAATTTGGATTTGATCCAAATTGTTGAAGATGGTGCATTGTTAGTCGAAAAGAAACCTTTTCAATTAGGGGAAAATGGGATAACTATTTATGGAGAAGAAAGAAAAGCACCATCTGGTAAGGATAAGCGACTCCCAAATGGTAAGAATACTCAACTTGTTGAAAATAACTTGAAACTGATTGCGGCAAAAACGGGGCATGTTGTATATGTCAATAAAAAGGTTATTGTTTATCCCAGTTATGAGGTTAGAGGTGATGTAGACTTTAATACCGGAAATATAACATTTAATGGCAACGTTATTATTTTCGGTAATGTTAATAGTAGTTTTACGGTTGAAGCAACTGGAGATGTAGAAATCCATGGCAATTTGGAAGGCGTCGTTATCACGCAAGGAAATTTACAGGTAAAAAAAGGAATTGTACGTGGGAAAGCCTATGCTGGCGGCAGTATATATGCACGATATATTGAAAATGGTCTCGCGGAAAGCAAGGGAGATATTGTGGTTACTGATGCAATTATGCACAGTGATATTAAGGCAGATAACAAAGTGATAGTAGGAGGAAAAAAAGGTCTGCTAGTTGGAGGAAAATGTTGTGTCGGAGAAGAAATTCAGGCAAGAAATATTGGCTCGCAGTTGGGAACTCTTACAATCCTTGAGGTAGGAATATGCCCAGAACTAAGACAAGAATATAAAGATATTAATAGAAAACTAATACCTTTAAAAGAAAATTATACCAAAAATGATAAGATAATTAGAACTCTTCAAGAGATTAAACAAAAAACAGGAGAGTTGACAGAGAATAGGCAGGATATCTATTTGAAATCTACTCGGTTGCAATATCGAATGACACAAGAAATAGAAGAATTAATTGAACGAAAAAATGAGCTGGAGATACTTTTCAAGAACATGGAGAAAGCAAGGATTAAGGTTCGGGGAACTGTATTTTCCGGAGTTAATATATTTATGGGTAAGTCGCTATATGCCGTTATAGATGAAATGAAGAATGTTATTTTTAATTTAGAAGGTCATGATATAAAATATATTATCCTGTGAAGGGTAGGTGCATAACTCATGACTACAAATTCTGTTGATATGCAAGTGATGTTACACCAGACTGGACAAGTGAACCGTGTACAACGTGGACTGCAGAAACAACAGCAGACTGAGGAACAAATTTTGGGGCAAATGCTACAGCAAGATATTAAAGAAAAAGAAAAAACCGTAAAAAAAACAGAACAACCTTTACAAAAGAAGGTACAGGATGAAAAGGATAAAAACAGAGAAAGCAATGCAAAAAAGAAAAAATCGGCGAATCAACTCAAAAAAGATAGTAGCCATGATGAAATTCAGATAATGACAGAAATAGAAAAGTTAGTTGGCGGACAGGTGGATATTAAGGTTTAGATCAATCGACTTTTTAATAAAAAATTAAAGGATGCTCAAAAAGAGGAGTAGATACTTTGTGGAGCTGCTAGGACTTATTCTGTTTATTCTTAATACAATTCTGGTAATAATAATTACTAGGAAGATTAACTTATTAGTTGACTTGAAACAGGAATATCGCCAGATTGAAAAAAGCATATCTGAAATGGTCAAAGAGAATTCACGCATTGTTGAAGTAATACTTACCGAATTAGAAAGCAAAATAGAAGAGACGAAGATGACTACCAAGTTGTCTGAACTTAAACAGACTACACCAGACCTAGAGTGTAAAAGAGAAGTTGCTTGTTTTGAAGAAGAATTATTACAAGAAAGCTCGATGACAATTGATTTGCACAAACAAGGTATGTCTATACAAGAGATTGCATCTAGGTGCAGTATCTCACAAGGGGAGATCAAACTTAAACTTAAACTATATGAACAATCGCAAGGATAAAACTTCATCTAATATCACTAAATAAAATATTAATAAGTTACAAACGAAAAAACATTTGTGGTTATTGTCATTTTTATGCTATACTTTCTAATGGTGTATTACACACGCTAGCTGATTTGTTTCACGGTGCCTTTTAAAGGTCTGAAACGGAAATGAAGCAGCGGAGGAAAAAAACCGATAAGGAGAGGAGGTGTACTATGTCTGTCATCTCTATGAAGCAATTGTTAGAAGCCGGAGTGCATTTTGGTCATCAAACACGTCGTTGGAATCCTAAAATGGCAACATATATTTTTACAGAACGAAATGGGATATATATTATAGATCTGCAGAAAACTGTTAAGAAGGTTGAAGTGGCCTATGAATTTATTCGCAGTACCGTTGCTGAAGGAAAGCATGTGTTGTTTGTTGGTACTAAAAAACAAGCTCAGGAAACTGTTAAGGACGAAGCTAAACGTTGTGGAATGTATTTTGTTAATGAACGTTGGCTCGGAGGTACTTTAACCAACTATAATACCATCCAGAAGAGAATTCAAAGACTAAAGAGCTTAGAAGCAATGCAAGAGGATGGTACTTTTAATGTACTTCCTAAAAAAGAAGTTTCTAAACTCATGGCTGAAGCAGAAAAACTTGAAAGATTTCTTGGTGGTATAAAAGACATGCCAGGTATTCCTGGAGCAATATTTATTATTGATCCCCGCAAAGAGCATATTGCTGTTGCGGAAGCTAAGAGACTCGATATACCTATTGTTGCAATAGTTGATACTAACTGTGATCCAGATGAGATTGATTATGTTATCCCAGGAAATGATGATGCTATTAGGGCGGTAAAGCTTTTGACCGCTAAAATGGCTGAAGCAGTGCTTGAGGCTAATCAGGGTCAAGTTGCAAATGAAAAAGCTAGTGAAATAAAGGATACGACTGCTGCGGTTAAGGTTGAAGTCACAGATAAACCAAAAGAAGAA
>PHAD01000019.1 GCA_002841595.1 Firmicutes bacterium HGW-Firmicutes-12
ATACACAGAATTGGGGTTGTACACTTGTTAAACTCCACCCGGAAGAAGAACAGCTTTTATGTAGAATGAAAAAGCGAAAAGATAAAATGATAAATAATCTGTATATTACTGTACCTCTATTCTTCAAGAAGCGCGAAGGTATAAATATAGGAATGACCATGTCAGAAGTAAGCGGAATACCGGGTAACTGGGTTGAATACTGCAAACGTATTGATAGAGTGATCGTACCTTCGAAATTTAATCTTAAGACCTTCGGGCAAAGTGGGATAGATCAGAAACAGTTAGGGGTTGTGCCCCTGGGGATAAATCACTCCTTGTTTACCCCGGAAGGTAATAAGTCTGATTTCATAAATTCCGCTAACAATTTTACTTTTCTGTCTGTCGGAGAGAGGATTCCCAGGAAAGGGTTTGAGTTCCTGATAAAGGCTTTTGTTCAGGAATTTTCTGCTCAAGATGCGGTATGCTTAGTTTTAAAATCTCATCGGAATGGCAGTGACTATGATCATACTGGAAAGAAAATTAAAAATGAAATACAAAGATTAGTTAGAAAGGAAAATAAGACTAAGCCCCCCAAAATATATCTTGTACCCCAGACTATACCCAGTCAAGAAATGCCGGATCTTTACAGGATGGCTCATTGTTATGTATCGGCCACAAGGGGGGAAGGGTGGTCCCTGCCTGTCTTTGAAGCTCTTCTTTGTGGTACCCCTGTAATAACTACTAATTGGTCGGCTTACCTCGATTACTTGAATAACGAAAATGCTTATCTTGTTGATGTGGAGGAATTGGAGACCATTTTCCCGAAGCCGGACTAATTACCCCAAACAGTTCATAAAACTAAAAAATCGTTCGCAAACCATTTTCCAGATGGCTTTTGAACGTTCTCGTAAGCTTGCAGGGATTAATGATATCTACATAGTAACAAATGAGGACTACAAATTTCATGTCTTAGGTCAGATTGAAGAATTAGGTTACTTATATAATGAAAGAAATATTTTGATCGAGCCTATAGGTAGAAATACTTTGCCGGCAATATACTATGGGGTTCAAGAAATACGGCAGTCTGGTGAAGATGTTGTAGCTATTTTTCCATCAGACCATTTAATGAGGGATGAACAGCGGTTTGTTGACATTGTTAGACGAGGGGAAGCCTTAACTGATAGGTACCTAGTTACATTTGGTATTTACCCCTCAAAACCTCATACTGGATATGGATATATTAAACCCAAACGTCCACTATCAGTAGGATACAAGGTTGCCGAATTTAAAGAAAAACCTAATCTACAGATGGCGAAAGTGTATCTAGATGAGGGTTACTTATGGAATAGTGGCATATTCATGTTTAGAACGAACCTTTTTGTTGATGAAGTAAGGAAATACTGTAGTAAAGTATATCAAGCATTTCAGTCAGATAATATTGAAGAATGCTTTGATGAAACACCAGATATTTCAATAGATTATGGGCTTATGGAAAGGTCTGATCGTGTTGCAGTTATACCTTTAGATATAAAATGGTCTGATTTAGGTAGTTTCGATGCCTTCTATGATGAGTATCCTGCCGATGAGCTGGGTAATGTTAAGTTTCAACGCGATGTATTTATAGATTCTTACAATAATCTCGTATATTCCAATAATGATAAAGCAGTTGGATTGATAGGGGTAAAGGATTTAATTATTGTTGATGAAAAATATGCTCTGTTGGTATGTAGAAAGGATTGCTCTCAAAAAGTCTAAGACGTAGTGAATATTCTTAAAATGGAAAATGATCCGCGGGCAGATAATCACATGATAGTATATAGGCCTTGGGGTTCTTATACACTTTTGGAAGAAGGATACTCTTATAAAATAAAACGAATAACCGTTTTACCAGGTAAAAAACTAAGTTATCAATTTCATTTTCACAGGAGCGAACATTGGGTGGTTGTAAAGGGCACAGCTCAAGTTACTATTGAGGGACTGACGTTACTAGTAAGAAGTGGGGAGAGCATCTTTGTCGAATCTGGACTGAAACACAGACTGGAAAACCCGGGAAAGCTGGTGTTGGAGGTCTTAGAAATATAGCTAGGTGAATACTTAGAAGAAGATGATATTATAAGATTTGAGGATGATTTTGGGCGCTGTTGATGACCTCTAGTGTTTTCAAAACTAACTATTTATGGTATATTGATATTCAAATTAAAAAGGTAGCCATAATTATAAGAAGGGTTTTTCTAGGCTATATTCTTATATGAAAAGAGAGTTGAGGATTAATGATGAATTTTAACGAGAAAGCTCCGAAAGAGTGGCCTAAAATGCAGTTGTCTTCAACTGCGAGAGTCATATTAGAAAAGAGATACTTAAAACAAGAAGATGGACAAGTTGTAGAAACACCGGAAGATATGCTTTATCGGGTAGCTTTTGTGGTAGCTGATATCGAAAAGAAATTTGGAACTTTACCCGAAGAGGTCCAAAGATTAACCCAAGATTTCTATAATATGATGGCCAATCTTGAGTTCATGCCCAATTCTCCTACTTTAATGAACGCGGGTAGAGAACTCGGACAATTAAGTGCTTGCTTTGTCCTGCCAATAGAGGACAGTATGGAAGATATTTTTGACGCAATTAAGTATGCGGCCATAATTCATAAATCTGGTGGTGGTACTGGGTTTAGTTTTTCTCGTTTAAGGGCTAAAAATAGTTCTGTGCGTTCTACCGGTGGTGTAGCCTCGGGACCTGTTAGTTTTATGAAAGTGTTTAATGCAGCTACGGAGGCTGTGAAACAAGGGGGAACTAGACGCGGGGCGAATATGGGGATACTTAGGGTTGATCATCCCGATATCTTAGAGTTTATTCATTGTAAGGAAAATAATCAGGATATTACAAATTTTAACATATCGGTAGGAATAACGGCAGAATTCATGGAGGCCCTTAGCGTACAAGGGAATTATGATTTGGTTGACCCTCATACAAAAAGAGTAATAGGACAGTTATCTGCGGCAGATGTTTTCGAGCAGATTGTAGATAGTGCTTGGTCTAATGGGGAACCAGGATTAATCTTCTTAGAAAGCATGAATCAGGGTAATCCAACACCCCAACTAGGAGAAATAGAAGCGACTAATCCTTGTGGTGAGCAGCCGTTATTACCAAATGAGGCTTGCAATCTTGGTTCCATCAATCTTAAAGTGATGGTGACCGAGCGCAATGGAGAGGCAGTAATTAATTGGGAGCGCTTAGCGCAGGTAACCAGGCTCGCTGTACGGTTTCTTGATGATGTGATTGAGGCCAACCAATATCCGATACCGTTAATTGAAGAAATGGTCAAAGGAAATCGTAAGATTGGGCTTGGTGTAATGGGGTTTGCTGATATGTTAATTAAATTGCAGATCTCTTATGCTTCCGAAGACGCGGTTTTGTGTGCACAAAAGGTAATGAGGTTCATTCAGACCGAAGGACGCCTGGAGTCAGAGCGTTTGGCTAATGAACGTGGGGTCTTCCCTAATTATCCAGGTTCTATTTATGACGGTGTACGAAAACTTCGCAATGCCACGGTTACTACTATTGCACCAACAGGTACTATTTCCATGATATGCGGAGCTTCTAGTGGTGTTGAGCCAATATTTGCAGTGGCCTATACAAAGACTGTTCTAGATGGGACGTCTTTTGTTGAGGTAAATCCTTTATTCGAACAATACGCTCAACAATTTGAATTCAGTTCTAACAATTTGACGCAGATAATTGCCAGAACCGGTTCAGCACAGGGGCTAGTAGAAGTACCTGATTGGGTGCAGGATATATTTATTACAGCTCAGGAAATTGCACCGGAGTGGCACATTCGAATTCAGGCTGCCTTCCAGCAATATACGGATAATGCTGTGTCTAAGACGATAAACTTTGCCAATAATGCGACACGTGAGGATATTGCCCAAGCCTATCTTCTAGCTCATGAACTAGACTGTAAGGGTTTAACGGTTTATCGTGATGGAAGTAGGACTGAGCAAGTTATTTCAGTAGGGGCAGCGCAGGGAGGTAAGGAGCAAGAAAAAGGTCATGCAGCGGGATATAATACGATAGTACCGCGGCCTCGACCCGAAGTAACCATGGGGGTAACCGAAAAGATAAAAATAGGTTGTGGTAATCTCTATGTGAGTGTTAATGCAGATGAAGAAGGAATATGCGAAGTCTTTACGAACACGGGACGTGCAGGAGGTTGTTCCTCTCAGTCCGAGGCGACAGCACGGCTCATTTCGATTGCATTGCGTTCAGGTATCGAGGTCGAAACGCTTATTGAGCAAATGCGTGGAATACGTTGTCCAGCTTGTGTCCGTAGAGAAGGCGTCAAGGTAACTTCATGTCCTGATGCTATATCCCGCGTAATTCAAAAATATATGGATATTGGTGTGGCTGACGAAGAGAGAAGGCTTTCGCCTCAAGTATTACGAAAACTATCTAGTGTGGGAGTTAAATCAAGTAAGCCTACCAAGAATAACCCTGTAAATGGACTTACTGAGAAAGTGATAGCAGGAGAAGATAATGATAATGCCTGCCCCGAATGTGGTCTGCCGATTAATCATGAGAGCGGCTGTATTGTCTGTATCCATTGTGGCTATTCTAAGTGTGGATAGTATAACAAGTTTAGCTTTTGTGATATTGGTTAGATTTCAGAAAAGATATCTTTCAATGCAAGTTCCAGGTCCTCAAAACTAGTTGATTTAATAGTATCTATTTCTGCAAGTGTACATAAATTGTCGATATCTCTTTCTTGAGAAAAGGAGTATTGCAAAATACTTTTATTCTCAAGGTTTACAATCCAGTATTCCGTAACACCACTTTTCATGTATAAGTTTAATTTCGCAATCATATCCTTGCCTTTAGTTGAGGGAGATAAGACTTCAACAACCAGGGTAGGTATGCCCTCATACCTATTATCCTCATTGACCTTGTCTTCATCACAAAGCACTATAACATCGGGCTGGACAACATTCGGATCTTCTTCGAATTTAGTCGCAAAACCGAAAAGCCTCACATCTAATGGAGCTGTTAATGACCGACAGGGCTTTCCTTTAAAAAAGTTATAAAAGTGACCTGATAATTCGTTTACCACAATCTGATGTCTAAAACTAGGCGAAGCCAACAAATAAATCTCGCCATCGATGAGTTCGTATCTTTGATCGGAAGAATTAACCAGCTCCATATATTCTTCATAGCCGATTCTCTTGGTCGATTTATATTTTGCTGATTCTTCGTGAACAAGAAAATAGTCAGGTTCATGATAACGAGTGAGTTTTGCTACGCTCTTGCCGTTTTTTGTAATAATAATATCTTCTTTCTCTACCAAGGAAAGGTACTTTCCAAAAGCGTTTTGTAGGTCGGTAGTATTAATACGCATGGCATCACCACATTTCTTATTTTAGCTATAATTATATGGCGTAGTAGCTAAAGTGTCAACTGAGGATAGCTATAATATTGGCTGAACAAAATAGTAATATCTAGCTGTAAAAACAAGCACCCCTTATGTGCTATCGCATAAGAGGTGCTTGTTTTTACAGCTAGATATTGTTTATCCTTTAATCGTTCCGTCCGAATTGAAGATTGGCAACTTGTCTATGAAAGTTATATCATCTCTTAACGCAGCATCACCTTCGGCGAATACTGTCATTCGTCCGGCGATGATACCTCCGGCCTTTGTAACAAGGTCTTCTAAAGCGGCTATAGATTCCCCAGTGGAAATGACATCGTCAACAAGCAACATGCGTTTTCCCTGCATTAATTCTGCTTCGGCCTTATCCAAATACAGCTTTTGTGTATAGGCGGTAGTAATTGAGTTGACCTCAGTTTCAAAAACTCCACTCATATAAAGCTTTGGAGATTTTCTAGCAATAAAGTATCTGGCCTTGTCGCTTTGGCGGGCCATTTTGTAGATGAGCGGAATGCTCTTGGCTTCTGGTGTGATCAGGAAATCATATTCGGGTGTTAGTTCAAGCAAACGCTTAGCGCAGGCAATCGTAATTTCCACATCTCCAAAAATACTAAAAGCGGCTATATACAAATCATCATTAACCCTGCAAATAGGCAGATCTCGGTTAAGTCCAGATATATTTACTGAGTATTTCATAACAAACCAGATCCTTTTTAGTTATATTATAGCCAGAACAATAAAATTCAGAATAAAGAGCAGTGTAGATACAAGCAAGATGGGGTGAACTTCACTGATTTGACGTTTGGTGAGCTTAATTAGGCAATAGAAGATAAAGCCAGCAGCTATACCGTAGGAGATGTTATAGCAAAAAGCCATAAACACGCCTGCAAAGAAAGCAGGTATTGCTTCATCCATATCGTTCCATTCGATTTCCTTGAAAGCAGACATCATCATAATTCCAACCACAATCAGGGCAGGTGCGGTTGCAGCTGCGGGAACTATGCCGGCAACAGGAGCCAAAGCTATGGCCGCAATGAATAAAAGAGCCGTGACGACGCTAGTTAAGCCCGTGCGTCCGCCGGTACCAATGCCAGCCGCGCTCTCAATATAGGTTGTCGTATTGGAGGTCCCAACAATGGCGCCCATAGAGGTTGCAATGGAATCCGCAAAAAGGGCCTTATCCATTTTGGAATTGAAGCCGGAGCTTGTTTCCAAGGTCTTAATATCTTCTTCGGTGAAAATACCAGTTTTACGTCCTGTCCCAATGAATGTACCGATAGTATCAAAGATGTCCGACAGACTGAAGGCAAAAATAGTTATAAGCACAAGTGGAATTTTTGCTGCATCGGCAAACAGTGAGGAAATGCCAGCACTGGTGAATATTGAACCAAAGACGGTGCCCAATTCTGCAAAGGAAGTACTGATGTTGCTAGTCAATCCTATTGAGGAAAGATTAACTACGCCCATGGGAATGCCGATAATAGTGGTTGCGATGATGCCGAGCAGAATTGCTCCTCTAACCTTGAGAACCAACAAAACAACCATTAAGATTAGTCCGATAATGGCAAGTAAAACGGTGGGATTGTTCATGGTAACTAGTCCGGGGACCGCACTAGAGTTAGAGATAACCGTACCTCCATCCAGCATGATGTATGTACCAGGGTCGGAGATAAAGTTCAAAAGACCAGCGTTTTTTATCCCGATGTAGGCAATGAAGATACCAATACCACCGCCGATAGCATTCTGCAAACCGGAAGGAATAGACTTAATTATTGCTTTACGAATTTTTGTTACTGTAAGAATAATATTTATGATACCACAAATGAAAACCATCGAGAGTGCTTGCTGCCAAGAAAAGCCTAAAGCGAAAACTACGGTGTAAGTGAAAAAAGCATTTAAACCCATTCCTGGCGCTAGGGCGTAGGGTACATTAGCGAAAAGACCCATGATTAGTGTACCGACCGCTGAAGCGATGATTGTAGCAATGAATACTGCGCCCCAAGGTATACCGGTAAGTGATAAGATAGCCGGGTTGACAAATATGATGTAAGACATCGCGAAAAACGTAGTAAAACCTGCTATGATCTCTGTGGAAACCTTGGTGCCGTTTTCCTGTAATTTGAAAAACTTTTCCATCTTTCTTCCTCCATTTCATATCAGTTACTCGTACTGTATTTGATGACATAAATCACCAATATATCATAACTAATAGCAGGTTATCACATATTTCTCTCTATATCAATTAGTTTTGTGGCTAAATGGTGAGCTTTTGCAGTAGTTCCTTTTGCAGTCCTGGTTCCATATCTACTAAGATGTGGGTTACTTCTTCCCGGTAGTTCCCCTTACTTATGGTGAAGTATAAAAGACCTTTAATAAAGCTGTCCTGTTGAGTATTTGAGAGCATATCCAGTGCCTGATTATAATTACCAACTGATATAACATCTTGGACCTCTGGGTTTACCTCAAAGCCCTTGAGCTGGTAGGTTTTTATAAGATCGAGGTAAGTATCACCTTGATCCACTTTTTGAGCGAACCAAAGAGCACCTTGCATGTCATTTAGCAATAAAGAAATAGCGACCGGATAAGTTCTAACATATATTCCGTTTTCCATTTGGACCGTTTGGCGCAATATTGATAGTGATTGTTCGGTTTCTCCCTGACCGAACATGATTCTTGCCATCCGGAAATGGATTTGCCAGTTTTCCTCTGAAGTATTTAGTAAGGACTTATATACTGCATAAGCTTGATTAAGGTGCCCGGCTTCATAATATATGTCTGCCAGAGCTTTCTTTGTTTGTGAAGTAGCATCAACCTCAAAAAGTTGTTCATAATAGCCGATAGCAGCTTCAAGATCACGATTCCCTATTTCTGTTCCAAAATGATTCATTCTTGCTAGCATTAAGAGAGCATGTTTGTCTTGTGGATTATCTTCTAGCTGTTGTAGAAAGGCTTTTTTGGCGGCTTCATACTTTTTATCTAGGATTAACTTGTCACCAGTAGATAGCTTTTTATCACTAATTTTAAAAAGAGGGAGTTCCTTGAAGGGGAGGTGGAAACCATAGCCTGTGCTGCTAGTAAGGAATTTACCTTCTTTATCATAGGCGTTAACACCCCAAGTGTATTCACCACTGTAATAAATCATACCTAAAAGGGAAAGGGGACTTATCTCACCGTGATGGTAGGCAATGCTCTGGCGGAAACGGGAACTAGTTATTTCCTGGTCAATATTTATTGCTAATTCGTTGGTTTTTATATCTGAACGGAGGTTGGTTGTATAGGTGCCGGTTATTTTCCCGGTTTCATCGCGGGTTATCGGGCCGACGAAAACACTGTAACTGTCGGCACCTTTTATTGCTTCCCAATTGAAGATTATTTCATCTTCTAGTTCAATGCCAGCAGCGGGAGAATTAACTTTAATGATAGGTACAAATTGCAGGTGCTGGATAAGTGATTCATTTGCATTCACCTGTAATGTTGTTGCATTTTCCTTCTGTAGGACATGACCTTGAGCTTTTTCCGGTACTATTCCTACACCGAGTTCATATCTTCCGGGTACTAAACCAGAAAAAATAAATCTACCTTCATGATCAGTTTTGGTTTTGGTCAGTTCGTGTGAGCTGCCAGTATAATTGTCCTGATTTATCGCCAAATCAACTAGGTAGACATAGCTCCCTTCAATACCTGTATCACCCAGATACACTTTCCCGCTAATACTTCCTAACAGGCCTTTATTTTCACTTAGAGACTCCAACTTTTTGATATATCCCTGGGATACATTCTCCCAGTGCTCAATATTAGAATTGATGTTTTTTGCTCCCTCGTCCTCTATAATTCTGTTGTAGAGACTTTGTGCTTTTTCGGGGATTTCTTTAAAGACCTGATACGCTTCATTCCATTTCCCAAGTGCCATTTGGGCACGACCTTTTAACAGCATCATGTCTAAAGGAAGCTGATTAGGCTGTTCTTTTAAGCTCTTTTCAACAAGTTCTAAGGCTTTTTCTGCATCACCTTGTTCTAAAAAAATCCTGGCCAGAAGCTCGGTGCTTTCTACTTGACGCATTTTGCTTTCCTCAAGAGACATTTCTAGGTACTTAATGGCATTTTCGGTATCTCCTAAAGAATAATAAGCTGATCCGAGTTCACGCAGGGCGTGTTTGGCCCACGGAGATTTCGGAGCCCGAAGACGCACCAAATTGAATTTATCTATAGCCTGCTTCGTAATTTCAGCTGAGGCGTATTCAGTACTGGTTGAAGTGGGGAGTATTATGATTAGACCAGGTGTCTTCCCTGTATTGCTTATATCTTGTTGGGCGGAAAAAAAGAGAGCTCTAATACCTTCATCACTGTATGGGAACAGCTTTGTCGTTAACTCGTAATAAGCGTTAGCCTCTTCTGATTTACCTTGAGAACTAAGGGCATCTGCTCTTTTATATAGTAAGTTTGGGCCTTGAATGTAAAGTAAACCTGCTGATATCAGTATTATTAAAGCTACTGCCACGATGTGTTTACCCTTCATTTTTAGTTTTAACACTATGAACGGTCCTCCTTATATACTGGTATAAATTGAATAGTTAATCTGCCGTCCGGGCCAACAGTAGTCTGTTGTACGTATGTGGTATATGGTCCAGACTTATTTTGAGAACTAGTATCAGGGAGAATACTAGCTAGGCTAATGTTTATAAGTAGGATAAGAACTCCCAAAGCGATACCTAGTGGAGCAAGATTTATCTCATACGTGGTTTCCAAGAACTTCTCAAATTCCTTAAGGGTTTTCTTCCAAGAACTCTCGCGTCCTAAAGACAGTTCTTTTAGCATTATCTGATGTAGTTTGTCTTTGCTTTTTGTGGATAGTTGTACATTTTTGAAGCCGTTTTGCAGGTAATTCTTGAGTTCGTTATTATCATTCACTTAGAAACCACCTCCCTTTTCAATAGTTCTTTTTTAAGTAATGTTTTTCCGCGTGATAGCTTACTTTTGATGGTACCTTCCGGTTGCTTAAGTATTTCACTTATTTCTTTGATGCTTTGTTCCTCTAGGTAATGGAGCACAAGAACGGCGCGGTATTTTTCAGATAGCCCCTGTAGAGTGCTGAGTACTTCCCGGCGGCTTTCCTCTTGAATGGCTACCGTTTCAGGATTATTTTCTGAATTATTTGGGATCTGCACCTGTGTCGTTAATTCTTCAGCCAGTGGGGTGACTTTCTTAAACCAACGGCTACGCAGGCGGTTTTTAGCTAAATTAACTGTAATGCGGTATATCCAGGTTTGGAGAGTTGAGTGTTGCCGGAAAGAATCTATTTTTTGGCAAACCTGAAGGAAGGTGTCCTGAACTACTTCTTCTGCCGTCTGAGCATCGCCGGTAATAGCAAAGGCCGTGCGTAGCATACGGTCACCATAGAGGTTAATAATTTCGAAAACAGCTGCTTCTTCATTTTTGAGTAGGCCTTCTAAGATTTGAGCTTCACTGTACATATCTGTCCTCCGTTGTTAACTACTTATTAGACACACAAATTAAATAAAAGGTTGCATCTCCAAATAGCTTGTCTATCTATAACTTGATACCCAGCTACATAAAAAGTTATATTCACATATCTTCCTTTGCTGTAATTTCAACATAAATGATTAGTTTTTCAGAAATAAGTAGACTCTTTACTGAGAGTATATATTCTTCATTAGAGATTTTTATGGATCTCCCTTCAATAATACTCGTAATTAGAAGAGGATCAAGGGATGGAATCTTTTTGCCCCTAATATCTTTAAGTAATTTGTTCACTGATTTTTCAATTTCCAATGTATTGTATTCTTCATTTAATGCTTCATCTTTAAAACTCACATGAACTTCAATTCCTGTAACAACTAATACTTGACGCTGGGCAAGAGTCTTTTCCAAGGCTGTAATTTGTTCCGTTTGATCTGCTAATTTTGCCTCAAGTTTCTCTATCTCCAGTTTGGCATGTTCAAGATGTTTTCCACAAACTATGTTTAAAGTGGCGGCTCCTACCAGTATGCCGATGATAAAGCTAGCAATGACGCTACGACGAATGAAGATCATTTGTTTGGATTACTTAAGGCTAGTATTAGTACATAACCTAAGTGGGCACCAGCGAAGGCCGCAAGTAAGAAACCCAGTTGCTTTATCAACATTCTAATCTGACCTGTTAATAGGCTTGTTTCCAGAACTTGAAGAGAATCAAAGGTTCCTCCAATGGCTGCAACAGCGGCCCATATTTTCAAATCCTTTGCCAGCTGCGACATGGTTCTTAACGGTCCATATCCGGACAAAGTAGCCGATAGTGACCCTATAAAGGTACCGCCTATAATCATACCAAGAGATGTAAAGAAAATATAAAGTAGTTTTACTAAAAACCTTTCCATTGTATCACATCCAATAAAGAATCCTGTTTATAATATTTATATGATCTTAACAAGCGCAATATATTAAAAAAAGTAAACCTTGCCAAACAAAGGCAAGATTAAAATATATAGGTTAATTGACTATGTGGTTTCTTAAAAACTGCATAGTCTTTTTTGTTTTTAGCTCTGAAAAATGAATTAAAAGGAAGATGAAAAATTGAAAAAAGTCCAAGGTATAAGGTCAACGATTGTGTTTTCAAGTCGTGTGAATTATACTAGTTTTAGTAAGTCTTCAAAAGTCAGTTGGAGAAAAAAATGAACAAAAAAAGCATCGAGAAAATGGTGACAACGGAGAACATCATTCAGGACTTGAGCCAACGAATCAGGGAATCTTGTCTGGATCAGGATTTAATTGATTTCATGGAGGAGCTTCTTTATATTTTCTATCATTCATCGGATGGGATATATGTTGTCGGCGGAAATGGAATTAGTCTGCGTGTTAATCCATCCTTTGAAGCATTAACGGGGTTTCAGCTTGAAGAATTTTTGAACAAAAATGTACGGGATTTAGTAAAAGATGGCCATTTTAGCACTTCCGTGGCAGCCCAAGTATTGGATACTAAGGAGCCAGCCACCATTATCCAGGAATATCGGAACGGCAACAAAGCCCTGGTAACGGGAACCCCCATATTTGATGAGTGCGGCAATGTTGTGAAAGTAATCAGCAATATCCGGGATATTACGGAGCTTGTTAATCTCTACGAAGAGGTGACAGCTAACCGTGTATTGATTAAAAATTATTCCAACGAGTTAAAGAACATCCACCAATCGGTCATCGAAGGAATTGTAGCAGCCAGCCCTGCTATGGTCCGCACCATTGAAATGGCCCGCCGGGTAGCTAAAACTGACAGTCTGGTTCTTTTGTTGGGAGGGTCGGGCGTAGGAAAGGGTGTGCTGGCCAAGTTCATTTATCGAAACAGTGAGCGACGAAACCGACCTTTCGTAACCATCAATTGTGGGGCAATACCGGAGTCTTTGCTCGAATCCGAACTGTTTGGATATGCCCACGGTGCTTTTACTGGGGCGGATAAACTAGGAAAAGTTGGACTGGTAGAGGCAGCAGCTGGAGGGGTATTATTTCTAGATGAAATTGCTGAAATGCACCTGTCCCTGCAAGCTAAAATATTGGATTTTGTCGAGACCCATGAATATTGCAAAGTGGGCTCCACTCAACGTAACAAGGTGGATGTGCGATTAATTGCAGCCACCAATCGAGATCTGCAGGCTATGGTTCAAGAGGGGCGGTTCCGAGAAGATCTCTATTATCGCTTGAATGTAGTGCCCATTACCATCTCTATGCTTCGCGATCGAAAAGAAGACATCCCATTGTTGATCTACCACTACACGGAAATCATAAATAAGAAAAACAAAACAGCGAAATATTTTACCACCAATGCCATTGATTATTTAAAAGAATATGAATGGCCGGGAAATGTACGCGAGCTTCGCAACCTCATCGAACGGATGAGTGTACTGGCGGAAAGCAATAAAATTGAAGTGACGGATATAAAGGATGAAAGGAATCTGGATAAGGAAGAAAATGGATCCCGGAAGGTGCAAGACAACCGATCCTTTAATATGAGGGTAGCCGTATATGAAGAAAAGATTATTAAGGAAGTGTTGGAAGAAGCGGGCAGTATTCGAAAAGCGGCAAAAATGTTAGGAATGTCTCCTTCGTCTTTGCATCGTAAGTTGAAAAAACAATGAAAAATCGTCCCAATAGTGGAGCGGCGTTTCAAAATTGGTACGAAAAGCGAACCATATCTGGGACGCTCAGAATACAAAAAGTCAAAAGCATCGAAAAGTTGGGATTATTCCCAACTTTTTTTTTGGCACGGTAATTGCAACTATTTTGTTAATATGAACTGAAAAAGGAGTAATGAAGAATGGTTAAGAAGATTTGGGTGCTGAAGGCGGGAGCCCTTGACCTAGACCGAAGCATTCTATTCGTGGGAAGAGGGTTTGGTATCAAGGAGCGGGTACCAATTATGATGGTCCTATTGGAGACCGATGAAGGCTATGTATTAATCGACACAGGAATGAATCCCTATGGTCCAAAGGATCAGGAGGGAATTTGGGGACCGCGGGCCAAAGATTTGGTTCCCATTATTGAGGAAGAGGATGATGTCCGAAACCGATTGAAAAAATTAAACCTGTCCCCAACAGATATTGATCATGTGGTGAATACCCATATGCATTGGGATCACACTGGAGGCAATCAATTTTTCACAAAATCACGTATCTATGTTCAGCGGGCAGAATATCGATATGCCATGTATCCCGATTCCTTTTATGCAGCCTCCTACATGAAAAACCATTACGACTACGATTTAAATTACGTCTTGGTGGAAGGCGATATGGAGATTGTAAGCGGTGTGCATTTGCTGGCTACCCCCGGTCATACCATAGGCCATCAATCGGTGTTTGTCACCATGGAGAATGGAGCGAAAATCATTATTGCCGGAGATGCGGCCTATACCTGGGAAAGCGTGGAAAAAATTGTCCCGCCGGGTAACTGCTATGACATGGTTGGGTCCGTTTTAAGCCTACAGAAGCTGCAAACCATACAAAGAATTACCGGAGCTGATTTGCTACCCTCTCATGAGCCTAATCATGAGTTTTATCATACCATACAAAATTCATTTAATAAGTCATTGAACCTACAAATAATCTAACTGAGTTGAGACTACCAGCAAATTGAAGGGGGGGGTATATGTATAAAATACAAGTACTTTATTTTTATATAGGGTCTATAAAATGATATCAAAAGGAAGGAAGTGTAAGAATGAAAAAAACATTTTCCATTATTCTAGGTTGTTGTTTAATTGTAGGAGTTGTATTTTTAGGAACAGGTTGTGGTTCAAAAAACAATAATGAAAATGAAGAAGCAGTTACCCAAGACAGAGCAATTTCTATAGATTCATCAATTACTGAGTCAATCGATGCTGTGTTCGATAAGCTAAACAGTGGTGCAATAGGTGAGGAAGAAGCTGTCGAATCTATAAAAGAAATTATACCGAAGCCGGCAGATCACCCAGACTATCCGAAAAGTAACGTCAACTGGGTAATTGGATGGGGTGAAGGCGGGGGATCTGATTTATACGCTAGGAATATCGGCCGAGAAGCTGAAAAGTTTTTAGGCAAATCTTTCGTATACAATAACATGCCTGGTGCTGGTTCTGAGGTGGGCTATTCATTTGTGTTGGGACAGCCTGCTGATGGATATACAATTTTTGGTACAGTTAATCCCAATATGTGTAATGATGCTTTTGGAGATGTGCCATATTCTTTTGCAGAAGAAACACAATTTATCATATCAAACCAAGGTTCATCTGAAGCTTTATGGGTTTTGGCCGATTCACCATTTAAAACAATTGATGATTTGGTAAAATATGCAAAAGAAAACCCGGGTGATGTTGTATATTCCGGTTCGGCTGCTAAAAGTGAAACTGAATTGTCATTTTATTTGATGGAAAACCACTACGATATCGACATGACATATCTTGGTTTTGAAAAGGCTGGTGAAAGAGTATCCTCTTTATTGGGAGGTCACGCCCAGGTATTATATGAAAGTGTAGGACCTGTTGCAGATTTAATTAGGGCGGGGGAAGTAAGACCGATAGTTTATCTTGGAGCTAATGTTTATGATGGGATTGACCCGGACGTCCCAAGCTCGGAGCAGATAGGTTTACCCTCAGTTCCGCGGTACAGAGGCGTTGTTGCTAAAAACGGGTTACCCGTAGATATAACAGAGTATTTGTACTACGTATTTTATGCAGGTGCTCAAATGCCAGTTTATAAACAATATGAAGAACGCGCCAACCTTCACTATTCACAACCATGGTCTTTGGATCCATTAGAATTTAAAGCTTATTATTTAGAAAACAAGAAGAAACTTGGAGAGATCATAGAAAAAAATTATTAAAATATTAAGAGATGGCCGGATTCTGAATCCGGCCCATCTCTATAATCTCTAATTAATTAGTGGGAGGAAGAAGATATTGAATAATAAAGTCTTGAAAGTAATTACCAGTAAAGGAATTCTTCCTGTGTTAATTTTGACGATTTTCTTTGGTACAGCTTTGTTAAAATTTGATGTTTTAATAAAAGGAAAGTCTAGTGCTTTACAACCAGGTGACCCCGGTCCAGAATTTTTACCTTATATTCTACTTTTAATTGTATTCGTGTTGTCAATTGAGCTGTTCGTTACAGAAATTTTAAGAAAAAAGGATCTATTAAAATTAGGTTATGATAACAATCTTAAGACCCAAATTGACGTTGGTGCTCAGAATAAAGATGCTGAAGATGAAGAATTAGAAGAGTCTATTGTGCTTTTAATCGCAATAATGTTATTGGTTTTTGTATTTGTCTATTTGCTAAATAAAATTGGTTTTGTTGTAGGGTCAATCGTGTTTTTAATTTTAATGCAATTACTATTGAAACAGAGAAATTTGTTTAAGTCATACATTCTATTTCCGATCACTTCTTTTCTTGTAACGTATCTCTTTTTTGTTAAGGCTCTAGCAGTAGCTTTTCCTAGAGGGATTGGGATTTTTGAGCAGATATCTCATTTATTTTATTAAAGGGAGGGAATTATAGTGGCAATACTTCAATACCTACATATAATTTTTGAACCATTAAACTTCGCACTTATTTTGCTTGGTTTGGTTATTGGAATAATTTTTGGTATGCTTCCGGGATTGAGTGGAGTTACTGCGGTAGCAGTAATATTACCATTTTCCTATAGCATGTCACCAGTGACGGCATTAATATTTATGTCGTCGATTTATTGTTCTTCAGTTTATAGTGGTTCAATTTCTGCGATTTTGTTTAAATCGCCTGGTGATGCCCCCGCCTTTTGTACTACATTTGATGGCTACCCTCTAACGCTGAAAGGCGAAGGTCAGCGTGCATTAGTAGCGGCTCTTGCATCTTCAGGTATTGGTGGAATTATTGGAATTCTAATTGCCTTGGTAGGTGCGACTTATTTAGCTAGAATAGGATTGAAATTTGGCCCAGTCGAGTACTTTGCTTTAGGGATACTGGGGCTATCCTTGGTAGCAACAGTAGGAAATAAGTCTGTTGCCAAAGGTATCATTTCTGTTTCGCTTGGTCTGCTGGTATCCTGTATCGGATTTGATTCAATATCTGGCATTCAACGTTTTACTTTTGGCTCGATTAATTTGTTGTCAGGGGTATATTTTATTCCAGTAATAATAGGTCTTTTTGCAGTTTCTGAAGTTTTTAATCAATTTTCTAAATTGCCAGCACGTAAGAAACTTGAGATAAAAATGAAAAGTAAAATTGAAAAAATGAGATTTCTGTCCAAAGAAGATGTTAAATTGGCTCTACCGCATTGGATAAGAAATAGCTTTGTCGGGGCATTTATTGGAATGTTGCCAGGTGCGGGAGCAACAGTATCAGCACTAATTGGATATGGTATAAGTCATCGATTTTCAAAAAATAAGGATCAGTTTGGCAAAGGTGCTATTGAAGGAGTTGTCGGCCCTGAAACGGCTAATAATGCTGCTGTCGGGGGTGCATTGGTGCCTTTACTTACTTTGGGTATACCTGGAAGTGCTACAACGGCCATTATGCTTAGTGTTTTTCTAATACATGGTTTGCAGCCTGGTCCTTTTTTGTTTAGAAATTCGCCTGAAACTATGTATCCTATATTTCTTAGCATGATTGTGATAAACATATTAATTCTTGTAATTCCATATTTTTTAATGAAACATATTGTTCGGATATTAGAAGTACCTTATGAATATTTAGGTTCCTTGATTCTGCTTTTGTCTGTACTTGGCGCCTATGCTTTAAATAACCGAATATATGATGTGTGGATTGTTTTTATTTTTGGTGTGGTTGGCTATCTTATGAATCGCTATGGATTTTCTCCAGCTGCACTAATTCTAGGACTAGTGCTGGGAACCATGATTGAAGAAGGGTACAGAAAATCGATGATTCTTTTTAGAGGGGATGTTATGGCTTTATTTGATAAACCTATTGCTGTAGTTCTACTACTCATAGCACTTGCTATTTTAATATTTTCTATACTGCCAGGCATCAAGGTATTCTTAAAGAATTTGGCAGGGAAGAGTGAAGTTGCGAAGTAATTGTTCTCGTATCTGTGTGACAGATTGGTTGATAAAAGCAAAGTAAAATAGATTTTTTCAACAAACTACAAATCACAAAGGAGTATTTACGTATGTCAAAAAAAATGCTAGAAGGAATTAAAGTGATCGATTTATCGAGAAACTTGGCCGCACCTTTTGCAACAATGATTTTGTCGGATTTAGGGGCGGAAGTAATCAAAGTTGAGCAGCCCGTTACCGGGGATGATGCCCGAAGATGGGGACCACTTATTGGTGACAAAAGTGGATATTTTTTAAGTGTTAACCGAGGTAAGAAGTCGGTTATCCTTAACTTGAAAGAACCTGGTGCAAAAGAGAAGCTGGGCGAACTAATCAAGGAAGCGGATGTGATGGTGGACAATTTCCGTCCCGGCGTATTGGATAAATGGGGGATTACTCATGAATGGGTGGATTGCCTGAACCCCAGATTGATATTCGCATCCCTGACCGGTTTTGGGCATACGGGTCCTTATCGAGAAAAAGCAGCTTTTGACATGGTGGTTCAGGGGTATGGAGGAATTATGAGTGTAACGGGAAGCGGTCCGAACTCAGAGCCAACCCGAGTGGGGATCTCTATAGGGGACCTAGCAGCCGGGTTGTATCTTACTATTGGAATCCTGGCAGATCTCTATGCCCGAGAACACACCAACCAAGGGGATCGACTGGATGTAGCCATGCTAGACTGCCAAGTAGCACTTCTGGAAAACACCATGATTAGGTACTTTGCATCTGGAGAAATTACTAAGCCTGCCGGAAATCGCCATGCATCCATTACTCCGTTTGAGATGTATCCCAGCAGTGATGGGTATCTGATTGTATGTGCCGGAAATGAAAAACAGTGGGGGATTCTGTGCGAGATCATTGGGCTTCCGGAATTGGAGAAAGACGAAAAATACTACAGCAATGATAAGCGAAATGAAAACCATGACGAACTTAATGTCATTATTACTTCCACACTAAAGAAAAAGACCACCAAAGAATGGATTGACATCATGGAAGGGGCTGGCGTTCCTTGTGGTCCTGTTAACAACATCAAAAATGTTATGGAGAATGAACAAGTTTTGGCAAGGGACATGGTGGTAACGGTAGACTACTCGGACATCGGTCCGGTGAAATCTCCGGGTTGTCCCATTAAGACAAAGAACTACCATATTGACGTGAAACGACCCGCTCCTGATTTGGGGCAGCACTCCAAAGAAGTCTTTGGCGAAGATATAAATTCGTGACTATAGAGAATAGGGGAGTAGGATAATGACTGATCAAATAAAAAAAGACTCCGGTGTCTATAAGATATTCAGAGAGAGGAGGAGCAAGCAAACTATTGCCAATAATCCTATAAAAGTTGAAAAAGCGCATGCGAAGGGAAAATTGACGGCACAGGAAAGGATGGCTGCACTTTTTGATAACGGGAAATATGAAGAAACTGATCCGTGGATACGAAACCGCTGCGTACAATTTGACCTATACAAGAAAGATGTGGAGAATGAAGGTGTAATTACTGGGTTTGGGCAAATTTTTGAAAGAAAAGTATGTGCATTTTCCCACGATGTTTTCGTGATGGGCGCATCGTTAGGGGAAGCCCAAGGCATTAAAATTTGCAGAACTATTGAGTTGGCTATGAAAGCTGGTATTCCTATTGTGGGCTTAAACGATGCATCCGGGGCAAGAATTCAAGAGGGAGTTGCCGGATTACACGGTTATTGCTCTGTTTTCGGGCAAACAAGTATTGCATCCGGATGGGTTCCTCAAATTTCCATTATTTTGGGTACGTGTGCAGGTGGGGCTGCATATTCTTCAGCCTTAACAGACTTTCTTATCATGGTGAATCCCATCGGAAAAATGTTTATCACAGGACCGGCAGTAATCAAATCAGTGACCGGTGAAGATGTTACATTTGACCAACTAGGGGGTAGCCAAGTTCATGGTTCAGTTACAGGTCTTGTACATTTTGTTGTTGACTCAGAATCTGAAGCCATGGATTTGGCAAGGATATTACTGACATTTCTGCCATCAAACAGCAAGGAGCTTCCTCCGGTTTATCAAAATAGTGATCCTATTACTAGAAGAGCTCCAGAGATCGTCGATATCATTCCAGAAAATCAAAATAAAGGCTTTGATATGAAAGAAATAATCCGATCAGTTGTCGATCATGGTGATTTTCTGGAGATCCAGGAGAAATTTGCTATGAATATGATTATAGGGTTTGCAAGAATCGACGGAAGGACAGTTGGCATCGTAGGCAATCGACCTAAGGTTTTGGCTGGCTGCATCGATAACAACGCCGCATGGAAGGCCGCGCGATTTGTTCGTTTCTGTGATTCTTTCAATATACCATTAATAACCTTTGCGGATTGCCCAGGGTATTTACCTGGCCTAAGCCAGGAGTATAATGGCATCATTAGAAATGGTTCAAAGATGCTGTTTGCTTATTCTGAAGCTACTGTACCAAAGATTACAGTTGTTGTTCGAAAGGACTACGGTGGAGCTTATTCGGCAATGTGCGGAAAAGGAGTGGGTGCTGATGTAGTGCTTGCATTCCCAACTGCGGAGATTGCAGTAATGGGCGCTGAAGGAGCTGCAAATATTGTATTTAAGCATGAAATTGAAAAAGCTGAGGATAAGCAAGAAAAGCGTATCGAAATGATTGAAAAATATAGAGATGAGTTTTTGAACCCTTATAGAGCTGCAGAATACGGAATTGTGGATGACATTATCGAACCATCAGAGCTAAGAGAAAAGTTGGCTATGCATCTGGATATATTGAAAGACAAAAATATATGGTCACCATATAAGAAACATTCAAATATTCCGCTTTAAATATAGATAGGGTCAATTGAAAAGGTAAATTCCAGTTTGCAAAAGTAAATTACACGAAAGTTGTAAAAGAAAAAAACGAGTAATAACTTGGTTTAAAACGGTTTATTTTTAGTGGATTATGCTTATTAAATGTATGAAGTTAACTAAAAAACTAACTTTTTGCATGAGTAAGATTCACTCTTTAAATATATGCTTTTAACGTTTTGGTGGGTGGTGTCTCTTGTTATAAGATCTATTTTTTAAGGAGGGATGGGCGAAGTGTAACCTTATCTGGTGGGATAAGTTCTGAGCCTACCCTTCTTTAAAAAATATCCTCCATAGAGGGAAGTAAAAACTTCATAAGGAGTTTTAGCCGAGATTCGGACTACCGTAGGAATTGATATGAATCAGACAGTTATTAAAAGGGTTTCCTGTAGTAGCCGGACTTCCTATACTGGATATGGTTCCTTATTTCTTTCGCAACAGTGGTTGAGTCGCTGCCAAACAAAGGCAAGATTAAAATATATATTTGGGGTGAGTATGTTCTGTAGACATGTTAAAATAGACTTAAGTGATATAATTAGAGAACTAAGGAGGGATTTTATCTTTGAACTCCATACTAGGTATTGAGGAAGTATTAGATAAGACATCCTTTGTTGGCGTTATATTCATTACGAGTACTAAATTAGTAGCGGATTATAATAAGGAAGCAATTCGTATGTTGAGTTTAGGGGCCGCAGAGTATCGAGGTCAACCTGTGGATTCCATAATAGATAATTCAAAATGGCAGGTAATCTTTAATCAAAATGTTGGCAATACAACGGGAAAAGTAGAACATCAAGGAAAAGTACTAGATTTTGAATATCTTCAATTTAAAAATAGTGTTGATGAAGTATCTGCAGCTATTATAATTAATGATGTGAGTGTCTATGAAAAGGAAATTGAGCTATTAAGACCACCCCACGGAATATGGAGTAACATTGATGACATCATTGAATCCTCCTATGATGGGATATATATTACCGACGGTGAAGCAAACACGCTAAGAATAAACAAAGCCTATGAACGGATTACCGGGTTAAAAAGGGAAGAGATACTCGGTAAGAATATGATAGATTTAGTCAAGGAAGAGTACATTTCTGAATCTGCAACCTTGTTGGTTCTGCAGAACAAAAGAATAAATACTATTCATCAGAACTTTAAAACTGGCAAAAAGGCACTTGTTACAGCAACGCCTATATTTGATAAAGTCGGGAAAATTATGATGGTCGTTACAAATGTCAGAGATATTACTGAGCTATATGAATTGAAAGAGGAGCTTGAAGAAAAGGAACGCTTAGCAAAAAAATACTATTTGGAAATTCAACAAATAAGAATGCAGCTTTTAAACAGCGAAGATATAATAGCAGAGGATATAAAAATGCTACATGTAATGCAAATTGCTAAAAAGGTGGCATTTACAGATACTACAGTAATTTTGTTGGGTGAGACCGGTGTGGGGAAGGAAGAAATAGCTAAACTAATCTATAAAAACAGTTTAAGGAGAGACAAGCAGTTTATTAGCATCAATTGTGGAGCAATGCCGGAAAGTCTTATAGAATTAGAGATGTTCGGCTATGAAAAGGGCTCATTTACCGGAGCAAGTAGGGAAGGGAAACTAGGATTATTTGAAGTTGCCGATGGAGGGACGGTATTCTTAGATGAGATTGCGGAGCTTAGTCCGGTTATGCAAACTAAGTTGTTAAGAGTTTTGCAGGAACATGAGATCAAGAGAATAGGTGGGGTTACCTCAATAAAAGTTGATGTTAGGATTATAGCAGCTACAAACAGGAACTTAGAAGAAATGGTCAATCAAAATAAATTTAGAAAAGACCTTTATTACAGGTTAAATGTGATACCCATTACTGTACCGCCTTTAAGAGAACGACAGCAGGATATAATTCCTCTGATCAGATATTTTCTTTCAGAAATTAATAATAAATACAAATTAAAAAAGAGTTTAGGGGCAGACGTGCTAGAATACCTTTGTGAGTACGAATGGCCAGGAAATGTAAGAGAGCTTAAGAACATAATCGAGAGAGTAGTTGTGATGAGTGCTCAAGATATTATAACTAAAGAAGACCTGCCTAAACAAATACAGGTTTTGTTTGAAGAAAAGATTTTTTCATCTGATGAAATAGTGGCCTTGAAGGATGCGGTAAACAAGGTTGAAGAGCAGCTAATTAATAAAGCATATGAAAAATATGGTAGTGTAAGAGCTGCCGCAAAAGCATTAAATATCGACCCGGCAACATTTGTTCGAAAAAGAAAAAAACACGCTAAGTGAACTAAGACTCCCACTATAGGCTTGTATGCAAAAATGAAACTGTGTTGACAGAATGCGCACAGAGGTACCCGCGCTAAGTGGGACAGGGATTAGCGATAAGCATAAGCGTAACTGGATGGATTGTCGTTGCAAGAATGCAACGAAACAGACAAGACTTCACCTAGAACCAGGAATTTTTTAAATAGTAAGAAAAATAAAAGTAAACTCAATTGCATAACTACAACAAGCATTAGTAAGATAAACGATATGCAACTATAAGCATTTTTGACTCCGATGCATCAAGTTGGCATGAATGTTGCATGTTTATTAATAATAAGAATATAATTTAAATTTGAAAGGAAGGATTTAATATGTCTTTAATGACTAAAGAGCAGTACGTAGAAAGCCTCCGGAAGCTTAATCTAAAAGTTTACATGTTTGGGGAGCTCGTGGAAAATCCGGTAGATCATCCGATCATAAAACCTTCCATGAATTCAGTAGGTATGACCTATGAAATGGCCCAACATCCGGAGTACGAAGATTTAATGACAGTAACCTCCAATCTGACCGGCAAAAAGGTTAACAGATTTACTCATTTGCATCAGAGCACAAGTGACTTAATTAAGAAGGTTAAGATGCAAAGAATGCTTGGTCAAAAGACTGCAGCCTGCTTCCAGAGATGCGTAGGTATGGATGCGGCCAATGCACTTTACAGCACAACTTTTGAAACAGATAAAGCTCATGGAACAAAATATTTTGAAAACTTTAAGAAATACTGGACAATGATTCAAGAAACCGACTTCACGGTAGACGGTGCCATGACTGATCCTAAGGGTGACAGAGGCTTAGGCCCTGTGGAACAGTCAGATCCGGATATGTTCCTCAGAGTAGTGGAAAGAAGACCTGATGGTGTTGTAGTTAGAGGAGCGAAAGTTCACCAGACAGGCATAGTTAACTCGCAGGAAGTCATAGTAATGCCGACAATAGCATTAAGACCCGAAGATAAGGATTATGCTATAGCTTTTGCGGTTCCAACAGATGCTGATGGTCTCTTCATGATTTATGGTCGCCAGTCCTGTGACACCAGAAAACTTGAAGAAGGCGCCGACATAGATGTAGGAAACAAAGAGTTTGGCGGACACGAAGCGTTAACGATATTTGATAATGTCTTTGTGCCGAATGACAGAATATTCCTAAATGGAGAAACGGAATTTGCCGGAATGCTCGTTGAAAGATTTGCCGGATACCATAGACAAAGCTACGGCGGATGTAAGGTGGGAGTTGGCGACGTGTTAATCGGCGCCGCAGCCTTAGCAGCTGATTATAATGGGGCACACAAAGCCTCCCATGTGAAGGATAAGCTTATAGAAATGACACATCTAAATGAAACCTTATATAGCAGCGGAATTGCTTGTTCTGCGGAGGGATACCCGACTGAGGCAGGTAACTACCAGATAGACTTGTTGCTAGCCAATGTTTGTAAGCAGAATGTAACCAGATTCCCTTATGAGATTACTAGACTAGCGGAAGATATAGCCGGCGGGTTGATGGTTACAATGCCGTCTGAAAAGGATTTCAAAGATCCTGTACTGGGTAAATATATAAATAAATACCTGCAGGGTGTAGCAACTGTTTCCACAGAAAATCGCATGAGAATTCTGCGATTGATTGAGAATATTACCTTGGGAACGGCAGCAGTAGGTTACCGAACAGAATCAATGCACGGCGCCGGTTCACCTCAAGCCCAAAGGATCATGATAGCAAGACAGGGTAATCTGGCACAGAAGAAAGAGCTTGCCAAGAAAATTGCGAGAATTGATGAAAGCCAGAATAAAAAATAGTATAATTAGACTATGATTACAGTAAATAGCCTGTCAAGAAATCCTTAGATGCAAGGCGCGATGAATGTGTCATTGTATCACAACGCCTAGGAGGGATTCTTGACAGGCTAAAGTGGGGTAATGACATTACCCCACTTTTAAATAATTATAGTGAGGGATTTATTATATGTTTGCTGCAGTTGAAAAAGTTCTCGAAAAGGAAGTGCGCCCCTATTTGAAGGAGCATTATGGTAATGTAGTATTATTAGGTGTTAATGATGGGGTCGTGAGAATAAAGCTGACCGGGCAATGCAAGCATTGTCCCTCAGCTAAGTTTACAGTTGAAGATGTTATTGAAAAAGCTCTTAAAAGCAACATAGAAGGTATAACGAAGGTAGTTCTCGAAAATGAGGTTAGTGCAGAATTATTAGATATAGCCAGAAAGATACTGAGCAAAAAAGACGGGTGAATAAGTGATGAAAGTAGGTGTAAAATATTGCGGGGGGTGCAATCCCAGGTACGATAGGGGTAACTTTGCTCAGAAGCTAAGTAATGAGTTTAAAGGAATTATAGAATTTGAAAATGCCCAAGAGACTAATCAATACGAGGCATTATTAATAATTAGTGGCTGTACCAGTAATTGTGCTGACTATACCAGCTATGATATGGGAAAAGCTGTTATATTTGCTACTGAGGAAGCAAGCTTCGAAACTGTTGTAAAAGAGCTTAAACAAATGCTGAATAAATGATAAGCGGAGGTTCAGATAATGGATTGGAAAGAAATATATAAGAGCAGGCTCGTTTCTGCACAAGACGCAGTAAAGCATATCAAATCAGGTGACAGGGTAGTCTTTGGACATTCTGTAGCTGAGCCAACTGCATTGGTTGAAGCAATGGTTGAGAATAAAGCTGCCTATGAAAATGTTGAAATTGTGCACATGGTTGCTATGGGGAAAGGTGATTATGCACAACCTGGGATGGAAAAGCACTTCCGGCATAATGCATTCTTTGTAGGTGGATCGACAAGACAGCCGGTTAGTGAAGGGCGCGCCGATTACACACCCTGTTTCTTTTACAAGGTTCCGAGTATGTTCAAAGAAGGTTACTTGCCAGTAGATGTGCTTATGACTCAGGTCAGCCCGCCGGATGAACATGGCTACTGCACTCTAGGTACATCAGTAGACTATACGAAGGCAGCTTTGGATTGTGCAAAAATAGTAATTGTACAGGTTAATGATCAGATGCCAAGAACAATGGGAGACTCCTTTGTACATGTCTCGGATATAGACTTTTTCGTTGAAGAATCTAGAGTACTTGTTGAACTGAAGCCACCGGTTATTACTGATGTAGAAAAGGCTATAGGTGAAAACTGTGCAAAGCTGGTTGAGGATGGCTCAACCCTACAGCTGGGCATTGGAGCTATTCCTGATGCAGTGCTTCTTTTCTTGAAGGACAAAAAGGATTTGGGGATACACTCGGAAATGTTTTCAGACGGCGTCGTTGAGCTTGTTGAATCAGGTGTAATAACAAATAAAATGAAATCTATTCATAAGGGCAAGATGATTGTTACATTTCTGATGGGGACAAAAAGACTCTATGATTTTATTAATGGAAATCCGACCGTGGAAATGTATCCGGTCGATTATGTTAATAACCCAGCGGTTATAATGCAAAACTACAAAATGGTCTCCATCAACTCGTGTGTCCAGGTAGATCTGATGGGGCAGGTAGCTTCTGAGACGATAGGGTATAAACAGTTTAGCGGGGTTGGTGGTCAAGTTGATTTCGTACGTGGAGCCAGCATGGCTACAGGAGGGAAATCAATAATTGCGATGATGTCTACCGCTTCAAATAATAAGATCTCCAGAATAGTACCTTTGTTGGATGAAGGTGCTGCCGTAACCACATCAAGAAATGATGTGCATTATATAGTTACTGAATATGGGATCGCTGACCTTAGAGGAAAAACACTGAAAGATAGGGGTAGAGCATTGATTGGTATAGCCCACCCTATATTCCGTGAACAACTAATAGCAGTATGGGAAGACCGGTTTAAGACTAAATTTTAAAATACACTGGGGGGTATGAAATGGCCTACAATAATCTTTTAACTAACCTAGAAGAAGGTATTTATACAATTAGTATTAATCGTCCCGATGCCCTGAATGCTCTGAGTGTTGCAGTGTTAACTGAATTGCTTGAGGCTATAAGACAAGCTAAAGATGATGACGAGGTAAAACTCATTATTATAACCGGACACGGTGAGAAGGCCTTTGCAGCAGGCGCGGATATTGCAGAGATGAGGGACCTTAAAGCTCTCGAAGCGAGGGAATACTCACTATTCGGACAGGGAGTATACAAAGAAATTGAGAACATTGATAAACCAACTATTGCGGCAATAAATGGCTATGCTCTTGGTGGAGGCTGTGAGCTTATCATGGCCTGTGATATCAGGATTGCCTCGGAAAAGGCCAAGCTTGCTTTACCGGAGGTAGGTCTGGGAATTATCCCTGGATGGGGAGGAATGCATAGATTACCACGACTAATAGGCAAAGGCCAGTCAAAGTTCTATGTATTTACCGGTGAAATGATGACAGCAGCAGAGGCTCATAATATGGGACTTGTCGACAAAGTGGTTCCAGCTGACGAGCTCATCGAATACACCAAAAAAATAGCAAAGACTATTTTATCGAAGGCTCCTATTTCTATCAAGGTAGCCAAAGCCGTAATTGATAAGGGAATGAATATGGATCCGGAGACAGGAATAGATTACTTAGCGGAGGCCTTCGCCACAATATTTAGTACAGAAGATTACCGTGAAGGGTTGACAGCATTCTTAGAGAAAAGAAAAGCTGATTTTAAGAATAAATAGAATAAAGAAAAACCTGCTATTGAATGGCAGGTTTTTCTTTATTCTAAAGGGAATATAACCATTGACATTGACGTAACGTAAAGGTATATAGTTGTTCTAGCGGGAGGTGAAACTCATAGAATACACAGTGCAGAAACTCGCAATGATGGCAGGAATTAGCACACGGACCTTAAGATATTATGATGAAATTGGAATTCTTAAGCCGGCAAGAATCAATTCATCGGGATATCGCATTTATGGTGTAAACGAGGTAGATAGGCTGCAGCAGATCCTTTTTTATAGGGAGCTGGGAGTTAGTTTAGAGAGTATAAGAGATATAGTTGCAGATCCCTACTTTGAAGAGGTAAAAGCACTGAAAGAACACCGTGAGAAGCTTCTTGAGAAAAAACAGCATTTGGATAGGATCTTGGCAAATGTAGACAAAACCATTGCTGTAAAAGAAGGGAGAACAACAATGAGCGATGAAGAAAAATTTGCAGGCTTCAAGCAAAAGCTAATTGACGATAATGAAAAAAAATACGGTAAAGAGGTTAGAGAAAAATATGGTAACGAAGCTATTGAGAAGTCAAACAGTAAACTAAAGAAGATGAATCAAACCCAATACGACGAAATAACGAAGCTCGGAGAAATGGTTCTGGAAACACTACAGGCAGCTGTTCTAACGGGGGATCCTGCAGGTGAATTAGCCCAAAAGGCAGCCGATTTACATCGTCAGTGGTTGAGCTTCTATTGGGATAGCTACACCAAAGAAGCTCATGCTGGGGTAGCCCAAATGTATATTGATGATGATAGATTCAAGGCTTATTATGATAAGAATCAACCTGGCGCAGCGGAGTTCTTGCGTGATGCAGTCTTTATTTATACGGGTATATCAAATATACTTAGATGAAATAGTTTTACAGATGGGAGATAATGATGTTTCATTATTTTTTCAATATGGTATTTCTGATCATTATTCCACTACACCTGTATATAGGTTTTCGTCTTTGGCAGACCTTGAGCTTTTATTATCCCAAACTTAGTAGGGTCTATTACTGGTTGGCCTTTATTGTGTTATCATCCACTTTTATTATTACTAGATTTACTGGTGATATCTTACCAACTATCCTAAACGATACATTATCTACTTTTGGTTATACCTGGATAGTAGCCATGCTATATATGTTTTTTGTTTTAGTAATTTTCGATATTATTAGCTTAGGTATTAAACTAGCAGGTATTCGTTTACGGCCACGAACGAAGCATCAAACAAGGATGATCGCCATAATTGTGGTCATTATGGTTATCCTGTATGGAGGTTGGAACGCCCGTACTCCTCGCATAACCCATTATGATATTACTATTCCCAAGTATGCAGCGGATATTAATCAGCTAAAAGTGGTCGTGATTAGTGATCTTCACTTGGGAAGGGTCATTGGAAATACACGTTTGAGAGAGATGCTTGAGAAGGTCAATGAACTAGAACCTGATCTAGTTTTAATTCCTGGCGATATCATCCAAGACTCGCAGTATTTTGATGAAGAGAAAATGTATCTAGAGTTCCAAAAATTAAATCCCCCCTTAGGTATCTTTGCTTCCTTAGGCAACCATGAGTTTTATGGAGGTGTAATCAAAGACACTGTAGGTTTCCTGGAACAAGGAGGTCTTAAGGTCTTAAAGGATAGTTATACAAAAATAGCGAATAGTTTCTATATAATAGGAAAAGATGATCCTGCCGCGGGACGAAGGGGTACTGCAAATCGACCTAATCTTAATATGATAATGGGTGGTATACCCATGGTGGACAGGTGTTTCCTGCCAATCTTCTAACTGGGCATCTCTTTGAAGAGGATTGGGGATATCTTAAAAAGGATACTTTGCAGCTCATAGTTTCTTGCGGTATTGGAAACTGGGGGCCTGACTTGAGGGTAGGAAGTAGATCAGAAATTGTGGAAATTATAATAACCTTCAATGAGACTAAACTATAGTAAGGAGATTAAAAAGGCCGATGAAAAAGCTTATAACAAGTATTTTGTTTTTAGCTGTTATGTTTTCTTTTTCTCCCATAGTTGTAGCCAATTCTGGACCTACGTATTGGCAAGGTTACCCAGCATCAGAAATAATGGCAATTAGCAAAAACTCACCCATTACAGTAAAAAATGAAGATCTCATCTTTGATTTTTCTGAGGATGAGGAATCTGACTATACGACCAGGGGGAGAGTTACAGCAACCTATAAAATGGCTAACCCCACAAATGAAACTCTATTGGTACAAATGGCCTTTCCGTTTGTTGAAAAACTCAATGGTCTTACCCGAGAAGACGTGGTCATAACTGCTGATGACAATGTGTTACCTTATGAAGTATATATAGGGGACGCGGTAGAAAGCTATGGAAGTCCTTGGCAAGAGGATAAGGAAACCAGCTTTGATTTTGACAGTATTGTACACTCTATTACACAAGAAGAATATGAAACAAAAAGCTTTGCGGAAAATGAAAAGGGTAAGCTTTATCTTATTAACGTAAAGCCCACTACTGAACAAAGAATAAACCTCGCGGTTGATTTTGATTTCAACAGTGAAAAAACAAAAGTAATTACAAATGGGTTTAACCGTTATGAAAGAGGACACGAAAAAACAAAAATTGCTGCTTGGTGCGATGAACCTGAGGTTCTAGAGATTTTTGTTTTAGGTACAGATATAGATTTTAAGATTAATGGCTTTACAGATGGAAATCTTAGCGAAGAAACTAAATTTTTCACTTATCAAATCTCAACGCAAGAGGTGGAGATGAAACCTTATTTGCTGGAGTATATAACTACTAATACTAACGCAATAAACGAAAATTTGGTCTTTGATACCCAGCAATATAATTTGT
>PHAD01000020.1 GCA_002841595.1 Firmicutes bacterium HGW-Firmicutes-12
CACATATAAGCTCGATCTCATTCCACCCGGCATCTGATCGACAAAACAAAACAAACACTTATTACGACAAAGCTTTATACCATCAAATACTGCCTGATTAAAGATTACTCCAAGCTGTTCATCATATTCCTTTTCTATTTCAAAAAGCACTTTTTCCCCAGTTGCTTTTTCTATTTCTAGGAGGACTTCTTCTTCTCCCCACTCAAACTGAAACTGAATAAGATCCAGTAGCGGTTTATGATTTATACTTACAATTTTATCTCCTTCTTGAATACCCATTTCAAACGCAATTGAATTTTCATTAACTCCTGCAACTATGGCACCTATCATGCTTACATCTCCTAAAACATACCGTCCCTAAATTCTACTTAGTCTATTGTTCAATCCCTATTATGCGGTATACCTGCTATTAGCGTCAAGACAATCTTGCCTAAGCCATATCTCTTGTGGGATCAGTGAACTCTATCTTAAGCTCTGTCTTAAGCTTCTTTATTAATTCAGCAAATCTCATTTTCAGAATACATGCGGATGCTCTCTTGCTTATGTTTCGCAGAGGATAACAGAGTACAAAATATGTTAAAATCGATAAAATGAAAGGATTATATAATGAAACCCCTATAATACGAACACTGCCCTGGCTTCCAATAATATTCAAAAAGTCCTGTACCGATCTTATCATCAGCTGTTCTTCTTTTCCTACCCCTAGACTGTAATAATCATCACCCTTACTATCCTTCCCAATGTAATAAATTCTGCCCACCTGCAAATCGTGGTGGGCGGCAAAACAGGGTAAGTTATAGATTTCCATAACTGTTGGCTTCTCATCTATTATTCCAACCAGATAAGATGCAGCAGCCACTGCTGCATAACAACCCAACTGATCGAGTATTAGTATTTTCATTTTAGCATCACCTAACCTATTGTAAACCTTGTTTTACTAAATATACCAGTTGAATAAAGCGGAAATATGACTGACGGGTACCATATAAGACTATTCTTCGACCCAGATTAGTAAATCCCCAACGCCTTGAAAGGAACCCGCCGATCATCATCCATATATTCACGTAAGGCATCGTATCAATAAATACCGCTTGTTCATCTTTGTTTGCTATCAACTCTAGAATTGAACTCATTATGATTGTGTATTTACTGCCAAGCCCTCTTTTACTAGTTATATAAATCTCGTTGCCGACTTCATCTCTACCCATATACCTTATTCTGCCATGATCAAAAGCAACCTGTGCATCATAATACGGTAGACTAAGCAATTGCTCATTGGTAGCTTCATGTGTATCCGGAAGTAATTGCAAATGTATCGCTGCAGCTGTGACTGATGAATGCGAACCTCCAAAGCAATTATATATAATTTTCAACTCTTCGCCTATTCTTTGTTCTTTTTTCTTCTGATTTTCACAGGACCAAAATAATTAGAAAACTCTTTACCAAAACCGGAAAGCCTTTTCATCGATCCCTTAATACTACCACTACTTATCAGCAAAAATAACCCACCACCAACTACAGCCGCAATTAAAAGCCACAAGAGCGACTTGCCTGACCCAGTAGTCACAGGTCCTGCCCCAGGTCCTTGACCTGTTGCACTAGCCCCCAATATCTTCGGTATTCCCTCTGCAAACTCAGCCACACCTTTTTCTGCCGCTTCCTGATGGTTTGTATATGTGCCTACTTCGATAATAAATACCTTCGGGCCCAAATCCTGGTTATAATTACCTTTACCCATGAAAATACCCTTGATCAGACCGGGGTGTTTTTTATCAAAATAAGCTTTAACCTGCTTCGCAAACTCTAGGTTAGTCGACATATGAGGGTTCTGTCGTCCTACTACCAACCTTATCTTTGTGGCGTCGTTACCATCGATGTTAGTCGCATAAAAATTGGGGTCAGGAACACCATCCCGATGTACATCAATTAAAGCTACTGGATTTTCTCGAAGTAGCTGTACTGCCGTTTTACGGGAACGATGATAGGCATTAGCGTCATGAGGATCATGTTTATTATTGCTTATCTGTGCATCCACATTATTCTTTTTTAATATCTCAGCTAATGTTGCACCTACCTCCATAATCCCACCATCACCTGCTATACTTTCCGTGCCATCAGTAGGCTTATAGGATTCGTCGTTATGAGTCATATATACCCCAACTTTTTTTTGGCCTTGGGCTACTTCCAAGACAGGAAGCTGTTCCCATTCCTCACGCCAGCTAATGTTTTCTTGCCCTACTAATTCACATGTAGCCATATAATTCTTGTCGTCAACCTCAACGACCTTGTAACGATTATTATCCTCGAGAATCAGTTCATCTCCTACAAATACCTCATGAACAGTCTGATCGATTTCTTTGCCATTTTCATCTTTAAAAGTATAGTACTTTCCCTCAGTAAGTTCACCTTCCCATTTACCGAGATTATCCAAGATATTTAACTCTATACCAGCCTCAGCAAGGGTATTATAGACCTGTGGGTGTGTTTCATAATAATAAAAGCATGCCCCTATAATCATTAACGCAAAACCAAGATAGAGGACTAATTTATTTGCTATCTTTTTCATTTGTCCTCACCATCCATTTTCTCGTTTTTATCCATAGGCTTTAAATTTTTTATTAGGTCCGGATCTCGACCTTCTGACTCCGGCCCTCCCTGTAGACGTTCTCTCGTTTCACCAACGATTTCTGCCAACATAACTGCAACTAATCCTGCTACAACAATAGAATCGAAGGCTCCGGCACCCCCTATATTTACAGTACCGGGAGTTCTAGTCACCGAAAGCCAGACCCAATGAACAATATCTAATCCTAGTACTCCTAAAGATCCAGCAACAAAGGCACCTCGACGCGAACGACCAAGAAGATAGGCCACTGTCCCCCCTACAAGGGGATAGATATATAGTGGATCAAGAAAAAGTCCTCTTCCACTTGGCTCTCCAGTCATAATATAGCTGCCTAGTACATATATAACAGCCGTGGTTGCTCCGGCGGCAAGCAGGGACCGCACCCATTCTTTTGTTGTCCCAGCTTTCATCAATAGGTATATAGCAAGACCAATAGGTACCAAAGCCCCCCCAACATTAATTGATACTTCTTGTCCCAATGGGATATCGATGAAGCTACCTACAATTAATGCTGCTATAACTCCTAAAGCTGTTTTATCCGATAACCGCATCCTGTCAAGCAGCCGCTGAGCTAAACCAAAATAGACAAGGATAGAGACCACTACAAGAAGAATTAATCCTAGTGGTAATCTGTTCATGTACCTTCCCCCTCTAATTAGTTCTATCAATTTTCAAAAATCTATTGATAAATCCTTTTGTACGCTAGATTTCCCAGTGGAGAAAATAAATATACATTGTCATTTCCCAGGAAATGGCAATGTATAAAGTAATTCCCTTTAATTAATACACATCGTTTCATATATATAATATAATGCTAATAATAAGTAGATACTTTAATATCATTATAATAAAAGGAGTGGTTATTTTTTGAAAAAAAGAAATGAACTAGATACAAATTATACCTGGGATCTGACAGCACTGTATAAAACCAAAGAGGAATGGGAGATTGATCTACAGGAAATCGAGAAACTTGCTAATAGTATTACTCAGAATAAAGGACGAATTATCTCCTCAGCTCAGGATCTCTATGAAAACTTAACAAATATGGATACACTCGGTATAAAACTGGAACGGGCAGCAAGCTATGCTAGGATGGCTTTTGACGTTAATATGGGTGACTCCATCAACAAACACAACTATGAAAAAATAGATAATGTTATTACAAAAATTAGCGATAAACTAGCCTTTTTCGAACCGGAACTGCTTTTGCTTGACCCTTCTGTACTCAAAGAATACATAGATGAAATTCCTGATCTGTCCGTGTATTCTTTTATGTTTGAAAAACTCTTTGCCCAAAAGGACCACATACTTAGTACCACAGAGGAAGAAATCCTGACACGTCTTGATTCGCTCGGTTCCTCCTTCAATAAAATCTACGATGATATTACTGTCAATGACCTCATATTCCCAGAAATAGAAAACGAAAAAAGAGAAAAAATAATAGCTAATGAGGTAAACTATCGTAAAATGCTCACCTCCTATGACCGTAGCTTGAGAGAAAGTTTCTTTAAGGGCCTATTGGCAACATATGGCTCTCATATAAATTCTCTAACCTCAGCAACTTATGGAAACCTTAAATATAGACTTTTTGTTGCCAAAACCAGGAATTATCGATCCTCACGTGAGATGTCTTTAAAAAACAACCATATTCCCATAGAAGTTTATGATACTTTAATTAAAACTGTCCGTAGCAATGTCCATCAACTACAACGTTATTTTGCCTTAAGACAAAAAACTCTTGGCTACTCGGACTTACATTTCTATGATTTATTTGTCCCTCTCATGAAGGATATCAATTATAATTATACTTTTGAAGAAGCACAAGATATTGTTCTTAAAGCGCTGAACATACTTGGAGATGATTATCAATTGGTATTAAAGGAGGCTTTTTCAAAGCGTTGGATAGATGTTTATCCCAACAAAGGTAAAGTTCCTGGTGCATATGCTAATGGTATTTATAACCTTCATCCCTATTCCCTATTAAATTTTACAGGTACCTTAGAAGACTTATTTACTATGGCTCACGAGCTAGGACATGTTATGCACAGCTACTACAGTAATAAAAATCAACCTTATGTAGATTCAAATTATGTTATTTTTACAGCAGAAGTAGCCTCAACGGTCAATGAGTATTTACTGTATCGTTATTTACTCAATAAAGCAGCGACTAAAGAAGAAACGGCCTACCTCTTAAGCATGCATCTTGACAGCATCCGTTCAACCCTTTTCCGTCAAACTTTTTTTGCTGATTTTGAAGCACAAATGCATCAGCTGCTTGAAGAAGAAAAACCCGTTACCCCAGATACCCTTTGCACCACTTACAAGAAACTTTACGAATTATATCACGGTCCGCAGTTTGTTATTGATGAAGAATTGACCTACGAATGGGCTAGAATCCCTCACTTTTATAACTCTTTTTATGTTTATCAGTATGCTACAGGCATCTCAGCTGCAATTGCTTTGGCCAAAAAAATAACGACCGGCGAACCGGACGCATTAGCAAACTATCTTAACTTCCTTTTACAGGGAGGTTCAGACTATCCTATCAATCTCTTACAGCAGGCTGGAGTTGACATGTCCACGTCAGAACCTATAATTGCCGCCTTGCAAGATTTCTCTGAAACTCTAGACCAGCTCGAAACTGCTCTTTAACTACTAGATTAAATACCGCTAGAACCGAAGCCACCTCCCCGGTTATCTCCGATCACATTGACACAATCTGCTAATTGCCATTCTACCATTGGAATGCGCTGTAATACCATTTGTGCTATTCTCTCACCTCTTTTTACAGTATATTCCTCACTTAAGGAAGTGTTATGTACAATAATACCAATTTCGTCACGATAACCCGCGTCTATTGTACCTGGGCTGTTAGGCAATCTTAGTGCTGTTTTTAGCGACAATCCGCTACGTGGCCTAATTTGGATTTCATAGCCCTCCGGTATCGCAACTTTTAATCCGGTCTTAATAATAATGGTGTTGTTAGGTTCAATCAACTGATCTTCAACAGCATAAATGTCCATTCCAGCATCACCTGCTCGGGCATAGGTCGGTATCCTAGCCTCCGAATGACATATTTCCAAATATATCCTCACACATTCCCTATCCATGCTAATAATCCTCCATAAAAGTCATAGTACTTATATGATAACAGCTAACTGTATTTATTTACAGAATAAAAAATGATGGAAAAGTACAGAATATAGATGAAATTAATCATAAGGGGTTTTGAAGCATGGAAATTATGGAAATGATTACTGCTTACTTTAGACCCAAAAAACAACAGCAACGCGAGTGGTACCTACGAGATAATGTTACTATTAGTGTTAATCCGCGCAAAGAGTAATGTTTAAAGAAATGCTTTTTAATCCGGCTTTTATTAGCCGGATTATTACTTCAATAAATATATACTGGAGTGCCTATCTTTATGAACCTACTCAATTGGTTAACATCATCATTACTCATTCTTATACATCCATCCGTTAAATTCGTCCCAATACTTTCCGGCTTATCTGTACCATGTATTCCATAATGAGGTTCAGATAACCCAATCCAAACACTACCAAACACTGCATCCAAAACTTCGGATCTAAACGATCTTGGGTTAGTGACTATATTTACCACCCTAAAAACTCCTGTAGGAGTCGGGGAGGATTCCCGACCGATCCCGACAGGGTAACGCGATAGAACGGTATTCGTGTGATCTGTCAAATACAGAAGGTGATTGTGTCTATCAATAACTATCTTATATTTACTACTAGTATTCATAGTGACTACAAGTCCTGTCTCTCTTAAAACCTGGTTTTCCTGATTAATCTCAATTATTTTACGAATAGCCGTTGAAGAATCCGAGACAATCAATTCTTTACGGCTTTTTTTTTGAACCCAGGATATATGTAAATATCAGTAACTGTCCCATTTACAAGACTAGCCTTTGCTACAGGATTAGACCTCTTTACCGATAGTCCCGACCTATCATTGTAATAGACGAATAATTCTAAAGAGGTATTTAATAAATCATTATTTCGCGCATATTCTTCCGAACTAACAATAATGTCCTTTACTTCTGAATCTAATTCTATACTTATCTGATTAACTCCTTGAGTCTTTGAATCTCCAGACAAGTATTCTGGAGGTAATGGGATTCGATGAAGCCAGACGTTTTGTTCTATGATCTTGGTTTCAACTTCATTAATATTGTATACCTTATACATATCCCGCTCTTTAAAACTGACAAACATCGTGAACATTAAGTATGAAACTAAAACAAATAATATAATAATTAAAGGAATAATTATTAGTCGCTTCTTATTACCTTTTTCTATATTACCTGCTTCATCTTGTAAGCTATCAAGCTTTTTCTCCACTCGACTTATACCCAGTATTGCAGTGTTGAATCCACCCTCATATGCCTTTTGAAAATGTTTTAATGCACCAGGCAAATTTTCTTTATCCTCAAGATCGCACGCATAGGCATAATTCGCTTCGGGGTGCTGACTATCATAAGATAAAGCAGTCTTATACCAATACTTGCTGTTTTTTGAAACACGAATATTATTTTTATTTATTTTTATCGAATTAGACAAATCCACCTAAATCACCAGCTTGTACAAATGATTAAATACATCTAATCATATGCCTAGTGGTATGGTTTTATGCTAATTATAGTTTAAAAAATGGGCTGTTGCACAACGAACAAATTTCGAAGTGCAGCAGCCCATTTTTATTAAGTAAAAGCTTAAAACTTTTCGTATTCCTAATCTATATTTTTGGAATAATAGTTTGAACCTTTTTGAGCCTTGGAGCCAACAAAAGAACAGCAAATGGTGTAATCGCAATTGGAACAACATCCGCTATGCCAATCCAAATGACACAATACCAATAGTCAAGTCCGGTAAAGAAAGATAAAGACAGACTTGTTGATAGGATCATCAGACAACCAAAAAGTACCGACCAGAGCATTGATTTCCATATGAATTGCCCCTTGTTCTTGATTAATTCATCAAGATTAGAGTTTTTCAGCATAATCCAGGCAGGAAGAGCCGCACTTAGGCCAACAGTGATCCCATCAGCTAATAAAGTATGCGGTGCGATAAAGTATCCTCCTAAAAGCGACCAAACTAGTGTACCGATATAACCGGCAAAAAAACCGGTTACAGGACCAAAGAGGAAGCCAATAGCAGTAATTATAAATGCAAAAGTCCTAAAATGTACCGCACCTGGGATAAGTGGAATCGGGCTGCCATATGCCCATAATACGCCGGTCAATACACCAAATATTACAAAGAATATGATGTTGACAAAGGTGATTTTCTTTTTCATAAATATACCCCTCCTTAATAATTTGTTTTTGCAAAAGCGGTTATTATATCCTTCAGCTCTTTGACGGCATACTCAAACAGCTTTTTGCCTTTTTCTGCAGTGGCATAGGTAGGAGCCCCGATCACGCCACTTTTGGTGATGTCGCTTGTTTTCCAGCCAGCGTTGTACGGTCCAAAAACAGTTACAAAATCATTATCTCTTAGGCACTCTACTGGATCCTCGTCCACTGCTAATTCCATATGTACCTTTTCCGGACGAGCATACAGCATCAGTGATGTTTCCAATTCACAGGCGTGAAATACACCATAAGTACCTGATTGTTTCAGCCCCTCCAGACCTTTATTCCAAAATGGCGTAAACCACCAATCAAATACAAACACTTCCATGCCAAAATCAATTCTGAGATCACGGCTTATCATATTTAACATATCTGTATTGCCTCCATGGCTGTTAAGTAGCACTAGCTTTTTAAAGCCACTTTGTGCTATTGCGCCTACTAGCTCATGAAGCATGGAATAATAAGTTTGTGTGCCAAAAGTAAGTGTTCCCGCAAAACCCATATGCTCGTTACTTTTGCCGATACAAAGTTGTGGAGCAAATATTAGATCACCGCTCTCAAAATCTTCTGTATCAATGAATTTATCAATTAAAGTGGATAAAATGATGGCATCAGTACCAACAGGCAAATGCGCTCCATGCTGTTCTGTAGCAGCTGTAGGAAGAAATACAATGGCAGTATCTTTATCAATCGCCGCAATTTCATCTCTCGTTAGATTTTCCCATTTTTCAATCATTGGGTAACCCTCCTTTTATAACGGAATATAGTACTTTAACTGAAGCACTACCGTGAAAACAGTGGAAATTACAGTAACAGATACAAAAATGGCATCTAAATAGGATGCTTTAATCATTTTGTAAGAGGTGCGTTTCGTCTTGAAATCAAGCTTATAATAATGCATAGCAAGGGAAATAGAATGCCCTTTCCCTAAAACTCGAAATAAAAGCGGCATAGAAATAATAATATAGTTTTTAATTTTTGAAATTGCACTACATTTATCCACCTCAAGACCTCGTGAACTCTGTGCCTCTATAATGGTGGAAAACTCTTGAATAATTATTGGGATTATCTGAAAAACGAGTCCTATCCCAAATGCTACCGCATATGGCACTCTCCATGAACGAAGCCCTAATATAATCTGACTAAAATTTGTAGATAAGATAACAGTGTAAAAAACGGAAATCATCAGAAATACTCTCATTGCAAAAACAGCACCCTTGTATAAATCAAACCAATCTAAACTTAAGGTGTAACCGTTTCCTAATAAGGTATAGGTAGTGCGATAGATAGTAGGTCCATCATTGACCATAAATGCGCCTAGTATTAACCATAATAAAAAAATAAAAAGCAAAAGGACTTTAACCTTTTTTAATAGTTCAATCATGTATTTTCCGATATGACTTATTATCCATATTGCTGTAAATACAACAAACAAGAATAGCAGTGCCACACCGCTTTTACAAAATGATGTTAATACTGACATTACAATAAAAAAAGAGAACTTGGTCCGAGGATCCAATTTGTGTAGAAATGAATCCATTTCAACATATTGCAGAAAGTCTCCCATTCGTTATCCCCCAGCTTAAACTAACTTTAATACAAACAAACTATACTATTCTTCGTCATACTAATCGATCAATAACCTCTTGCACAAAAGAATTTGTATCACTACAAACATGGGAAAATCCAAAATACTTCGATAGAATTACGACTGGTGGCAATGCAATGTTTATACTTTCAAATATATCATCACTATTCGCCAATCTCTGTTTTGAATCTTGAGCCAACTTAACCCCTTCATTCAGAATAAGGATGTGATCGGAGATCTTAAATACAAGAGGAATCTCATGGCTTATAATAATCATTGTTTTACCCTGGCTTGTAAATCTCTTTATAATATCTTCCAATTTGTTTTTCAAATGAAGATCCATACCTAGAGTAGGCTCGTCCAAAATAACCACTTCTGCACTGGAAAGAAATACTGAAAGAATCGTTAACAAATGCTTTTGGCCCATCGACAAATTGACAGGCAATTCTTCCTTATACTCCAACAAATCATAATAACGCAATATATCTAACGCTTCTTCTTCATTAAATTCTATTCCCTGGGCCCTCGCGCAAAAGGTAAGTTCTTGATATACAGTTTCCTCGAACAACATATGTTCTGGATGCTGAAAAACCAGAATTATATCCTTACTAATCTGAGCAACAGATTTTCCAGTAGTTTCAATTCCTTTGTATCTAATAGTTCCCTTTGTGGGCGATAACAGTCCGTTAAGATGCTTAACAAACGTGGTTTTACCGGAACCATTCTGTCCGAGAATAGAAATAACCTTACCCTTTTCAAATTCTGCATCAACATCAATTAAAGCACGAAAACCATCTAGAAAGGTTTTAGAAATTCCCTCCGCCACTAGTATTTCCTCTGATTTCAGCAGAATGCTGTCAATAGGCAAGCACCCATTTTCCTTCCCAATCAGTTTCCCAATTTCACGCTTGGCATCATCGATTGTATAAAATTTATTCAGTCCTTTTATTCTATTAGATAGTTCACGGTAGATTTCGACCTCTTGAGGAATAGTCACTCCAAGCTTTTCTTGTATTTTGAAATCATCAAAAAACTTATTTTTGTCATCATCGAATACCACTTCTCCATCAATTAAACCAATTACATGATCAACGATATCAGAGCACCAAGCTAAGTTATTATCTACAATGACTGTAGATTGACCCGATTCCCTTAACTGGTTAAGCACATACTGGATCATCTCTTTTCCATTTGGATCCAGTGAACTCACAGGTTCATCCATAATTAAAATGTCTGGGCGCATGGCCAGTACTGAAGCAATGCAAACCGCTTGACGCTGCCCACCAGAAAGTGTAGCCACAGAACGTTTTCTCAGGTGTTGTATATTTAATAGATCTAAAACATACTCAACGCTTTCGATGATCTCTTCATTGCTAATTCCCATATTCTCAATTCCAAATGAGATCGCATCCTCTACTCCGTATCCAAATAATTGGTTTTCTGGAGACTGACTCACTACTGAAATATTTACTTTTTCTTCGACATCAAAAGAGCCCTCATATTCACCACTATCTATAAGGGTAGGAATTACGCCACTTAAAATACTAACCAAGGTTGATTTCCCACTACCACTGGGACCCACAATCGCTGTAACCTGGCCTTCTTTTATATTAAAGCTGACATTTTTTAAAACCAGATTGGAATCTGAGCTATATTTATAACTAATGCTATTTACAGTAAAGCTCAAAATGTTTGTCCCCTTATTCGTTTTATAGTTAATGCACTTTCTATCTTGAGTTTTTTATTGTAAATACCGGAAGCTTTTCAAGATAGATGATGTCCTTACGATCTGCTGAGTCACCTTCCGCAAGAATAGCGGCTTTGCCTAATACTTTACCACCGGCTTTATTTACAAGGGATTCCATTGCTTTAACAGATTCCCCTGTACTGATTACATCGTCAACAATCAAAATCCGTTTTCCCTTAATTAATTCACTTTCTTCTTTTTCCAGACATAGGATCTGTTTTACCTGTGAGGTGATAGAATAAACCTCTGTTACAAAAGGCTCCGTCATATAAGGCTTTATACTTTTTCTTGCAACAAAATATCGTTTCATTCCTAATAGACGCGCTAGTTCTTGAATAAGAGGAATACCTTTTGCTTCAGCAGTAATAAGATAGTCAACCTCGGGGATTTTCTTCTTAAGCTCAAAAGCCGCATTTATTACAAGCTCTGCATCTCCTAAGATAACAAAACTGGCAATTTCAAGAGAATCCGCAATTCTAATGATTGGTAATTTTCTCTCTAAATTTGCTACTTTCAAATTATAATATTGCATACTCTGTTTCTCCCTTAATAACTTATTTAAAAAAGCAGACAAAGAACCAATGTTCTCTGCCTACTTACATAAACAAACTGTTTAAAACCTGAGCAAAGCAATCCTTTACATACGATGTAAAGCTTCCTTCACAAACATCTTAACAGTACAATATTTATGAACCATAGTGTAGGCAATTTTCGGTTGCCACGTAGAGACTTCCACACCTTATTTGTGAACTCATATGGTTATTCTATTCTACCATTTTCTATTTTTTATTACGGGAAGAATTATATCACGCCAACTATCTAATAGCAATATCGATTGTATTCTATGTTATTTTTCATATACAAACAAAATTCGACTTGTTAACTATTTACACTAAATTTTTCAAGAATTGAGGTGACTTGACTATCTCCTGATCTGAACTCTCTTTTTACCATTCCAACCCCATCCTTGAAGTATTCAAAAAGGGTCGAATTTGGAAAAATAATCTTAACTACAACACAGTTCTCAAACTTACCTGCCGGGGTATCTACAGTAGTATTAACATCTACTATTTCCCTTGTTTCGGTGCTGTGTTCCCACTTTGTGCCTACCTCCAAAGGCGCCTTTAAAACTATTAAGTTTTCGTTAGACTCTAGAGTAAATACTACTTCTCGACTAAAGGAGGCGTACTCGTTCCCTTCACCCTTATATTGCCATGTACTCCCCTTAGTGAAAGGAAAGAAATCACTTGGCTTCTTGATAGTAGTTATTGCACAACCCCCTAAAAGGGAAATTGTAATAGCAAGAACGCATAGTACCTTGAATGCTCTTTTCATATTATATCTATCTCTCCAATCCTAAATATAATATTAGACGTATATCTTTATAATAGTCTTAAGGTATCTTTATTTTATTAATTGTAAAAACTTCGTTGGTATTTCCGTTTCAAAACGCATCAATTCCTTCGTAACCGGATGGGAAAAAGCTAAAATTTGAGCATGTAAGGCTAAACGTTTTATTGGATTGGTCTTTGAACCATACTTTTTATCACCAATTATACTATGTCCTATATCTTTCATATGAACGCGTATCTGATTTTTTCTCCCAGTTTCCAGATGTATTTTCAGCAAGGAGTATTTGGCAGCGTTTTTAAGGACTTTATAATGGGTTATAGCTTCCAGTCCCTCGCCAGGCTTGGAACTACTATACATAAGCTTGGTTTTCGTCTCTGATAACCAGGACTTTATCGTGCCTTCTTTTTTTCTAATCTGGCCTTCCACAACCGCAATATATGCACGCTCCACCATAAGCTCTTTCCATTTATTTTGAAAGAGCATTTTTACTTCTTCATTCTTTGCAAACAGCATAACACCCGAAGTATCTCTATCCAGTCGGTGAACAATAAATATCCTATTTTCCGTATTCGTTTTACGGACATAATTCATTAATTGGTGGTAAGCCGTATACTCTTTTTCCGTATCGGATGCAATCGTTAGAAGTCCAGCAGGCTTGTCGATGACTATAAGTTCAGTATCCTCATATATTATGTTTAAGCCTTCATCTACCTCTTTATCCTTGACATGTGACCAGTCAACAAGCACCTCCTGTCCCGCCCGTAGCAAATGATTATACTGATATATAACTTTGCCGTCTACCGATACCTGCCGACGGGTCAATAAGGACTTAATATTGTTACGCGATTGATCTGGCATTCTTTCCCTTAGAAATATCATTAACTCAGCAGGTTCCAAAACCTGCATTCGTGTCTTTGTCTCGCCAACCTTTAATTTTCCCTTTTTACCATAACTATGATTTTTCATACTACCCCTCCATATTGGCATTTTCACTATTATCTATTATCCCATACAATTCCGCAAAACACCTTATCTACAAAAACATTAGTTCCCAAGAAAGTCGCGCCTTAATCGGTTCCCTTGGCGCGCGTCTTCACCCGCAAGGGGTAGGCCGCATCCCTAAGAAGCAAAGCTCCTAAGGGCTACGCTCTCAGTACTATATACCGCAGCACTTTGCCAGCATGGCAAAGTTATACTTTCCTATAGTGTAAAAAAGCTAACGTCATTGTCGTCAGCTTAAATCCGGTTTATATAGCGGTTTTTTTTATACTCGGTCAAAACTTCGATACTGTATAGCTTCTGCCACATGAGTAGACTGTATTTCATTACTTCCAGCTAAGTCAGCCACAGTTCGAGCAACCTTCAGTATCCTGTCATGAGCACGCGCGCTCAATCCTAACGCTTTGAAAGCTTGGGCTAATAATTCTCGAGCGCTGCCCTTTATAGCACAGTATTTTCTTACTTCTTTTGCCCCCATCTGTGCGTTACAAGTAATAGGGAGCTTACCAAAACGCTCAAGTTGTCTTTGTCTTGCTTGTATAACCCTATTCCGCACAATTTTCGATGGTTCTTCTTGTTCACTGCTGTCAAGCTCCTGATAGCTCACTCTTGGAACCTCAATCTGGATATCAATACGATCCAGGAGAGGCCCTGATATTTTATTACGATACTTATTAACCTGATAAGGTGTACACGTACATTCTTTGACCGGGTCACCAAAATAACCACAATAACATGGGTTTGCTGATCCGACGAGCTGAAATTTAGCGGGGTAAGTTATAGCCGCTGCTACACGTGAAAGGGTTACTACCTTATCCTCCATAGGCTGTCGCATAGATTCCAGGACATCACGACGATACTCTGGCAATTCATCAAGAAACAAAATACCATGGGTAGCTAAGGTTAATTCACCCGGTTTAGGAACCTGTCCTCCTCCAATAATACTAGCTAAAGAAGAGCTGTGGTGAGGTGCACGAAATGGCCGGGTCGTAACAATTGGCTTCTCTCTGCTTAAGAGTCCAGCTACACTATATATTTTACTAACCTCTAATGCTTCTTGAGAGGTTAGTGGTGGTAATATTGAAGGAAGACAGCGAGCCAATAAACTCTTTCCAGATCCAGGAGACCCTACAAATATAATGTTGTGCCCACCAGCTGCTGCTACCTCCAGAGCCCGTTTAGCCATTTCTTGTCCCTTAACTTCGGCCATGTCTGTAACTTCTACCGGCACTTCTTCTAGTATTCCTCCTAGACTGGTTTGTTCTATCGGTAGACTAATACCCGGTTTCTCTAGTATTTCTTTCACTTCCGCGAGACTAGAAAGACCATATGTATTTATCTTGGTTAAACTGGCCTCCCCATTATTTTCACGTGAAATAATAAAGGACTTATCTGTTTTTTCCGCCAAAAATAATGACATTGGTAGAATACCTGGTACGGGGCGCAGTCTCCCATCTAAAGAAAGCTCTCCTACGAGTACGTAACTCTCTAAGTCTTTCGCTTTCAACTGCCCTGTTGCTGCTAATATGCCTGCCGCTATGGCAAGATCAAAACCTGGCCCTTCCTTCCTAACATCGGCGGGAGCCAGGTTTATTATTATCCGACGCGGCGGAAATTCAAATCCGCTGTTTTTTATGGCAGTGCGTACCCTTTCCTTGCTCTCTTTTACAGTAATATTCGGAAGTCCAACTATTTCCAGACAAGGCAAGCCTCCACCTACATCTACTTCCACCTCTACTAAGCAGGGTTCCATCCCAACCGTCGTACAACTAAAAACGCGGGCTAACAAACTCATTCCCCCAAAGTTCATGGTATAATTTTATTATATTTGTTATTATTACATATTTTTCAATAATTTTCTATATTATTCTAATCCAGCCAACCAACTTTTTTAAAATACAAGTACAACCCAATTCCTAAAGAAAGCATTATTAACAACACCGTGAAGTACCCATAATGCCAACTAAGCTCTGGTATATATATGAAATTCATGCCGTATATGCCTGCCAAGAGAGTCAATGGTAAGAATATGGCAGTAATAATCGTAAGCCGCTGCATTATAACATTCTGCTTAGTAGTAATTGTATTTGTCCTGTTTGATAAAACTGATAAATATGTATCAAATAAAGAGCTAACTAGTTCCCTGTTAACATCGGCATAATGCAGTACCCTATCCAAGCGTTCCATAATATCTTTCAAATAAATCCGACTCTTATCGGTAAAATATTCTATATCTGGATGAAGTAGTTTTTCAATCATTTTAATCTCTGAGCTTAGCTGCCTTCTAGAATATATTAACTTTCTTCTTATCTGAGTTATATTGACTAACGCTCCCTCCAAATCATTTAAGATAACCTTCTCCTCAATATCTTCAATTTGGTCTTCTATCTTTTCAATAATCGTATGGAAGGTATCAACCACGCCATCAAGTACGTTATAAAGCAAAAAGTCCACTGTTATAGGTCCTTCAAATTGTCGATGCAATAGTGTATCCCAGTATTTATTTAATTCTGCTATCGGATAATAATGAACAGTTATAAGGGTACGATTAGATATGAAAATATTAAGTTTTGGAAACAAAAGATCCTCACTTTCATTCCAAAAGTGAGTTACCAAAAATAGATAATCTTCATGTTCATTAATCTTAGGATTTTTTGAATATTCACCACAATCCTCAAGGTTAAGTTCATCATACCCAAAAACTTTACCAAGAACATTTAATTCCTCTTTATTTGGTTCTAAGATATCAATCCAGAGTATCTTCTTATTTCCCCTGTATGTTTCTTCTATTCCCTCCCATGATTCCGTAACAGATATTTCACTGCTCTCTCCTATACTTATAGTACGTATCATATAAAAACCCCTCTATCCCTTCTAAAATATCTTAAATCCATGATAATTAAACCCACCAGAATGCTACTTCACATGCTCACTTTCCTTTTAAATCGTTTCCATAAAAGCAAAAGCCAAAAAGAGGTATAAATGAACCCAATCCCAACATAAATCCAAGCATTTTGGCCGTCACTGGTTAACCAATAAGCCTTAGCTGGCCAATAGCTGGGCAAGAACCCTAGTAGCAACTGCCATTTTGAATCAATAAAATACGCAGCCAACGGACCGAGCATCATAATGCCCATTCCTTTCATAATGGCTAGACCCTCTACCTTATTATTAGCAAAAGCTAACAAAAGAAACATCGAAAATACTGCAAATATTCCACCCACAGCAGCTATAGGCAAAATTCTAACCCATAGAGAAAACTCGATCAATCCCGTAGCCCCGAGAATTGCCATTACATATATTATGCTAAAGATGACTGCAGCAAGAAGCCGATATCTTATATATCCTTGTAGAGTTACTGGTGTTACCTGGAGAATCGTCAGAACACGATCATCCTTCTCATCCAAGATTAGAAAGCCAAAAACAACCCCGAATAACAGGGGCACTTGCAAAATAATAAAGAAGCTAAATACTAATGGATAGTATGGTTCAAGAACGAATTGAAAGGAGGACAACAGAAAATCAGCAAGCGGGGGTATGACCCATCTAAGCAACGCCACAATAAGCCAAGGAACTAGCAAGATATATAAAAGCAAAGACTCACGCCGAATATTTTTGAGATCATTCAAAGCAAAGGCACTGTAATATTTCATTATTTCTTCCCCCCTCTTCCCCCGGCTGTAATATGTTTTTCAAACTGACCCTGCGCTATCTTGATTAAGCCGACAATCCAAATGAGCATATAAAAGACAGCGAATATAAGTTGACCTAAACTCGTATTACCCGCCCCTCCAAAAGCTGCCTTCAACAATACTAACGACCCTTGGGTTGGTATTAAATAAAACAGAATGCTTTTAAACCATCCGAGATAATCAATTAACGGTAGATAGAAAACAATTATATACAATTGCGAAGGGATAATAAAAGAACTGATTGACTGATACGGCAACACCGCAATTACTCCTATCAAAAGAAAGAAAATAGAAGTTAAGATAATACCCAAAGATAGCAAGAGGAAATCAACTTCAAACCCATAGCTTACAGTAACCACAAGAATGCTGATTATCCAAGCCAATATGGAAAAGGAAGCCAATTTGGAAGCCAAATACTCTCTAAAAGTAAGTGGAGTAAGCAGCAGTGCATATATTGTTCTTTCCGATTTCTCAAAAAGTATTTGCCCCGCAATAAAATAAAACCCAACTACTCCTAAATCAGTAAAAATAACAAGCGGTACAATTACTTGCAAATATGGTTTAGGTATCGTAAATAAGAGTGCTATCCAAAGCAAGGTGATGAATGCTGCCGCATAGTAAAAGCCATAACGATATTGCAACCTCAAATCTAGCTTCAAAGTGCCAAACATCCTATTCATAACAAACTCCTCCCCGTAAGACTAATAAAGATATCCTCCAACGTCGGTTCTTTGGTATGAATTGTTTGGATAGTCTCATTCCTGATTAATTTCAGAAATTTCTCGTTTTCCCCCAAGCCTTCGAGAGGAAATTCTTCCTGCTGCACAGTCTTTTTCCCTAGGTAACGTACTGCGACTGCTTTTTCCCCTTGATCAATTTTAAGCTTACTGGGGCTTTCTATCAGTTCTATTTTGCCATCAACAAGGAAGGCTACGCGATCACACAATTCATCAGCAATGAACATATTATGCGTTGTCAGAAAAACAGTATGTCCCTTTTCCTTTTGATCGAGAATAAGGTCTCTGATATTGCGCGAACTGGCTGGATCAAGTCCCGAAGTAGGTTCATCTAAAAAGATAAGTTCAGGTTTATTGATAAGTGCTCGAGCAAAATTAAGACGCATCTGCATTCCCTTAGAATAGTTACCTGCTTTAGTATCTATATCTCCACTTAAACCAACCAACTCCAATAGTCTAATGGCATCTTCTGTCTCCCCAGCATATAAAGTACTGAAAAATTCTAAATTCTCTCGTCCAGTCAGCTTTTGAAAATTTGTAGGCAGTTCAAATGATACTCCTATTTTCTGATAATACTCCTTACCCCAACTTTTTAAATCACGTCCTAGAACTTGTGCAGTACCCTCATAATTCTTCAATAACCCTATGAGGATTTTTTGTGTTGTACTTTTTCCAGCCCCATTAGGACCTAAGAAGCCAAATATCTCTCCTTTTTCGATTTGAAAACTTATATTGTCATTGGCTTTGGTCGTACTTTTCTCATAAGAAAATGAGAGTCCATTTACTTTAATCATATGAGTCCCCCTCGTCTGCTACTTATTGTTTCCTATAACTCTTTGCTATATTTTATCATTATGATAAAATATAGCCATTCATTTATATTAAGAGGTTCAAATATATTTTGCCTAGAATTGAGGGATTAGCTTGAACGAAAAGATTGCACAAATAGTCGATTCTGCAGGAAATCTACCTAGAGATATCTTAGAAAAATACCAGATCATCGAAGTACCCTTTTACTATACTTTTGATGGAGATACCTACTTCCAAGAAAACGCTGAATATAGTACAGTAGATTTTTACCAGATTATGCAGGAGCGCTCAAACCAAGCCCCCCGCACAGCCGCACCCAATATGAATGACTGGATTCAGGCTTTTAAAAAAGCCCACGAAAATGGTTATAAAAAAATAATTGTAACCACCATATCCCAAGCTTTATCTTCCAGCTATAACAATGCAAACTTAGCACAAAAAATGTATTTATCTAATGTAAAGGATCTTGAAATAGAAATCATTGCTTCAAATAGCTGTAGCTGTGGTCAAGCAGCACTGGAGATTAAAATTGCCCAGATGATTCATGATGCTTATTTATCATGGAAAGATATTTGTACCATTACAAAAGCCAGCATTCCATATTTAACAACCTTATTCACAGTTAAAGACCTTTATTATATGAAAGCTGGCGGAAGAATTGGCGGTGCTACAGCGTTCATGGGACATATTTTGAATATTAAACCAATATGTGAATTTGTTAAAGGGGTAGTTCGACCGGTGAAGGCAGTAAGAGGTAGAAATAATTCATTACTCGCTATGGCAAATATTGCTATTTCACGCCTCACTCAATTATCAAATCCAGTTATCTGTACTCAAAATGCACTCTGTGATGAAGAAGAATCATTTATAATAAAGCACGTACTTTCCGGATTAAGTTCTGATGTTCCAATTTATCGGGGTATACTAGGGACAGTTGTAGGGGCTCATTCAGGGCCTGCTTCCATCGGCATTGGATTTGTTGGAGATATTCCAGGGAACATTTACTAAAATACGGCTATAACGCCGCTTAGACTACTAGCCACTTGATTTCGAAGAAATCTTAGTGATAGTGTCGGCGGTTAGCTATCGGATAAAACAAAGAATTATTTAACCCCATGCCTCAAGGCATGGGGTTAAATAATTCTTTCGGTATGTTTTTGCTAAAACTCATGCTAATACTTTTTAATTACAGTCTCAAGCTTAACTGCCCAGTCCAATAATTGCTCATCTTGCATAAACCCGGCACAAAACTGTAAGCCTAGCGGCATTCCAATCTTGCCTTTACCAGCTGGTATATTTAGACAAGGTAATCCAGCTTGGGTCCAGGGTAAGTTCATGATGGGATCACCGGTTGCTTTGATTCCCACAGGCGCTTCACCCAATGCTGACGGCGAAACCCAAAGATCAATCTCGTTTTGTTCCATAATTTCCTGCAATGTATGTCTTAATTCGATGCAAGTTTTTCTTAATTCAGCAAGTTCCATCTCGCTTATACCCTGACCAAATATGATTAAGTCAGTCGTACGCTGGCGATAAAGACTACCATAACGGGCAAACCAGTCCTGATGCGCATTAGCCATTTCCGCAGCTATAAGGCGGCGGTGGCGTAAGTTTATCTTCGCAATATTTGGCATAGCTTGAACACGTTTGATGACGTAGCCTTCATTAGCAAGATGTGCTAATTGTTGTTCAAAATATACCAAAGTATCCGGTGGCATCTGTTCAAGGTAAGGACCTTCGGGCACTGCCAAAACCGGTAGCTCCTCTTTGCCATCTCCCAACTGCAACTTAGTTTCTTTATTATTCCATGTATTACATATTACCGCTGCAGTCTTTCTTATTTCAGAAATATTCGGACTGAAGATACCCACATGGTCAACAGTACGCGAAAATTCGAGCACTCCCTCCCGGGATATCCGCTCATAACTGGGTTTGAAACCTACTATACCACAAAATGCAGCCGGTCGAATCACCGAACCAATAGTCTGAGTTCCAAGCGCAACAGAACACAGACCTGCCGCAACCGCTGCAGCAGAGCCGCTACTAGAGCCCCCTGGTGTATGTTTTAGGTTGTGCGGATTTCTAGTAGGCCCAGGCTCAAAATAAGCAAACTCTGTGGTAACCGTCTTTCCTACAACAAGTGCCCCCGCCTGGCGCAGTTTCGAGACACACAAAGCCTCTGTACCTTCAAACAATTCTGCGGGTAGTTGTGATCCAGCCTTAGTTTGAAAACCGTTTACCCGGAAAATATCCTTTATTCCAACAAGGGTGCCGTACAAGGATGGTTTTTTTTCTACATCAAGATACCTTCGTTCCAATTCTGCAGCCTCATTTAACAATCTTTCCCGCCGTCCCACTTCTGGCAAAAAAGCCTGAACACTCTCATCAATTTTTTCTATACGGTCACATAACCCATTTATATATTCCTTCATTGAAATTAAACACCCTCCTCTTTTTAAAGGATAGCCAACTACTGTATTGTAGCCGCTTTTATGGCATAATTATAAAGTTTGTCACTACCGGGCGTGCCTTCCCATCAGAAGGTCGGTTTAGTATTTTCCCATCATAGACAAAAGTAGTAGAGCCACCGCCGTCTAAATTATAGCCTTCTTTTACCCCAAGTTCGACGAGTTTATCCAACAATCTTTCTAACGTTACACCACTACTCCAGTCAGATTGACGCCCATCAACCACAATAAAGATGAGATCACCATTCGCATATTCTCCTACGATGGTACGTGGATGCTTGGTCAGTTTCCATTCTGAATCAATCGGTCTGCTCATCCCTCCCTTGATAAGAACAGGAAGAAAGCTAACTCCTTGCCAGGGGTCTTGGGCCATAAGCTCCGGTAACTCATAGAATATTCCACCAATAAATTTTCCCCTGCTATTAATACCAGCAAAAAAAATGTTCTCAGGATAAGGATTAAAGGGTGTAATCAACTTGCCATTTATAATAACATTCCCCATATGCACAGCATAAGACTCTCCATCTCTCATCTCCGTGTAGAAGCCGCCACCATTAATTCCAAAAATAGCCCCGGTACGTTTAACTGCCTCTAATGTAGTTTCCTTTTTACCAAGAGTGTCTTCCGCCAGGACTACTTTTAAAGCAGTGGGATCAAAGAGTTTTACCTTGGCAATATATCCTCGATAGCCCAACTCATCTAATTGAAAAACTTTCATCTCTACACGACTAGATTTGTGCTCTTTTATCGGTGGTCCTAACATGGCTAAAATACGCTGCTCATATATTTCGTCAGATAGCTGCTTTTGTTCGGCTACTTCTTCATTTAGCTGACCCAAGGTATCCTCTTGTTGCTTGTATTGTGTCTCCAGTGTTTCCGCAGTATTAGCAATATATCCCATGCTCTCATAGATACTATTAAAATGGTTACAAAGTGCCGTAACTGATGAACCAGTGGTCTCTACAGGCAAAAGAAGATCTGTCGTATCCGAAGCAAAAGCATATACAGTAATCCCTAAGCCTAAAAGCGGCGCCAGAGTAAATAATAGTAGTTTGTTAAACAACCGCATTAGGGGGCCTCCTTGAGTATATTCAGACTACTTTTTAATTCTTGGATCTGCTGTTCAAACTGTGCCATTCTGGCCAATATTTCCTGTTGTACGCTTCCTGAACTAGAAATAGTCTGTCCTGTCGACCCCACAGCGTTTTCTAGGCTTTTCATATCTGCAGTTAAGATATCTAATCGTTCATTTATAGCTTGTACATTCATGGCATTCGTCTGCTGTACCTTCTGGATAGCCTGATCTATGTAATGCCTCGCTACATAAAACCCGGAAAATACCAGTCCACACCATAGAATAAATATAAATACCCCACCTAAAAAGTTGTTTCTTGTTTTTCTCCTAGTATGTGCTCTACTTGATTCATTTGGTGACAATAATAACTCTCTTTGTTGATCCGTTTGTCTCTCATTTGGTCTATCCATTTAAATCTCTCCTTTAAACGTTTCAGAAAGCATTGGAAATAAGCTCTAAAGACATTATTCTTCCTTCTTCATCAAAAAGAATACCAATCACATCAAAGCGACAGTTTCTGTTCCAAGCCCTTTTTAATTTTAAGTAATGATTGGCTAATCTTTTAAGCTTTTGCTGCTTTTTATAATTTACCGTTTCTTGAGGATAACCATGAACCGAACTCTGCCTGCTTCTAACTTCTATAAATACCAGTTCTCCTTGGTGTTCGGCAATAATATCTATTTCCCCTTCATGGAAACGGCAGTTTCTTTCCAGAATTATGTAGCCCTGCTCAATAATATACTCTGCTGCAGCCTCCTCGGCTTTACGACCAAGTTTTATTCTATCCATACTTTCACCTTGCTTAATCTGTTCATTTATATAATATTCTGTAAAAAACTCGTGCGATGTATCGGACAAGACCCATATCTTACTAGTGCCTCCCTATGACGAGCGGTACCATAGCCCTTGTGTTCCTTGAAGCCATACTCGGGATAAAGCACATCCATCATTTCCATCAATGAATCACGATAAGTCTTGGCAACAATAGAAGCTGCGGCTATTGATGCAGAAAGAGTATCCCCATGAACAACTGCGTCTTGTGGTATGGCTACCGGTATTTTCAAAGCATCAATCAGTAAATAATCAGGCTGTTGACCAATCAGCTTCACAGCCTCAACCATGGCTTTTTTTGTAGCCTGCAGAATATTTATACGGTCTACCTCTTGATGATCAACAACCCCAATACCCCAGGCTACAGCCTTTCTTTTAATAATCTCAGAAAGTATTTTACGCTCCTTAGCTACAATCTGCTTAGAATCATTAAGCCCCGGAAGTTCAAGTTCGTGCGGAAGAATGACACATGCCGCTACAACCGGACCTGCAAGCGGTCCTCTCCCTACTTCATCTATTCCTGCAATAAATTTAAAACCAGCTGTTTTAAGATTACGTTCAAGCTGCCAAAGTTTATGTATTCTCTCTTTTTCTATATGTTCTTTTTCCAACCACTTTTTGTACTGCGCTATTATAATCTGAGTACCTTTTCGTTTATCTTGCTGCATTTGCACAATTATCTTCTGTGCTTCTCCTTCATTAGAAGCATACAATATACTACGAATTTCTTCCAGAGTAATATTTGACCAATTATTTTCTCTTTCCATTCCAACATCCCTCAACTCATCTAATACTCTCATGCATACTATTCTGGTAGGTAATCCATCGTTATTCTCCCTAATTTTCCACCACGGAACTCGTCAATAAGCATAACGGCTCCTTTTTGCAAATCTACTTCAGCACCACTGAGAAGAAAACCCCGCCTTCTGCAGATGGCTGTTAGTATTTCCAGAGGTTCGCCAATCTCATTAGTTCCATACCTTTTTGTTATTCTATCAGGAGCATTGTTAACAAGCCATGCAATAATCCACATTGCAATTTCTTGCCTGTCGATAACTTCATCATTTATGGCTCCACTAGCAGCTAGTTTGTACCCAATCTTCTGGTCCTCAAATTTTGGCCAAAGGATACCGGGCATGTCTAGGAGCTCAATATCATTATCCAGCTTTATCCATTGCTTTCCTCTAGTAATGCCCGGCCTATCTCCGGTAGCCGCTGCACCTTTACGCGAAAGGAAATTAATTAAAGTAGACTTACCAACATTAGGAATCCCAACAATCATGGTACGAACAGTTTTGTTAATAATTCCCTTATTCTGTCTCTTTTGCAACATCGGTACTGCCTTTTTGCGAATAGCCTCAAGTAATTTATCTCTGGTATTCTTCTTCCCAACAACTGCGTTAACTGATAGTGCCTTTAAACCTAAAGAATTATAGTATTTTAACCAGCGTTCTGTAGCATTTGCATCAGCCAAATCCTCCTTAGTCAGAACAATGATCTGAGGCTTTCGCTCAATTAATTCGGCTAGCAAGGGATTGCGGCTACTTTGCGGAACTCTCGCATCAGCTAACTCTATTACTACATCTACTAATTTTATATTCTCAGTTATTAATCGCCTGGTTTTAGCCATATGACCTGGGAACCATTGTATCACGAGCTTTTTCCTCATTTCTTTATTAAATATCTAGTGCTGCTTAACGACTTTATAGCTTTAGCACTGTAGATCTATAGAATAGTTAATCGTGACTGTTGTTGCGCTTTAATACATTTATTATAGACACAAAGGGACTGAGTATTCAGTCCCTAATTAATGCAATATATTCATTATGATGAGTTGTTTTTTAGTCAGTTCTTTCCTTAATTCTTGTAGCTGCCTTACCAGTACGCTTACGAAGATAATAGAGCTTCGCTCTCCTGGCAGCCCCTTTACGCATTACTTTTATGCTTTCAAGTCTGGGTGAATGCACAAGAAAACAACGTTCTACACCAACACCATAAGATATACGCCTTACGGTAAAGGTTTCACTTAAACCGCTACCTTTTCTTTTTATTACAATCCCTTCAAAAGCCTGCAGCCTTTCCCTCGTTCCTTCAACTACCTTTACGTTAATACGTACTGTATCTCCAGGACGAAATTCAGGAATATCCTGACGAAGTTGTTCTGATTCTATTGTTCTTAACAAATCCATTTGTGTTACCTCCCTCCCACTTAGATGTTCTTATCCTGCTCATTAGTCAAGACAGCGGACCATCCCTTTAAACCTTGCCTATTTGTAATGCACAACCGATTGATATTATAACACATTTAATTCTAATTAAGCAACTCATTCCCATGCATTTGTGCTCATTCCCACCATTTTTCACCAAGAATTCTATCTAATATAATAGAAACAGCACTTCTCACCGAAAGATGATTATATGGCCCTCGCCCATAAATGGGCTCTAAAACATAATCAGCCTGCAGCATTGTTTCTTTTGTCATTCCCCAGCCCGTACCAAACAAGAGCAGATAGTTGGCCTCAGCCGCTGCATCATCCTCAAGCAAACTATGTAGCTCCTTATAGCTTATGGTATTAGGATAGGTTCTGGCATCAGTAGTGATTGTATATAGCGGGGCCTTAAACCTATTTGATATGTCCTTTTTAACCTCATCAATAGATTCTTTTAATTCCACTAGGTCTAGAGCCATTTTACGATCAGGATTATATATAGCTCCAAAGCCCACCTGCCAGTAATTGATTATATCCTGTATCAGTTGATGGTGGTTAGGCAAGGGGTGAATTATATAATATCGCTCCAGATTATATGTTATGGCACACCTAGCGATATCATGTATATCCAAGTTAGTAACCGAGGTGGTAATCACTTCCATATTTTTATTATATACTGGAGAATGCACCAATCCAAGAAAAACGCGGCTACTCATCTTTTGCTAATTCCTCCCTTTCAATCTCAGCCAACATATTTTTGTCCTCTATAGTTAAATTAGTGTTCTCTAGTAGATCTGGTCTCCGCTCTCTGGTTCTTCTCAATGATTCTTTACGCCGCCATAAAGCAATTTGCTTATGATTACCTGAAATTAGTACCTCAGGAACCTCCATACCATTGAAGGAACGAGGTCTCGTATATTGGGGATACTCAAGCAAACCATTGTAAAAGGAATCCTGCAACGGTGATTCTTCTTCACCCAAAACTCCTGGTAACAATCGGCTAACAGCATCAATAACGACCATTGCCGGGAGCTCACCACCTGTAAGAACATAATCCCCTATTGATACTTCATAATCTGCAAGATTCCTTATCCTCTCGTCAAAGCCTTCATAATGTCCGCAAATAATTGATAATGACTCTTCTTTTGCTAATTCGCAGGCAAGCTGTTGGTCAAACTTTTGCCCTTGTGGGGACATCAATATAACCTTCCCCTGTAGTGGACAATTGTCTTCTACAGCATTATAAATTGGTTCGGGTTTAAGTACCATGCCGGCACCTCCACCAAAAGGACTGTCGTCTACATTTTTATGTTTAGCGAGAGAATAGTCTCTGTAGTTTATCAAATGCAAGCTAAATAATCCCTTGTCCTGTGCTTTCTTTAATATGCTAGTTTCCATCGGACCGGTAAACATCTCCGGGAAGAGAGTGAAAACGTATATATCCATCTTATCCTCCTGGTCAAAAAACTTTACTCTTCTAATCCCAGCGGTAACTCTACTTTTATGATACCCATCTTTAGGTTTATGCTCTTTACAACATCTTTTAACGCCGGAATTAATAACGGCTTGACCTTATCCCCACGTTCAACAATATATACATCATTACTTCCTGTTTTAATTATCTCTGAGACTTGACCTAAAAGTCTGTCGCCCTCATAAACATTCAATCCTATCAACTGGTAGATGTAGTAATGTCCCTCTGGTAGTTGCTTTAATTCTGTTTCCGGAAGCTCCAGATATAATGTCTTCATTTTTTCAGCTTCATTCATGTTTCCGATTTCCGCTAGATACATCAGTACAAAAGCCTGATTAAAGCGTACACTATTAACAATGTACTTTGAATAATCATCGTTTTGTTTTATATATACATGCTCTAATTCTTTAAATCGATTTATATCATCGGTAAGAGGATATATCTTCAATTCCCCCCGATGTCCATGGGTATTAATGATTTGACCTATTTTTATGTAGGATGTCATAAATAAAATCCACCCCGCTACCTTATCTCTACTATTATTCCGTTTTTAACAACTATCTCCCGATTATTAATTCTATCCCAATTATCACCTATTTTTAACTCTACTGGTCCGGTTGTTTCGCCTTGTATTACCTCAGTACCTTCTTCTAATTCATTGAGTTTTTTCATCTGTTCTAAGAGGCCTGCTTTAGCCTCTTCTCTTTTTTTCTTTTCCCACTCCAACTGTTCTCTCAAGCCCTGGGCCTGTGGCGAAGCTTTAATGGTCAATTCAGTTATGATCTTTTTATACCTTTGGTCTAGATAATTAACTTCTGCCTCAATTTGCTTCACACTGTCTTGGATTTCTTGCTGAACTTGTTTTTTAAATTCTTCAGTTACGATTGTTTTTAACTTTATCTTCCTATCAATAATCATAAAACTTTATCTCCTTATTGATTATACAATTAAGAGAGGCCAAGGCCCCTCTACTGTGTGATGTCTACTATCACTTTTTTGCTACCTTCGCGAGCAGCTGCAGCCTTAACCACTGCACGAATGGCCTTAGCAATTCTTCCCTGTTTTCCTATTACTTTGCCCATATCATCCGGTGCAACTCGCAGCTCTATAATAACAGCATAATCATCTTCACTCTCGGTCACGCAAACCGCTTCCGGGTGATCAACCAGGGCACATACCAGGACCTCTACCAATTCTTTCATTTGTCCTACCCCCATAAACTGTTATTCACTTAATTTAGAGATAACACCTGTTTTGTTTAACAAAGTTCTTGCAGTCTCTGAAGGTTGAGCTCCTTCTTTTAACCAATACAAGGCTCTTTCTTCATCAACCTTAATAACGGAAGGGTTTTTAGTAGGATCATAATAACCAATTTCTTCTATAAAACGCCCATCTCTTGGAGCGCGGGAATCCGCCACAACCAAACGATAGAAAGGAGCCTTTTTTGCACCCATCCTTCTTAGTCTTATCCGTGTTGCCATAGTATCACCTCCTTAAAATAATTGTTCTTGCTATCGTGTAAAGGGGAAATTCATTCCGCCCTTTTTACCACCTTTTGCTGGGTTCTGCATCTGACTAAACTGTTTCATCATTTTCATTGATTGTTCATACTGCTTCAGTAATTTATTAACTGCCTGAACAGAAGTTCCACTACCTAACGCAACCCTTTTTCTACGACTGCCGTTCATGATATCCGGCTTTCTTCTTTCTTCCTTGGTCATCGAAAGCACGATTGCTTCTGTACGCTTAATATCTTTATCACTTAGTTCTAAGCCTTGTAATCCTTTGATTTTTCCCATCCCAGGCATCATATCCATAATTTGACTGATGGGTCCCATACTCTTCATCTGCTGCAATTGATCAAGGAAATCATCAAGCGTAAACTCATTCTGGCGAAGCTTACGTTCCATCTCAGCAGCTTTTTTAGCATCAACACCGACTTGTGCTTTCTCAATCAACGTAAGTACATCACCCATGCCAAGTATACGAGAAGCCATTCTGTCCGGATGGAAGGGTTCCAACGCATCTAGTTTTTCACCCATACCCGCAAATTTGATAGGTTTACCTGTAACTGCTTTGACAGACAAAGCAGCCCCACCCCTGGTATCTCCGTCCAATTTAGTCAGCACAACCCCATCAAGACCCAATCTCTCGTCAAAAACCTTGGCAACATTCACAGCATCTTGTCCGGTCATAGCATCTACAACCAAAAGTATTTCATGCGGTTTACAATTAGATTTAACCTGTTCAAGTTCAGTCATCAAAGTATCATCAATATGCAAGCGACCTGCTGTATCAATAATAATTATGTCACAACCCTGGCTCTGTGCATATCCCCGAGAGGCTTTGGCGATATCAACAGGATCTTGTTTATCCCCCATCGAAAAAACTGGAACCTCTATCTGTTCGCCCAGAACTTGCAACTGTTTTATCGCAGCGGGCCTATAGACATCACACGCTACTAACAACGGTAGGCGGCCCTGTTTCTTCAATAACCGTGCTAATTTCCCGCACGTAGTGGTCTTTCCAGAACCCTGCAATCCAACCATCATAACAACAGTAGGTGGTTTAGAAGCTAGACTAATTTTGCTCGTTGTCCCACCCATTAACTGCGTCATTTCTTCATTAACAATCTTAATAACCTGCTGCCCAGGGGTTAGACTTTCCATCACCTCTACGCCAACAGCCCGCTCTTTAATCTTATTAATAAAATCCTTAACCACCTTGAAGTTAACATCGGCCTCTAGTAAAGCCATCCTTACTTCGCGCATAGCCAGATCAACATCTTCAACAGAGAGTTTTCCTTTGCCTCGCAAATTCTTAAAGACATTTTGTAGTTTTTCTGCTAATCCTTCAAATGCCATACTCTCACCTACCAGTGCTCATCAAGTTTATTTAACAGACTCAGTAATTTATCATGGTTCTCATTATTATCATTTTGTTTATGTATGGTTATTATATTTTTCATCTCTTCGAGGATCTGACGGTAGTCAATATATCGCTGCACTAAAAATAATTTACTCTCGTATGTGTTTAAAGAGTCTTCGACTCTGCGTAGTAAATCAAAAACAGCCGGCCGTGAAACCTTTTGAATTTCAGCAATTTCACCCAGCGATAAATCTTGCTGATAATACAGATCGAATATATCCTGTTGCTTATTTGTTAAAAGAGGACCATAAAAATCAAATAGAAGAGTACGACGCGCTATCTCATCCATTTTTTATCCCCCCCAAGGTGTTAAGGTAATTTACTTAACATCGTATAGTTTACACTTTTCTTTATGCGATGTCAAGTGACATACTCCCACCACCTAAGAGGTGGGGGCTTCTTGGGACGTACCGACTAATGCCGATATAATTACCAAGCTATCC
>PHAD01000179.1 GCA_002841595.1 Firmicutes bacterium HGW-Firmicutes-12
ATTATTCACTTCAGGGATGACATTTTCGCTGACCAGTTATCCTTCAATAGGGGTGACATTTTCGCTGACTATTGACAGCGATCTTTAATACTATTTTTCTTGTTTTTATAATACTTGTTTTATAATATTTTCATTCATTAATATTAATTATATCTTTAATAACCTCAGAAGCCATAAACAAACCGGCTACACCCGGGACAAAGGATAGGCTTCCAATAGTTGTTTCAGCAGTATGCTGATGATGTTTCTTGGCTAGCTCCGTAGAATATACAACTTTTACTCCGTTAACAATTTCCTTCTTCCGCAATTCGCGTCGCATAACTCGAGCTAGAGCACAATTGGATGTTTCACATATATCTGCTATTCTAATCTTTGTAGGATCTAATCTATTGCCCATCCCCATCGAAGAGATTACAGGTATTTTGAGTGTTAATGCTTTTTCTATTATTTTAAGCTTACTGCTGATCGTGTCTATGGCGTCTATTATGTAAGAAGTATCAGATTCAATAAACTTGTCTACATTTTCTACAGTCACAAACTCATTGTAAATAGTGACTTCACATTGAGGGTTTATATCGTATATCCGCTCCTGGTACACTTCAACCTTGGGTCTTCCTACTGTTGAATAAAGGGCTTCCAACTGCCTGTTTATATTCGTGACGCATACAATATCTGCATCGACCAAGGTGATCTTTCCGATTCCTGAACGAGCAAGGGCCTCCACGGAATAGGAACCCACTCCCCCAATGCCAAAAATTAAAACTTTAGAATGGCTAAGCTTATCTATGCCAACTTGTCCCAGTAATAACAAATTACGCAGAAACTGTTCCAAAATACCCACCCCAATTTATTCTTAACAATATAATACAAAATAACCCCACTATGCCGTGGGGCCGTTGTTTTGAACCTGCGCTCAGCAGGTGGGTGCCCTCCTGTCTGCTTTTTGCTTCCTGTCAAACTCAGGCATGCAATCCACAACCAGAGTCAAGCTCCCAATGTAATAGTGTTGGCTCAAAACAAACGGTCAAACACGAACACCGCAGGGTACGAGAGAATTCTTTCGCTAATTCAATGTTAGCATAAGCCAAATCGCATTGCAAGCTTAGGAGTACTGTTGGTTAATTTTGGCTGCTTTTATGTTTGGGGGCTTTACATTTTATATGTAGCTCCTCTAACTGCTTAGGCGAAACACTTGAAGGTGCTTGGCACATCAAATCCATTGCACTTTGTGTCTTTGGAAAAGCGATGACATCACGAATTGTATTCCTTTTCGCCATCAGCATTAGTAAGCGATCAATCCCAAAAGCAATCCCCCCATGAGGTGGTACTCCATACTCGAAGGCATCAAGCAAATATCCGAATTTTTCTTGTGCTTCTTCTAATGAGAACCCTAGATTTTTAAACATCATCTCTTGAAGCCAGCGTCGATGTATCCTAATACTGCCTCCACCAATTTCTACACCATTTAGTATCATATCGTAAGCCACAGCCCTTACTTTGCCAGGGTTTGTTTCCATCTGAGCAATATCCTCTTCTACAGGTGATGTAAACGGATGATGCATAGCCGTCCAGCGCTTATCCTCATCATCCCATTCCAATAATGGGAAATCAACAACCCATAAAAAATTTAATTCGTCCTGATCTATCAAATTCTCCCTCTTACCCAACTCCAAACGCAAATGTCCCAATGACGCCGCAACTACAGCAGGGCTGTCTGCAACAAACAGCAGAAGGTCTCCGGGCTGACCCTGAAGCTTCTTAACTACTGCAACAATCTGTTCCTCGCTAAAGAACTTGGTAATAGGCGATTTAACGCCCTCATCAGTAATTATAAAATAGGCCAATCCTTTAGCACCATATATACTCACGTACTTTGTCAGATCATCAATATCTTTTCGAGAATAATTAGCACATTTCTTAGCATTGATAGCTTTTACCTGCCCACCATTTTCAAGTACTTGGTTAAATACCTTAAATGAGCTATCCTTAACTTCATCCTCAATATCTACAAGTTCCATACCAAAGCGCAAATCCGGCTTATCAACACCGTAGCGAGCAAGAGCCTCAGCATAGCTTAACCGCAAAAAAGGAGTCTTTATCTCTTGGTTTAAAGTCGCTCTAAATATAGAGACTATCATTTCTTCCATCATGGTCAGGATATCATCGCGCTCGACAAAAGACATCTCCACATCTAATTGAGTGAATTCCGGTTGCCTATCAGCCCTTAAATCCTCATCACGAAAACAACGAGCCATCTGAAAGTACTTGTCCATTCCCGAAACCATGAGTAGTTGTTTAAATAGCTGTGGTGACTGAGGGAGACTATAGAACTCACCTTCATGAAGCCGACTAGGGACGAGGAAGTCACGAGCACCCTCCGGAGTGCTCTTGATGAGCATCGGGGTTTCTATTTCTAAGAAGCCACGATCGGATAAGTAATCTCGAATAGCTTTAACTGTTTTATGACGAAGTATCAAACCCTTTTGCATAATGGGTCTGCGCAAATCAAGATAACGATATTTCAAACGCACCATTTCATCCACTTCTACATCATCAGTCAGATAAAAGGGTGGTGTTTTGGCGAAACTGAGGATTCTAAATTCATTAACATCAACTTCGATTTCGCCTGTTTCCATGTTTGGATTGATGGTTCCTTCCGGACGTATTCTTACTGTCCCTACTATAGCAAGAACAAATTCGTTACGTACAGTTTCTGCTTTTTCAAAAAGCCCCTCGCCCATTTCCGGGCTAAATACAACTTGTACCATACCTTCTCTATCTCTAAGATCAACAAATATCACACCGCCATGATCCCGCCTTCGGTTAACCCACCCCATCAATGTCACTTTTTTACCGGCATCGCTACCCTGAAGTTGTGCGCAATTATGAGTTCGCTTCAACCCCTGTAATGTCTCACTCATCCCTATTGTCCTCCTTAATCATTGTCACCAAATACTCAGCAATATTATCTAAGTTAATTACAGATTGTCTGCTGTCCTTCATTCTCCGTAAAACTACTTCATTATTAGATAATTCATTTTCTCCAAGAATAAGTACATAAGGTGCCTGCAGGCGTCCTGCTGATTTCAGCTGGGCTTTTAAGCTTCTATTCAGATAATCCTTTTCCACTGAAACACCCTTCTGTCGTAAATCTTGCGCAATAATAGCTCCTTTTAAATTAGCTTGATCACCCATTGCAGCTATGTATACCTGAACCGTTAAAGAGGCACCCGCTTCGATCCCCTGCTGTTCAAGTGTTGCCAAAATACGCTCTAGACCTATTGCATAGCCAATCCCCGGCATAGCAGGCCCACCACACTGCTCAATTAAACCATCATATCTACCTCCGCCGCAAATGGAAGACTGCGCACCTATACCTTCTGCTATAATCTCAAAGGCCGTCATTGTATAATAGTCAAGTCCTCTTA
>PHAD01000021.1 GCA_002841595.1 Firmicutes bacterium HGW-Firmicutes-12
GTGCGGGTAGCCATGATAGCCGGGATTGTGCAACCAAAGCCCAGAAGCATAGGGATAAATGATTTACCGTGTAGGCCTACCTTGTGCATAAATTTATCCGTCACAAAGGCAGCTCTGGCCATATAACCGGTACCTTCAAGAAGTCCTATACCCATAAAAAGCAAGAGGATATTGGGTAAAAAAATAAGCACTCCACCGACGCCTCCAATAATACCATCGATCAACAGGGATTTAATGAGGCCAGCAGGTAAGAGCATATCAATTAGATTACCAAGCATAGTAAAACCGGCATCAAGCCAGTCCATGGGTATGGCTCCAAGGGTAAAGGTTAACTGAAAGAGTAACCACATCATGAATAGGAAGATGGGCAATCCTAACACGCGATTCAGCAGGATCCTATCAATAATGTCTGTAAGAGTTTCTCTGTCTTTTTGGGTTATTCTTTGCGCCTCACGACAAGCCCCTCTGATGTAGGCAAGACGTCCGTCAATAATCATAAATTCAGGGTCTTGCTTATGGAGATGTTCTAGGGAGTTGCGGCTCCTCTTGGTTTGTTCTAATATTTTACTGCTATCAGGAAGGCTTTTTATTTTTTCTATTACATCCTTGTCATTCTCTAACAGCTTGAGAGCAAACCAGCGGCGGAGGATTTCTGCTCTATCACCTTTATTATAGAAATTAGACGTGAGGAGTTGTTGAATATTTAAGATATGCTCCTCTATAATGGGTTCATAACGCACAATTCGTGCGGTTAAATTCTTTTTCGCTTTAGCTGTGCGCACGGCCGCAGCTAATATTTCTTTGGTTCCTTGGTTTTTTGTCCCCACTACAGGTAATACTTCAGCATCTAAAAGGGTGGAGAGGATGTTGTAGTCAAAATCAATACCCTGTTTTGTAGCCATGTCAACCATGTTCATGGCAATTACTAGGGGGAGCCCTAGTTCTTTGAGCTGAGCAGTTAGATTAAGATTACGTTCAGCATTTGTTGCATCTACTATGTTCACTATTACGTCGATCTCGTCTTCGAGGAGAACATGACGGGCTACAATTTCTTCAGGGGAGTATGCTGTTAAGCTGTAAGTGCCGGGAAGGTCGATGATAGTAATCTTTGTGTCGTTAAAGGTTACTGTACCTTCCTTTTTTTCAACCGTCACGCCGGGGTAGTTGCCTACTCTTTGGCTAGAGCCGGTCAAATTATTAAAAATAGTTGTTTTACCCGAATTAGGGTTGCCAGCAAGAGCAATGGTTAGTTTATTCATTAGAATTCTATCCCTTCATTTTCTAGCTGTACTTCCACCATTTCGGCCTCCTCTTTGCGAAGCGAGAGTAAACAGCCCTTGGTTTTTATTTCAAGGGGATCACCAAGAGGCGCAAAGCGGAGCATATTTATGTCTGTATTTGGAACTATCCCCATCTCTAATAATCTGCGTTTTATGGCTCCATTACCGTTAATTCTAACTACAGTAGCGTGATTTCCCAGGGGTAGTTTATCTAGTGTGATGATTTTCATGATTTTTGTCCTTTCTAATAGTCATTAAATATCAATTGAGGGTTTCTTCAAGAAATTGGACGAGCTTGTCTGTAGTCTCGGCACTAATAGCATGCTCCATTAGACAAGCTTCATGATTAGCAGTTTCGCTATCCACTCCTAAAACATGCACCAGAAAACGTTCTAGGACCTTATGACGGTAACGTATCTTAAGCGCCTGCTCATAGCCTTTCTTGGTTAACTCGAGAGGACCGTATTTTTCATGCTTAACTAGTTCTTGTGCTGTCAGGTTCTTTATTGTTTCTGTGACAGTAGGTTTGGCTACCTGCATATAAAAAGCGAGATCCGTAATTCTAACGGTATTATGTTTTTCTGTTAGGTTTAAGACGGCTTCAAGATAATCCTGAAGCGTATTCGAAATATTTTTATTATAGTTCATAATAAAAACCCTCCAAAAAAATTAGGCTACCCTAACAAAAAGATAGCAGGACGATAAAAGTTTGTCAATATGTAATAAAAAATATATATATATAAAAACTGACATCGTTGCCTTGACACTGTTAAGCAAACTTGGTAGAGTAAATTTAAAAAATTAATCCGATAGCTAACCGCCGCTAACACTCCCCCTTCTATAAGTGGGAGCATCAAAGATGGACACTATCACTAAGATTTCTTCGAATTCAAGTGGCTAGTAGTCTAAGCGGCGCTAAGCCAGCTTTGCACACAGTAGCTACTAACGAACAAGTTCGTAAGTGCAACTAGCGTGGATAACGGTTTCTAAGGTTCAGATGGTGTAAAAACTCCACCTGACCCAAGAATCCTGTTTATATCAAGAAATCAGCAGATAGTGAGGTGGTTTTGGTGGATTCGTATCCCCCTAGTAGGTGGCGTTTTTGTAGTCAACATGATTTTTTAAAATAAGTAGGGGGCCGGAATCCTAGATTAACCACTTTTTATTATGCTCCCTACAAAGAACGGAGGAAGCATAATGCATAATGAAGATAAAGAGCTTTTAAAACAATTTCGTACATATGTGACAAAAAGAAATGAACAACTGATTAAAGAAGAATTGTCATTGTTGCAGCCGGCTGATATAGCCGAACTTATAGAAGAATTAGAAACAGCGGATCAACATTGGCTTATTTACTTTTTAGAAATTAAAACAGCGGCACTTGTTATAAATGAGCTGGATTCTGTCCTGGGTGGGCAATTATTAGCTGGTCTGAATGAGAAAAGAGTATTAGAAATTCTTGAAGAAATGTCCTTGGATGATGCGGCTGATTTGCTCGGGGAATTGTCAGATGGAGAACAGAAACGCTACATTGAACTGTTAGAAAGTCAAGATCAGCAGGATGTTCGTGAACTCATGCAGTATCCGGAAGATACTGCTGGTGGGTTGATGACCTATGAGTATGTGGCTATAAGGGAAGATATTACCGCAGCCAAGGCTATTGATGTCCTAAGAGAAACGGCCCCGGATGCGGAAACGGTTTATTATGTTTACGTTATAAATGTTGAAAATCAACTTGTGGGTGTTATTTCATTACGTGAGCTGATAATTGCCAACCCCGAATCATCGATCCGCGATATAATGCGGCGTAATGTTATAAGTGTTCCTATCGATATGGATCAGGAAGAAGTTGCACGTATAGTTTCAAAATATAACTTTCTTGCTGTTCCGGTAGTCGACCATGAGAAATCTTTGCAGGGTATTATTACTTTCGATGATGTTATCGATGTAATTCATGAAGAGGCCTCAGAGGACATCTATCGTATGGCAGGAGCCCCAGGGGAAGAAGAGGAGGAAGAAGAAGAGCAGTTTTTCTTGCGTATAAAGGCTTCTCTGAAGGCAAGGCTACCGTGGTTATTTATTACGATGTTCGGAGGCTTGTTATCGGGTAAAATATTGAGCCGTTTCTCAGGAGAGATTAGTGCAGTTGTGGCGATAGCCTTTTTCATTCCTCTGCTTACGGGAATGGGAGGAAATGTGGGGACACAGTCTTCGACTGTCACTGTGCGTGGGATTGCAACAGGACAGATAAGAGAAGAAGATATAGTAAGGGTAATATTGCGCGAAGCACTAACCGGTCTGGCGATGGGAATGATACTGGGGATTATTGTCGGAGGTATTGCTGCGTGGTGGCAGAATAAACCTATGCTAGGTTTGGTGGTTGGGTTGGCTATGCTTGGTAATATGTTTACAGCAGCGACTATGGGTACGCTTGTACCGTTGTTTTTGCGCAGGATAGGTATTGACCCTGCCGTGGCCTCAGCACCCTTTATATCTACCACTATTGATATTACAGGGCTAGTTATATACTCGGTATTAGCAACTTTATTAATAGCGTACCTGATATGAGAAATTTAAAAATGGATTATTCTGATACATATTTAGCCAAAAGAATTGAACATACTCTCTTGAAACCGGATGCAGGGGAGGCGCAGATACGAAAGCTTTGTCAAGAAGCAGCTAAATTTGGCTTTAAGGGTGTTTGTGTCCAGCCCTGCTATGTAGAACTGTGCATTCAGGAGTTGATTAGAACCGATATTGATGTAGTTGCGGTGGTAGGTTTTCCCTTAGGAGCAAACTGTTCAAATATAAAGGCTTTGGAGGCTAGAAATGCGTATATCTCTGGGGCCTGCGAAGCTGATATGGTAGTCAATATTGGTGCTTTGAAAGACCGACGACTTGACAAAGTTAGAGAGGATATACATGAAGTAGTTGAGGTATCTAAAGAGTTCCCTGGAGCTTTAGTAAAAGTGATTATTGAGACCGCTTTGTTAACAAAGGAAGAGAAAGTATTAGCTTGCGAATTGGCCCTTCAAGCAGGGGCCCAATATGTCAAGACATCTACAGGATTTAATGGTGGCGGAGCAACGGTTGAGGATGTATTACTGATGGCCGAGGTTGTAAAAGGACGTGGCAGAGTCAAAGCATCCGGAGGGATTAAGACCCGGGAGCAAGCCGAACGGCTTTTGAGAGCAGGTGCTGATAGGCTTGGAACCAGCAGTGGTCTTGCAATTATTACTAATACCTGATATGGATACCATAAGTTGCACTTTAAGATAAGAAAGATATAATAGACTTATAAGATAAAAGATAATCCTAGATGGAAGAAATATAACAGTATAACGATAGGTAGCCGGAAGCTAAAATAATAAGGGCGTAAAGTTATCGCAGAAAGGAAAATTATTTATGGATAAAAACGATATCTTTTGGGGTTATTTTAAGACGACCGGCCAGATTGGAGCGTACTTGTTATTTAGGAATATGAATGAGGAGTACAATGATAACTCTTCGAAAAGACTCCGTATAAAACGCAAATTGGGGTGAATTTTAAGTTGGCTCTCTACCGAACAGAGGCTTTAATCTTACGAAGTAGAAAATATATGGAGGCGGATAGCCTCCTTACTCTATTGACGAAAAGTAAAGGCAAGGTATCAGCTATCGCAAAGGGTGTACGTAAGCCGACCAGTCGCTTGCGAGGGGGTGTTCAACTCTTTACGCAAAATGATATGCTTTTGTATAAAGGTCGAAATTTGGATATTGTGACGCAGAGCCAATGTCTCGAAGCATTTACACTTATGCAGGAAGATATTAAAGCTTTAACAGCTGCCGCTTACTGGAGTGAACTGTTAGATGCCCTTACGGTGGAGGGAGAAGCTGATTTGGATATATTTAATCTAGCTTTGGCCGGATTTCATGTCTTAAGCCTGTCTACAACAGAATTAACGGTAAGAGCATTAGAAATAAAGCTTCTAGCTATAATCGGATTTACTCCTTGTCTGGACAAATGTGTTAGCTGTGGAGAGATATTAACCGACAACAAAGAGATATCATTTTCGAGTAGACAAGGTGGAGTGATATGCCATTCATGTACAGGCCTTCAGGGGGTAAACATAGCTAAGGATTTTTCGTATGAGGCTTTAAATATTTGGCAACAGCTACAAAGAATGGATTTAGCAAAAATCAGAAGACTGAAAATGACGTTACGAGGTTCAAGTATCCTCGAGAAATCAATCGGTGATTTCTTAATGGAACAGATTGAATATCCGCTGAAATCACGAAGTATTATGAAGGAAATGATTCAAGATAGTGAGTAAATAGTTTAGGGGTTAGTCCCGAGAAAAAAGGATATATTAATACTAAGCATAACAGGAGGTGGGATGGTATATGGAAGAATTGAAAAAAATTGATTTGATAAGAGAAAGAATGAAAGTTTCTTATCAACAAGCCAAGGTAGCTTTAGACCAAAATGATGGTGATGTTGTACAAACCTTGATACAGATGGAAGATGAAAAGGGTTACAAAACAAAGGAACATAAATTTGAAGATAAAGCACATCAACTCTCCGAACATATGCGTGACATAATTAAAAAAGGTAATGTCACTAAAGTACGCCTAAAGAAAGCGGATAGAGTGGTATTTGAAGTGTCCGCAACAGTAGGTGTATTAGGTTTGGGAGGAGCTATCTTGATTCCACCGCTAGCCATAATTGGAGTGGTCGGAACCGTAGCAGCGCTCGTTAACAACTACAGACTGGAAATAGTATATAATGATGGCAAGGTAGAAGAGCGTGGGCTTGATTTTCTGGTTAAGGATGATGAAACAAAGGAACACTAAACATTAGTACTTTAAACATGCTCTTGACAAAAATAGTAATATCAGGTTACATTATTTGTGAATGATTAAATGATTAAGAGAATAGGGCAATGAAAGGAAGGTCTTTACTGGTTGAATTATAGCGATCCGGGGAGGGTGAAAGCTCGGACAGATCAGGAAGATTGTGGCGTCCTGGAGCCTAAGTTTAAAAAACAAGCGGGCTGTAGTGAATTTAAGTGATGAACTAACAGCCAAGCAGGGTGGAACCGCGGGAAAGATATCCCGTCCCTGTAGCTCTTTTAGGCTGCAGGGACGGGAGTTTTTGTTTGCGGGCTGCTGAAAAAAGCTCATCTGCGTTGTTTCTTCTGCGGTTACTTGCTTTTGTACGTCAAGTACGCGGCGCTGCGTAATCCTCAAAGCGCCTAGCATTTAAGCCTTTTTGAGCAGCCCTTTTTATTTGCTGAAAAAAGCTTATCTGCGTTGTTCCTTCTGCGGTTACTTGCTTGCGTTATAGAATTTATAAATTTAACAAGGAGAGTGATTTTATGTATTTCCAGGATATTATACTTGCGTTAAATAAATTCTGGGGTGGGCAGGGATGTATTATCCAACAGCCTTATGATATGGAAAAAGGGGCTGGGACAATGAATCCGGCTACTTTTTTACGTGCGTTGGGACCAGAACCGTGGAAAGTTGCCTACGTGGAACCATCGCGTCGGCCAACAGATGGCCGCTACGGTAATAATCCTAACCGTTTACAGCATTATTATCAGTACCAGGTAATTCTTAAGCCATCCTTAGATAATATCCAAGAAGTTTACCTGGATAGTCTTAAAGCTTTAGGGGTAGACCTTTTGCAGCATGATATTAGATTTGTTGAGGATAACTGGGAATCTCCGACACTAGGCGCCTGGGGTCTGGGTTGGGAGGTATGGTTGGATGGAATGGAAATAACCCAGTTTACCTACTTTCAACAGTGTGGAGGTTTGGATTGCCGTCCAGTTTCCGGGGAAATCACGTATGGTTTGGAAAGAATCGCTATGTTTATACAAGAAAAGGAAAGTGTCTATGATATTGAGTGGGTAAAGGACATAACTTATGGTGATGTCCACCATCAAGGTGAAGTAGATTATTCACATTATAATTTTGAAGTTGCGGATACACAGATGCTTTTTAAGCATTTTGATGACTATGAAAAAGAGGCCCTTAAAGTGATCGATTTGGGCTTAGTCCAACCTGCTTACGATTATGTACTAAAATGTTCTCATACTTTCAATTTATTAGATGCTCGCGGGGCGATTAGCGTTACGGAAAGAACGGGCTATATTACCAGAGTAAGGAACATGGCTCGCTCCTGTGCTCAAGGTTACATGCAACAACGAGAAAAACTAGGGTTCCCGCTTTTAAAAGATAAGGTACTGCGTGAGAAGTTAGGCTTAGATAAGCAGGAAAAGGAGGCTTGAAAGATGCATAATTACCTATTGGAAATTGGAACAGAAGAAATACCAGCAAAATTTATGCCTGGAGTCTTAGCGCAAATGCACGAACATGCCCAAAAGCAATTTAAGGAGCATCGTATTACATACAATGAGCTTAAAATACTTGGCACTCCTAGAAGGTTAACGTTACTTGCTTATGATCTCTCCAAAAAAGGAGAGGACCTGAAAGAAGAGGTAAAGGGACCGGCCAAGAAGGCGGCTTATAGTCCGGATGGACAGCTTACCAAAGCTGCTTTGGGGTTTGCCCGCTCACAGGGAGTAACAGTTGAGGACTTATTCTTAAAGGATATGGGAAATACGGAATATGTATATGCAATAAAAGAGATCAAAGGAAAACCAACGCGGGAGGTACTTCCAGAGATAGCAATACAATTAATTGCAAGTCTGAATTTTCCCAAACCAATGCGCTGGTCTGATCTGGAGATGCGTTTTGCCCGTCCTATCCGCTGGTTGGTTTCACTTTTTGATAATGATGTTATTCCCTTCGAGTTGGCGGGTTTGACGGCTGATAGGGTCAGCAGGGGTCATCGTATACTGGGAAAAGAAAATCTTGTTATTGATAGTCCTTTGACTTATATGGAGCAACTGGAAAAAGAGTATGTCTTGGTAGACCAAGATTTGCGACGGGAAGAATGCTGGCGTCAGATTAAAGAATCTGCGGCTAAGATTGGTGGTAGGGTAGAAGTTGATGCTGAGCTTTTGGAAGAAGTAACCTATTTATTGGAATGGCCAACCGCTTTAGCAGGAACCTTCGAAAAGAGTTATCTGGCAATACCTGAAGAGGTTATCATTACTCCTATGCGAGAACACCAACGCTATTTTCCGGTGAGGACAAAAGATGGTGAATTGATGAACTACTTCATTACGGTTCGTAATGGTGACGATAGACACCTTGATACTGTACGGCAAGGAAATGAAAAGGTCCTAAAGGCGAGGTTAGCTGATGCCCGGTTCTTCTGGGATGAGGACCAAAAACAAAAGCTTGCCCAATATTTGCCGCGGCTTGAGAAGATAGTCTTTCAGGAAAGCTTGGGTACTGTTGCCCAGAAAGTAGAACGTATAATAAGAAACACGGAAGCTTTAGCGCAACGTCTATCTTTGAACGACTCGGTAACCCAAAGAGCCAAAAGAGCAGCGCAGTTGGCCAAAGCAGATTTAGTTACAAATATGGTCTATGAATTCCCCGAACTGCAAGGCATTATGGGGCAGTATTATGCTGATATTTCTGGTGAAGATAAGGTCGTTTCACAGGCCATCAAGGAGCATTATCAACCGCGTTTTGCCAGTGATGATATACCCTCAGGTGTTGAAGGAGCTCTGGTAAGTATGGCTGACAAGCTAGATACTATCGTCGGCTGTTTTGCTATAGGCATTGAACCTACCGGTTCTCAAGATCCTTATGCTTTGAGAAGGCAAGCGATGGGTATATGTCTAATATTAATGGGCCATAGCTTTGAGCTCGAACTGGATGACTTGATTAGAGTAGCTTTAAATAATTACAAGGGAGTTCTTGGCGATGATTGCTTGGGTGAAGATACAAAAGATAAGATAAAAGAGTTCTTTCAGGCGCGTATCAGGAATATTCTGAGTGAAGAAGGGCATCGCTACGATGTTGTGGATGCTGTATTGGGAGTGGATTATAGTTCCTTGCTTACTACATTAAAAAGAGCAGAAGCACTTAGTAAGCTTAAGGAGGAGCAAAAGTTCGTGACGCTTTTAACCTCGTATACTCGTGCCTACAATCTTACCAAAAAGACTACAGCCAAGGATATTCATAAAGAGTACTTTGTAGAAGTTGTTGAGCGCGAGCTTTATGATGAGTTAAAGAAAGCTGAAGAGAAAATAGATGAACTCAGTATGAGAAGAGACTTTATCGAAGTTATTGGGCATTTATCCATGTTGGCTATGCTTATCAACAGATTCTTTGATGATATTATGGTAATGGTCGAGGATGAAAATATTCGCGATAATAGACTGGCTCTTTTGCATAAGGTTGTAGCCTTGACGCGCCGCATCGGGGATTTAAGCAAGATAATGGGATAAAAAGGTGATGGATATGTACGGATTGGTATTGGAAGGCGGCGGTGCTAAGGGCTCCTACCAGATAGGGGCTTACAAGGCACTCGAAGAAATGGACATCAAGATTACCGGAGTTTCCGGTACATCAATTGGCGCCATAAATGGGGCTTTGATAGTGCAAGGAGATGCAAAGAAAGCTTATGATTTGTGGTATGATATAAGGCCCTCGAAGGTCTTTGATGTTAATGAAGAGTATTTAGAAAAACTAATGAAGAGAGAATTAACTTCCGAAAACCTTTTATACTTATTTAATAAAGCTAGGGATATCTTAAATAACCGCGGTCTGGACACGACATTAATGAAAACGATTTTACAGGAGAATATAGACGAAGAAAAACTTAGAAATTCGCAAATGGATTTTGGTTTTATTACAGTCTCTCTAACAGATATGAAGCCTTTGGAAATTTTTTTAGAGGATGTCCCACCAGGTAAGATTATTGATTATTTGATGGCCAGTGCAAGCTTGCCAGTATTTAAATTAGAAAAAATGAACGGGAAGCTATTCCTTGATGGTGGTTTTTATGACAATATACCGATAAATGTCTTGTTAAAAAAGGGATATCGAGATTTTATTGTGGTTAGGACTCATGGTCTGGGAGTTGTGAGAAAGGTAAACAGTAAAGATGTCAACATTAAGTATATAGACCCTTGGGATGAAGTAGGTACTATCCTTGATTTTAATCAGGAAACAGCCAGAAAAAACCTTAAACTAGGATATTATGATGCACAAAGAGCTTTTAAAGGTCTAATTGGCCGAGAATACTATCTGAAAGCAAAAAATGATGAAGAATACTATTACCGTTATTTAATCAGCCTAAGAGAGGAAGATATTCTGTTAGCCGGGAAAATATTAGGCTATGAGAATATTCCCTATAGAAGAATGTTTATGGAATACATCATACCCAGACTTGCAGAGCTCTTAAGTGTAGACAAGTACAAAAGCTACGAAGATATTACTGTTTATCTTGTTGAAGTATTGGCGAAGGATTTTAAAGTTGAACGTTTTAGGATCTATAGCTTTGAAGAGTTTTTGGTAGAATTAAAAAAAAGAAAACCGGAGAAAACCTCAAGACATGCAAACAACATTCCTATGTTTATCAAAAGGAATGAAATGCTATCTAAGGCTGTTAAGGATAGCATTATAGAAGAGGTTGTTTTCATGCTATTTAACAGTGAATTAGAGAGATAGTATACATTATTATATTTTTTTATATTATTTAGTATAACCTTATTGCGATAATGAGGGTATTTAGTATATCATTATAGGGAGATAATGATTTTAAGGAGGTGGAAAAAATACAGCTCTCAGAGCGACAGGAACAAATAATAAAAATAGTGAAGGAACAGGGGCCCATTAAAGGAGAGGAAATTGCAGATATCCTTGGGTATGTTAGAGCGACACTAAGACCGGATTTAGCTGTTTTGACAAGAACAGGGCTACTTGAAGCCCGTCCCCGCGTAGGTTACTATTTTACCGGAAAGGATACTAGTTTTCGGATATATGAAGTAATAAACAAGCTAAAAGTAAAGGATATGAAGGCAGTTCCAGCAGTTGTTAGTGAAACAACCACAGTATATGATGCAATTGTTAACCTGTTTATGATGGATGTGGGAAGTTTGTTTGTTGTTAGTGAAGGTGGCTTACTCGAAGGTGTAGTGTCACGCAAAGACTTGCTCAAAGTATCCTTAGGACAGATAGATATTCACAAGATGCCAATAACTGTTGCTATGAACAGAATGCCTAATATTATTATGGTAGAACCGGAGGACTCACTTTGGGTTGCTGCGAAGAGATTAGTGGATCATGAGATTGATTCACTCCCAGTTGTTCGTTCGGTTGTATATGAAGGAAAAGAAGGATTTGAGGTTGTTGGCAGGATTACCAAAACTACTATTACAAGAGCCTTTGTTGAATTAGGAGCAGGGCCATCTTTAAGCAGGCAAGGAGGGAATGAATTATAGCTACCCCTATTATTTACGTTATATCCGATTCATTAGGTGAGACAGCTGAATTTGTTGTAAAAGCAGCTGCGAGTCAGTTTAATTCTGGACATGTTGAAATAAAACGGATGCCGTATGTCAATGATGAAGAATATATTGAGCAAGTTATGGTAGATGCCGTTTTAGATAAGGCCATGGTTGCCTTTACATTAGTGGTTCCTCGATTACGCGAATATTTGCTGAAGAGCTCGCAAAAACATGGAGTTATTGTTGTTGATATTTTGGGTCCAATGCTCGATGCCATTGCCTTGCTTTCTCACAAAGAACCTAAATTAGAGCCAGGTCTTTTATATAAGTTGGATGAGGAGTATTTCAACAGGGTAGAAGCAATTGAATTTGCTGTTAAATACGATGATGGAAAAGATCCGCGAGGTATAAATTTTGCAGACGTAGTACTTGTCGGGATTTCGAGAACCTCTAAGACCCCGCTTTGTATGTACCTAGCCCATAAAAGAATTAAGGCTGCGAATATACCTCTAGTTCCTGAAGTTAATCCTCCGGAGGAGCTTTTTAAGGTTTCACCTCGTAAGATAATTGGTTTAACGGTGAGACCAGAAATTTTAAATCCTATCAGACAGGAACGTTTAAAAGCGTTAGGACTCGTTCCAAGTGCTGATTATGCTAATGAGGAGAGGATATTAAGGGAAATAGAATATGCAGAGGATATTATGCGTAAGATCGGTTGTCCAGTAATTGACGTTTCTAATAAGGCCATAGAAGAAACAGCCGGTAAAGTATTACATATTTTTTATAGGGGTGATAAGTAATGGGAGATATTAAGTTTGTTTATTTATTTGCAGAAGGCAAAGCTGACATGAAAAACCTGTTGGGCGGAAAAGGTGCAAATCTTGCCGAAATGACTAATATAGGCTTACCCGTTCCACAAGGACTCACAATAACAACTGAAACTTGCATTAAGTATTTTGATGCAGGTAAAGAGTTTCCGTCGGGTATGGAAGAACAATTGTGGAAGAAAATGCAAGAGCTAGAAACCCAAGCTGGAAAGAAATTTGGTGATCTTAACGATCCGCTACTTGTTTCTGTTCGTTCTGGGGCACCGATCTCCATGCCGGGCATGATGGATACTATTTTAAATCTTGGTCTTAACGATGAAACTGTCAAAGGTCTGATAAATACAACTAAGAACAAGAGATTTGCCTTGGACTGCTACCGTCGCTTTATCCAGATGTTTGCCGGCGTAGTTATGGGAGTAGAACATTATCAATTTGAGGCAGCTATAGAAAAAAGAAAAGAAGAACTAAAGATTGAACTTGATAAGGACATTACTCCCGAATCCTTAGAAAAACTAATTGAGGACTATAAGAGTATTATTAAGCGCGTAACCGGTAAAGCATTTCCGCAGGAGCCAAAAGAGCAACTGTTAATGGCTATTAGGGCTGTATTCAACTCTTGGTTTAATCCACGCGCAGATGTTTACAGGAGAATACATAATATATCTCAGGATTTGGGAACCGCAGTTAACGTTCAGTCAATGGTTTTCGGTAATAAGGGAGATGATTCCGGGACAGGAGTTGCCTTTACCAGAAACCCTTCAACCGGGGAAAAGAAGCTTTATGGTGAGTTTCTAATGAATGCTCAGGGAGAAGATGTTGTAGCTGGCATTCGCACACCGCTAGCTATTGAAAAATTAGATGCAGAAAATCCAGAAGTTTTTGAACAGTTTAATGAAATATGCGAAGTATTAGAAAACCATTACCGTGATGTGCAGGATATCGAGTTTACTATTGAACATGGCAAGCTATATATGCTGCAAACTAGAAATGGTAAAAGAACGGCAAGTGCTGCAGTAAAGATAGCGGTGGATATGGTAGCCGAAGGTATTATTTCTCGTGAAGAAGCTTTAATGCGTGTAGAGCCAGCTTCATTGGATCAACTCCTGCACCGTCGTATAGATACGACCTCCGATATTGAGGTAATAGCTACTGGCTTACCAGCATCGCCCGGAGCGGCTTCAGGTCAGGTAGTACTAAATGCTGATACGGCAGAAGAATTGGCCAAGGAAGGTAAGAAGGTAATCTTGGTACGTACGGAAACTACCCCGGACGATATTCATGGTATTGTAGCTGCCCAAGGAATCCTAACCAGTCGCGGAGGGATGACTAGTCATGCTGCCGTTGTGGCTCGTGGAATGGGAAAATGCTGTGTTTGCGGTTGTGAAGCTCTGAAAATTAATTATGACACAGGTACTGTTATGGTCAAAGATCTGGTAATAAAAGTTGGGGATATTATTTCGCTTGATGGGAGTACCGGGAAGGTTATGCTCGGCGAGGTTAAGATGATAGACCCTGAGTTGAGTTCGGAGTTTCAGGAGCTTTTAGGTTGGGCTGATGAAATAAGAACGTTAAAAATCAGGGCCAATGCTGATAATCCTACTGATGCCGAAAAGGCCAGAGAATTTGGAGCTGAAGGTATTGGACTGTGTCGTACGGAACATATGTTTATGGCTCCGGACCGTATACCGATAGTTCAGGAAATGATTATGTCAGATAATATTGAAGATAGAGAAAAAGCTTTAACTAAGCTGTTGCCCATTCAGGAAGAAGACTTCTATGGTATTCTTAAGACTATGAAAGGTCTGCCTGTAACAATAAGGCTTTTAGATCCTCCTCTGCATGAATTTCTACCTAACGTTGAGGATTTAGCTGTTGAAATTGCAGTGCGTAAAGCTAAAAATGAAGTATCAGACGAACTTGAAGAACTGCAGACGATCTTAACTAAAGCCAGAGCATTAAGAGAATTTAACCCCATGCTAGGTCATCGCGGCTGCCGTTTAGGTATATCATATCCTGAAATATATCGTATGCAGGCAAGAGCTATATTCCAGGCTACGGCAAGGCTGGTGAAGGAGGGATATCAAGTTATTCCTGAGGTTGAGATTCCTTTAGTTATTGATAAGAATGAATTAATAGTTTTAAGAAAAGATGTAGACGATATTGCCACCCAAGTAATATCTGAAAAAGGGGTAGAGTTCTCTTATACAGTGGGAACCATGATTGAACTCCCAAGAGCATGTGTTACTGCTGACGAAATAGCGGAAGTTACTGATTTCTTTTCTTTTGGAACAAATGACTTGACCCAAACGACTCTTGGATTTAGTCGCGATGATGCTGAAGGAAAGTTCATGAATGATTATTTGAGTAAGAAAATATTAAAAGATAATCCCTTTATCGTGCTGGATAGAAACGGTGTTGGGAAATTGATGGAAATAGCAGTTAAGAATGGTCGTATGAAGAAACCTGAAATGGAAATTGGGATCTGCGGAGAACATGGGGGAGAACCCAATTCGATAGAGTTTTGCCACCTCTTAGGCTTAAACTATGTAAGCTGTTCACCTTTTAGGGTACCTATTGCTCGCTTGGCTGCGGCTCAGTCGGTGATAATCAACAAAGACCAATCCAAATAAGTATAAAAAACGGTTAGTTAAAGTAGAAAAGTTTGAGAGACATAGCTAAAATAAAGTAAGGGTATTATTTCTTAGTGATTTAAGAGATAATACCCTGTTTTAGTTAATTGACAAATTATGGTGCATTTTTTCAAATGGGCTGTGATATAATATTACACAAACAGCACTATGTAAGGTGCATTAGGAGGTAGAGCATATGTCAGTCAAAATATATACTATAGAAGAAATCAAGACTATTGTCGAACCAATTGCGCGTAAATACGGTGTAGCACGAGTGTATCTGTTTGGCTCTTATGCTCGCGGAGAAGTAACAGAAAACAGTGATGTGGATTTACTTTCTATTGCGATGAAATTACGGAGGCAATTTTGCGGTTGGGGAGGATTATGCGGTTTTTGTACGTGATTCCGTTTATAAGAATGCTACGGCTCTTTGCGTGTTACAGATTGGAGAACTAACCACACATCTTACTAGTGATTTTAAACAGACTTATACAGGAATACCATGGATACAAATCAAGGCATTACGCAATGTGGTTGCTCATAACTATGGTAAAATTGACGATGAGAGTTTGTGGGAAACCATTACAAGTGATATTGCTAAACTGAAAGCTTATTGTTCTAATATTATTCAACAGATTGAAACTAAAGTAGAATAAAATAGAGAGAGGGCATTATTTATTGGTTAAATTAGGAGGCTTTGAGTATGAACAAAAAACTTAATATTATGTATTTTAGTGCTACAGATACAACCAAAAAAGTAATAACAGGAATAGCAGATGGTATTATAGAGAATATTGGAAACCCATCAACAATAAGGAGCATAGATTTTACCTTACCCGCAGTTAGAAGAGAAACGGTATCTTTTACAAAAGATGATGTTCTCATTATAGGAGTCCCAGTCATCGCGGGAAGAGTGCCGAATGTATTGTTGAAATACTTAAATTCTATTACAGGTAATGGCGCAATAGCTATTGCTGTAGTTGTTTATGGAAACAGAAATTACGATGATGCTTTGATAGAGCTAAAAGACATTCTAGAATCAAACGGGTTTCTAGTTATTGCAGGGAGTGCATTTATTGGAGAACATTCGTTTTCTAAAACTCTTGCAAAAAATAGACCTGATGAAGAAGATATGGTTACAGTAAGGGAGTTCGCCAAGCGGATATATGAAAAGATAAAAACTCAAGATAATATGCAAACCTTAGTTGTGAATGGCCATAAACCTTATAGGGATTATTACCGGCCTAAGGACACAAAGGGTAATCCAGTGGATATAAGAAGGGTTACACCAAAAACAAATAGTAATTGTAATGATTGCAAAATTTGCGTAAATATTTGTCCTTTAGGTTCGATTGATCCTGAAGATGTATCAAAATTAAATGGAATATGTATTAAGTGTTGTGCGTGTATTAAAAAATGCCCTACTAAGGCGAAGTATTTTGATGATAATGATTATTTGAGACATAAGTATGAATTAGAGATTGAGTTTGCTAATCGAAAAGAACCAGAATTATTTATATGAGTAAATATATTGGTAACATATGAAGAAGCGCACCAACTTTAATAGTGCGCTTCTTTATATGTTAAGTTATTTGGAGGTCTAGTGTTATTTAGATATTCCGTATTTATGTCCGTACTTTTCTAAGACAAAATCAATATCTTTATCTCCTCGACCGGAAAGATTAACTAAGATGTTTTGATCCTTCTTAAGCTGAGGAGCTAGTTTAAGGGCATAAGCGACGGCATGGGCGCTTTCTAGGGCAGGTATAATTCCCTCTATTCTGGAAAGTGTAAAGAAGGCATCGATGGCTTCTTCGTCATTAATGGTTTCGTACTGAACACGGCCGATATCCTTTAAGTAACTGTGTTGAGGACCTACGCCAGGGTAGTCTAATCCTGAGGCTATAGAGTAAACGGGGGCTGGATTTCCCTCTTCATCCTGTAATAAATAACATTTAAAACCGTGAATTATACCGGGGCTACCTTTGGTTAGACTAGCAGCATGTTCGCCGTCTTTGAAACTAAGACCTGCCGGTTCCACCCCATAGATGTTAACGTTTTGGTCGTCTAAGAAAGCAGTAAACAATCCCATGGCATTGGAACCACCACCGACACAAGCGATAAGATTGTCTGGATTCTTTCCGCTAAATTCTTTAAATTGTTCCTTAGCTTCTTCACCTACAATTTGTTGGAAGTCTCTAACCATCATCGGGAAGGGATGAGGACCAACGACTGAGCCGATTGCATATAATTGAGTTATCGGATCTTTAAGATAGGCTTCAAAGGCTGCATCTACGGCTTCCTTCAAGGTTTTTCTACCATGACTAACCGGGACTACCTTAGCTCCTAAAATTTTCATGCGGATAACATTAGGTTGCTCTTTAATAATATCGACTTCTCCCATATAAATGTCACATTCAAGTCCTACTAGTGCTGCGGCAGTTGCAAGTGCTACTCCGTGTTGACCAGCCCCTGTTTCTGCGATAAGCTTTTTCTTACCCATCTTTTTGGCTAGTAGTGCTTCTCCTAAGCAATGGTTGATTTTGTGTGCACCGGTGTGATTTAAGTCTTCTCTTTTTAAATAAATTTGTGCGCCACCCAATTTCTCAGAAAGGTTTCGGGCGTAAAAAATAGGACTGGGTCGGCCGACATAGTGCTTATATAAATAGGCTAGTTCCTTTTTGAACTCAGGGTCATCTTTTAGTTTTAAGTAGGATTCTGTGATATCTGCCATTATACTTTCAAGGACTTCGGGTACGAACCGACCACCAAATTCTCCGAAAAACCCTTCACTATTTGGTAATTGATTGCTAATTTGCGTTGTATTCATAATTATTCCTCCATCTTCCTATTCAAAATTTTTTTTGTTATAGAATCTTCTTTTAATACTTTGGCACCTCTAGTGATTTTACATAGGCTGATGCCTAAATCAGCAGCAATTTTTCTTTGCGGAATTTCTTGATGAAGCATTTTCATCAGTTGCCATCGTAGGGCAATATCATCTATCTCATGGGGAGTAAATATTTCTTTAAATAATTTTTGCATGTTTTCATAGTCATCAATTTTGGTAAAGACTTCGATGAGTTCATCATGATTAGACATTTATGTTCCTCCCCCTTTAATGTTTCTTTGCATAGAAGCGTTTCTTTTTATAGAAACATGATATTACTTTATACATTAAATGTAAAGCTTTTTTTTAAAAAAATATAAAGTTTTTTCTTATTTATTGTACTGATATATCACGAAAGTAAGAATTACAGTATTTATTCACTAGCTAATATAAAAAGAGGATTTTATGGGTAAAAAGAGTAATAAAGAATCAGTAAATAATTAAATATTATCTTATGAGGCAGGTGGTAACCCAAGGGGGTAAAAATATGTATATTATTGGTATCAATGGTAGTCCAAACAAAGAAGGAAATACTGCATACCTATTGAATAATGGTTTGGCGATAGCCAGGGAATTGGGAGCTGAAACTGAGATAATTCATGCAGCAGAGGTATTGAAAGAAGTTAAAGAACCTTTTTGTACTGTTTGTTCAAATCCGTGTAGGGGAGTATGCGCTTTAAATACATCTCTAGCGGAAGCACTTAATGTTTTAAGAAAAGCTGATGGCATACTTGTCGGTTCTCCAGTTTATTTTGGTAGTGTAACTGGGCAACTCAAGGCCTTCTGGGATAAAACAAGGTGTCTAAGGGGAGAAAAGAAGCTGCTTAATACTATTGGGGGAGTAATTACAGTTGGCGCATCTAGATTTGGCGGGCAGGAAAATACTATCCGTACTATCCAAGAAATGATGATGGTACAAGGAATAACAGTAGTCGGTCCTGGACAAGCGCAACATGATTGCGGTCATTTTGGTGTGGCGGCGCAGAAACCGGCTGAAGAAGATAAGCAAGCCCAGGAAAGAGTAGTTATTATGGTTAAACGTATCTATGAAGTAGCTGTAGCTACTAAAAATTTGCGTCTATAGGGGTATAAAAATGCTAATTCGTGAAGAAATCGAAGCGTTGGAGCAACAGACCTTAAGTCCCTTTGCGGCCTTTTCTAACCGAACACAAGGACGAACAATCGACGAAGAACCTGATATAATTCGAACTTGTTATATGCGCGATCGAGATCGCATCATACATTCTAAATCCTTTAGACGATTAAAGCATAAGACACAGGTCTTTATAGCTCAAGGGAATGATCACTATCGTACACGATTAACTCATACACTGGAGGTTAATCAGATTTCCCAAACTGTAGGTAAAGCACTCCGTCTTAATTTGGACTTAATAGAGGCGATTGCCTTGGGACATGATGTCGGTCATACTCCGTTTGCTCACACCGGGGAAGAGGTCTTAGATCAACTTGTTCCTGGAGGCTTTAAACATAATGAAAACAGTGTTCGGGTATTGACTTTGATAGAACAAGGAAGCATGGGGCCCGGCTTGAACTTAAGCTACGAGGTCTTGGATGGGATTTTAAAACACAGTGGTTTTGGCAAGGAAGAGAATTCATGCGGAACGCTGGAGGGTCAGGTGGTTCGCTATGCCGATAAGATTGCCTATGTACAGCATGATATTGATGATAGCATCAGGGCAGGTGTCTTAGCTTTTGAGGATATTCCCTGCGAGTTCTTAAGTGTATTGGGAAAAACTCATGGGGAACGTATAGGAACTCTAGTAAATGATCTTGTGCTCATAAGTCGAATAAACATGAATAATGGCGAAAAAAAGGTGAGTCTAAGTTCAAAGATAGAGCAAGCTCTTTTGGGTCTTCGTAAATTCATGTTTGGCGAAGTTTATAAGGGGCACTATTGTCAAGAGCAAAGGCAAGGCGCTGCCCATATTGTTGAATATCTATTTGATTATTATCTGAATAAGCCTGAAAAGCTTCCGCATTATTACCGTCAGATAGTTGAAACAGAAGGTATTGAACGTGGTGTAGCTGATTATATTTCTGGAATGACAGATAACTATTGTATTGCATCTTTTAAAGAAAAAGTTCTGCCCCATGATTATATTTAGATATTTGGTTTTTATCATTTAGTTATAAAAGTTCAAGATTAAAAAAGAGGAAATTACATTTTTATAACGAATAACTGATGGTAATCGTTCGTAATTGAAACAGATAGTTTTTAGCATGTAGTTTATATTTTGCGAAAAAGCAGGAAAAATGAGTGTATATGGCGAAAAAAATATCAAACACAGGTAAGGTGGTGAATAAGGTCATGCCGGGTCAAATCCCTGAAGAATTTATTAATGACCTTCGCCACCGGGTAGACATTGTTGCAGTTATTGGCGAGTTTGTACCTTTAAAAAAGCAGGGTCGCAATTATACTGGAATATGTCCTTTCCATGGAGAAAAGACACCATCTTTTGTTGTATCGCCGGATAAGCAAATTTTTCATTGTTTTGGTTGTGGTAAAGGTGGAAATGTTTTTTCGTTTCTTATTGAAAAGGATGCAATGAGTTTTCCCGAAGCAGTTGAGCATTTGGCTAAGCGGGCCGGAATTGCACTTCCTAACATCGCAGTATCTCCGGAAAAAGACAAACGCGATTCATTAATGAAAAGATACTTTGATATCAATGAAAAAACGGCGAAGTATTACGAACAATTATTGTATGATTCCTCAGGAAAAGAAGCACTACGGTATCTACAGGGTAGAGGTCTAAAGACTGATGTACTGGAGAAATTCCAGCTTGGTTATGCCCCTGCAGGATGGGATATGCTAACAAATTACCTAAGAGGGGAAGATATTACTGAGCAGGAGTTGCTTACCATAGGACTTGCAGTTAAATCTAAAAAGGGAACACTAATAGACCGTTTTCGCAATCGGGTTATGTATCCCATCACTAATGAAACCGGAAAAATAATTGGCTTTGGGGGAAGAGTTCTGGATAATTCACAACCCAAATATCTTAATTCCCCTGATACACCTTTGTTTTCTAAAGGAAAACAACTATATGGTCTTCATCTTTCAAAAGGTAGCGTTCGTGAACAGGATCGAGTTATTATAATGGAAGGCTATATGGATGTAATCACAGCTTGGCAAAATGGACTAACAAACGTTGTGGGGACAATGGGTACAGCACTCACACCGGAGCATGTTCGATTACTTATGCGGTATACATATAATACATTTATATGTTTTGATGCCGATAATGCGGGACAAAAGGCAACCTTGCGGGGATTAGATACCCTACAAGAACAAGGTTGCAACATTTCGGTGGTATCCATACCGGATTCGAAAGATCCTGATGATTTTATTAGAAAAGAAGGTAGGGCGCGTTTTACAGAAATAGTCGAACGGGCCCACAATCTTTTAGAATATAAACTCATTAAATTAATGGAGCAGTTCAATACTCAGACAGTTTCGGGTCGTATTCAGGTAGTTCAGGAGCTTATACCGGATATTCTTAAAACAAAAAGTCCGATTGCTCGTCAGGCCTGTATACAAATGGTAGGAGAAAGGTTATCATTCCCAGAAACGGCGATCCATGCTGAAATAAGGAAAGCAGTATCATATCAAGAAGCACCCAAAGAAAATAGTAAGACAGTTCGTTTTCTCTCTGCTCAGGAAAAAGCTCAGAGAATTCTTATCAAACTGACCTTGGAATACCCGGAGTTGATTGGAGAAGTTGAAGAAAACGGAGGAAAAGAGCTGTTTAAGATAGCATTATTAAAAGAAATTTATCAAAATCATTATGTAATTCGCCAGTCTGGTCATAATATAAAAGCAAATGATTTAATAACCTTGCTTGGAGATAGTGCTTCGCAAAAGGTTTTAGCGGAAATCCTTCTTGAAAACGAGCTTCCCGAAGACTGGAAGAGAATATATAAAGATTGCCTTGTACTTTTAAGATTGGAATTACTACAACAGCAGATTAATCATAAAAACAACATGATGTTAGATATGGAGAAACAAGGAGAAGCCACAAAAGTACTGCAGCTAATGGCTAGCATTCAACAGTTGGTAAAGGAAAAGCATAGCTTGGCCACAGCCCTACGGAAGGGGGGTAATTTATATTGAAAACTGAAAAAGAATTAGAACAACTGAAAATTGATGGCGTCAAAAACCTTATCCAAAAGGGTAAAAAGCGAGGAGTCTTAACCTATAATGAAATCATTTTAGCATTACAGGGAATGGAAATGACTCCGGACCAAATAGATGAGGTGTATGAACAATTAAACGCTATGGGAATAGATGTTGTTCCTGCTTCCAGTGATATTGTTTCATTGGAGGAAAACACGGATGATGAAGAGATCGATGTAGCCTCCGATAGTGAAAACGAGGTCGAAATAGACCTTTCAATTCCAGAAGGTGTTGGGATTGATGATCCTGTTCGGATGTACCTTAAGGAAATTGGCAGAGTACCCCTACTTTCTGCAGAAGAGGAAGTAACCTTGGCTAAGGCTATGGAGATGGGGGATGAGGAGGCTAAACGCCGCCTGGCCGAAGCTAATTTGCGCTTGGTTGTTAGTATTGCTAAGCGTTATGTTGGACGTGGCATGCTGTTCCTTGATCTAATACAGGAAGGTAATCTGGGTTTGATAAAAGCCGTGGAGAAGTTTGACTATCGTAAGGGTTATAAATTTAGCACCTATGCTACGTGGTGGATCAGGCAGGCAATCACAAGAGCTATTGCTGACCAGGCCAGAACAATACGTATACCTGTGCATATGGTTGAAACCATCAACAAGCTGATACGAGTTTCACGTCAGCTCTTGCAAGAATTGGGACGCGAACCTATCCCGGAAGAAATAGCAACAGAAATGGATATCTCAGTGGAGCGAGTCCGAGAAATTCTTAAAATCGCGCAAGAACCTGTTTCTTTGGAAACTCCCATAGGGGAAGAAGAGGATAGCCACCTCGGAGATTTTATTGAAGATGAAGATGCACCGGCCCCTGCCGAAGCCGCCTCCTTTATACTTCTGAAAGAACAGCTCGAAGAGGTTTTAGAAACGCTAACCCAAAGAGAAGAGAAAGTACTTAGACTGCGTTTTGGATTAGATGATGGACGAGCGCGTACTTTAGAAGAAGTAGGACAGGAATTTGGCGTTACACGTGAAAGAATTCGTCAGATTGAAGCCAAAGCTTTGCGCAAATTGCGGCATCCTAGTCGAAGCCGTAAATTAAAAGACTACCTGGATTGAATTAGGTATTGACTGGTCAGAGAAATTGTTATACAATATTCTATGTCTCCAGTAGAAGCTTTCGGGAGGCAAATGGGCCTATAGCTCAGCGGTAGAGCAACCGGCTCATAACCGGTTGGTCCCTGGTTCGATCCCAGGTGGGCCCACCACGGGCGATTAGCTCAGCTGGGAGAGCGCCTGCCTTACAAGCAGGATGTCGGCGGTTCGATCCCGTCATCGCCCACCATAAGGAGAAGAGAACCCTGTCTTATAATGAGGCAGGGTTTTTTTGCACTATAAGAAAGCATAAGCTTTTATCCTAAAATAGTATAAGTGCAAATCTTTACATATATAGAGATTAAGCATAGGAGTGGTAAAATATGTTAAGAATATCTAACAGACTACAAGCTTTAGCAAAAATGGTACCTCAGGGTATGAGGACGGCAGATATTGGAACGGATCATGCTTTTCTACCCTGTTATTTAATAAGTCAAGGAATATCGCCTTTTGTGATAGCTATTGATATGAATGAAGGGCCCTTTGAAGCTGCACGGAGAAACATCAGTAATTATCTACTGGAGAACTATATTGATCTTAGATTAGGTGAGGGTCTTAAGCCGCTTAAACCGCATGAAGTAGAGGTGCTGGTAATTGCCGGATTAGGCGGGAGCACAATGACGGAAATACTAAACGGCTCGCCAGAGGTGGTGTGCGAGGCTCGGCGAGTTATCTTTCAGCCCATGACCGACGCGGAGGTTATCCGTATTTGGTTGCAAGAGAATGGATGGACTATTATTGATGAAGAGCTTATTTATGAAGATAGGCGTATTTTTGAAATTATTGCTGCTGAAAAAAGAAAATCCAGGACACTAAGTCAAAGTGAGCTATGTTTTGGGCCGCTTCTGATAGAGAAAAAGCATCCCTTATTACCGGACTTATTGGAAAAAGAGCTGAACGGCTTGCAGGAGATTTTAAAACAACTAGCGAAATCAAAAAACAAGGAAGTTGATGAAAAGATGCACTTCTTTAGGAAAAAAGAAAATATGATAAAGGAGTTGCTTATATGCCTGTCAGCTGCCAGTCTGTAATAAGCATTTTAGAAAACTTTGCCCCCAAAAAGCTTGCCGAAGATTGGGATAGTGGGATTGGATTACAGATAGGCAATCCGGCTCAGCCTGTGAAGAGGGTGTTTGTTTCCCTCGATTTAAACATAGACGTCTTGAATGAGGCGATATCAGCTGAAGCAGATATGCTAGTAGTTCATCACACCCCTTTTTTTAAACCGCTAAAGGATATACGTACGGATAAGCCAAATGGATATATAATATCACAAATTGTACGTAACAAAATGGCTCTATATACTATGCATACTAACCTTGATGCCGTATGGGGTGGGGTTAATGATGTTTTAGCGGGCAAATTGGGACTGCAGAATGTGGAAGTCCTTTCTCCTGCTTGGAAGCAAAGGCTTTATAAGCTAGTAGTTTATGTGCCTAATGATTATCACGAGCAGGTTCGAACTGCGGTTTTACAAGCTGGGGCTGGCTGGACAGGAAATTATTCTGATTGTACTTTTTTAGTGAATGGTATCGGGACATTTCGCCCACAGGAAGGTGCTACACCTTTTCTAGGAACTCATGGTGAACTGAAAAAGGTTGAGGAAATCAGACTAGAAACGATTGTTCCTGAGGAACATCTTTCAAGTGTTGTAAAAGCGATGATAAAGGCTCATCCCTATGAGGAGGTAGCTCATGATGTGTATCGACTGGAGAACGAGGGTAAAATCGTAGGACAAGGTAGAATAGGGAGACTAACTGAGCCGGTTTCATTGCAGGAGTTTGTTATTCATACTAAAGAATGTCTAGGAATAGAGAAGTTAAGATACTGTGGGGTCCCTAACCGGAAAATTGAAAAAGTAGCTGTATGTGGAGGAAGTGGTATGAGTTATTGGTCACAGGCTCTTTTTGCCGGGGCTGATATATTGCTTACTTCAGATATAAAGTATCATGAGGCGCAGGATGCCTTAGCCAACAATTTGTGTTTGGTCGATGCTGGTCATTTTGCAACGGAGCAGCCTGTGATCTCGGTTTTGGCGCAGCTATTAGAAAAGAAACTGCTTCACAAGGAAGTAAGCATTGTAGTTTCGCAAATTAGCACCGATCCCTTTTGTTATATTTAAGGATAGGAATAAGACCTATCCTTTTTCACTTATTTTTTATTTTATGAGGTATCCTTGGAAAGTATCTTGAAGAAAGGCGGGGGCGATTATGAAACAGGAAAACCTATTATTGCAGTTACAAGAACTTTTAGCTGAAGAACACTTACTAAATAAGAAACAAGAGCTTAGGCCTTTAATTAAAAAATTAACAAATTTGCATGAGGAGATTAAACAAGCGGAAGAACAAAGTAGTGATCTAGAAAAGCAGATAACAGAAATGCAAAGAAAAGTAGCTAAAGTTGAAGAACAGACAGCTGCATTGAACGAAAAAATTGAAGAGGCAAGAGAAAGGCTATATGGAGCACAAGGCGGTTCTCTTAAAGAACTCTTAAGTCTACAACAGTCGGTTCAGAAAATGGAGGAGGAAATTGCCAAGGCTGAGACACTTTACTTGGAAAAGGCAAATCTTATTGATGAGTTAACGCAGTTAAGAGTAGAAACTAAGGAAAGTATTAATAATATGAAAAGGGCCTATAATATTGATTTAAAGATATATAAAGAGAAGAATCACCAGTTAGAAAGTGATTTAGTAAGCATTCTGGAGAAACAAAAAAAGATTAAGGAAATGTTTAAGCCGGAAGTGTTAAGTATATACATTGAAACAACTAAAAGATTTCCTTCTAATCCGGTGGCCTTGCTGAAAGGACAGATATGTTCAGGATGTAATATTTCTATCCCTTCGGTTTTACAAGTGCGTATTAAGGAAGCTAAAAAGTTGCATATATGTGATAGTTGCGGGCGTATTCTTATATACCAGAAGGAAAAATTGTAGGGGTGATTTAAATGAGTAAGGCAGCAGTTGCAAATAGGATAGAGCTGCTTTCGTTGGAAGAGGCCTTAGATATTAATCGACAGGCAACTCGTGATTATTATCGTGAATACATTAATCCCGGATTAACTAAAGTTTTGGCTTTGATTAATTTTGACAAGCAGTTTGTTCGGGCTCAGGATGTCTCGGTATGGGATGCAGAGGGTAAGGAATACTTGGACTTTTTGGGAGGCTATGGGGCCTTGAATTTGGGGCATAATCCACCGTCTGTTTTAGAGGCAATAAGGAGAGTCATGGAACGTCCCAATCTACTACAAGCCTCACTTAATCCGCTAGCGGCTGCTCTAGCTCGAAATCTAGCGCTGTTGGCGCCAGGTGATCTCCAAAGGGTTTTCTTTTGTAATAGTGGTGCTGAAGCTGTAGAGGGGGCTTTGAAGTTAGCACGAGCGTATAATCACGAGCGACCCAAAATGCTTTACTGCAATAACTCTTTTCACGGTAAGACCTTTGGTGCTCTTTCGGTAACGGGACGCGATAAGTATAAGGCTTCTTTTACTCCGCTTCTACCCGGCTGTGAGGGCATACCTTTTGGTGATCTGGCAGAGCTTGAGGAGCACCTTTCATCTTCCGATGTTGCAGCCTTTATTGTTGAGCCTCTGCAAGGGGAAGGCGGCGTGAAAGTTCCTCCGAAAGGCTATCTAAGAGGAGTCCGAGAATTATGTGACCGTTATGGAACCCTACTAATAGTTGATGAAATACAGACCGGTTTTGGTCGGACAGGCCACCTTTTTGCAAGTGAACATGACCAGGTAACCCCCGATATTATGTGTCTAGCCAAATCTCTAGGTGGTGGTGTTTTTCCACTCGGAGCTTACATAGCTAGGCCAAAGATCTGGGATGCAGTCTATGGTGGTATGGATAAGTATGCTCTGCATACCTCCACTTTTGGGGGCAACACTCTCGCCATGGCTGCTGGACTTGCCACTCTGCAAGCAATTATTAAACAAGATTTACCTAGTCAGGCTGCTCGACAGGGTGCGTATCTGCTGGAGCAGTTAAAGGCTCTTAACGATAAAAGTAGTCTAATAAAGGAGATAAGGGGACAAGGCTTGCTCGTAGGAATCGAGTTTAATCAGCCTACCTCTGGTATCTGGGAGAAGCTATCTTCTGGAAAGATCAATAGTTTAACGAACGAGTATTTCGGTTCATTAGTAGCAGGGGAATTGTTGAATAAATATCAGATTATTACTGCCTATACCTTGAATAACCCTAATGTAATTCGTTTGGAGCCTCCTCTTACAGTGAGCAGAGAGGCTATAGACAAAGTAGTAGATGCCTTTCGTGAAATACTTGAACACAGCTATGCGCAAGTGATGATTGGCAGTATAGGATCAGCATTATGGAGTAAATTAAAAAACTAACCCTGACGGACTATAGTAACAAAAGCAAAAAACGCTCATAATGAGCGTTTTAGTTTTTAAGCACATGAGTGTGCCTGTAAGCCGAGTTCTGTTCCCCTTACGGGGTGGCAATCATTTATCTAGGATGACGATCTCTCGTCACCTCAAGCGACCTTACCCGGGAGCGGAACGGGCCGTTCCATTGCCCCTCTATTCGGTCTTGCTCCAGGTGGGGTTTACCTAGCCAGCCAGTCACCTGGCTGCTGGTGAGCTCTTACCTCGCCTTTCCACCCTTGCCTGTGCCGTAAAACGGCCATCGGCGGTATATCTCTGTGGCACTTTCCTTGGAGTCTCCTCCACTGGGAGTTACCCAGCACCCTGCCCTATGGAGCTCGGACTTTCCTCAGATACAGCCTTTCGGCATTTATATCCGCGATTACCCAGCATACTCATGTGCATTGAAAATAACTATTTAATACTTTTTCAAGGAATTACATAATATCATACTTTCAATTCATAAGCAATGCGGGAATAACTGGGAGAACAATTTGGTATTTGACAAGAATTATTGATCTGTGATATATTTTCCTAAGAATGAAGAAACCATGAAGGTTTCTAGTACCACAATACATGTTAATAAATAGAGAAATTAGACCCATGAAGGGGTTATGCAAGCACGCCACCCCCCTCATGGGTCATTTTATTTTTGTAGAGGAGTTGATTTTATGCACATGGCGGATGCCTTGATTTCGCCGGTTGTAGGCGGAACTATGTTGATTGCTACTGCTGGAGTTGCAGCTTATTCAATTAAGAAGATACAAAATGATATGGATGAAAAGAAAATCCCTTTAATGGGGGTATTGGGGGCATTTGTCTTTGCAGCACAGATGATTAATTTTTCTATACCTGCTACTGGTTCAAGTGGACACATCGGGGGAGGATTACTTTTGGCAATATTGCTTGGACCTTATGCGGGCTTTTTGACCATGGGTTCAATCTTATTGATACAAGCATTGTTCTTTGGTGATGGAGGCCTCTTGGCATATGGTTGTAACGTATTTAACCTTGGATTTTTTACTTGCTTTCTAGCGTACCCTTTAGTATATAAATGGATTACACGTAAAGGTTGTACTGCTAAGAATATTTTTGTGGGGTCAATGATCACGGCTGTGATTGGTCTCCAAATGGGAGCTTTTTGCGTTGTACTTGAAACTTTTCTATCCGGTAAGACTGAGCTACCTTTTGGAACCTTCGTCTTGCTAATGCAGCCAATACATTTAGCAATAGGGGTAGTTGAAGGGCTTGTGACCGCTGCGGTAGTTACTTATGTGTGGAAAGCCAGACCGGAAATATTAGAGAAAGCCTTTATTGGGGAAGCTCTTGGTAGTATACAAATTAAGAAAGTAGTGACGGGATTTCTAATCGCTATACTCATTGTTGGAGGTGCGTTTTCCTGGTTTGCCTCCGCAAATCCTGATGGATTAGAGTGGTCTATGGAAAAAACAGCAGGGACAACAGAGCTGGCAGCTCCAAATGGAATTCATCAAGTGTTAGCCGCAATACAAAGTAAGACAGCGTTTTTACCTGACTATAGTTTTAAGTCCAATGAAAGCGGGGATGCTGAAAAAGCAGTAATACAGGAAGAAGAAGCATGGCCTGCCGTTAAGGCAGGAACAAGCGTTTCCGGTATAGTAGGGGGAACCCTAACTCTTGCTTTAGCTGGGTTTATAGGATTGGTTATTAGTATTGTTAAAAGCAAAAAAAGAAAAATTATCGCATCAGTGGAGTAGATTAATATGTTTAATATGGTTAATTCAATCTATAATATGCGGCTTTTGGATGATCTAGCAAGAAAAGAAACCACAATACATAAAATTCACCCGCTTGTTAAGCTTTTAACAACGTTAGTATATGTGACTGCTGTTGTGTCATATGGTAAATATGAGATCAGCAGTCTTTTACCGTATGTTTTCTATCCTGTGCTAATTTTTGCGTTTGCGGAATTGCCACTTGTTCCAATTATGAAAAGAGTGTTACTTGTGCAGCCTTTAATCATTGGAATTGGGATATTAAATCCGGTATTTGATAATTATACAGTCATGCTAAGTGGAATGGCTATTTCCAGAGGATGGATTACTTTTTTATCAATTCTTATTAAAAGCGGTTTAACAGTGACAGTTAGTATTTTATTAATTGCAACTACTGGAATGGATAAGCTGGCCTTAGCGCTGCGAATGCTTAGGATTCCTAAGATTTTTGTGCTACAGTTATTATTAACATACCGTTACATTTCTGTATTGATAGAAGAGGTTTTAAGGATGATGAGGGCTTATTCATTGAGGGCACCTAGACAAAAGGGGATACATCGAAGTGTTTGGGGCTCTTTGGCAGGACAATTAATCCTTAGGACCTTTGAAAGAGCACAACGGATATACCAATCAATGAGTCTGAGAGGGTTTGAAGGGGAGTATAATACAGGGGAACCTACCCCAGTTAGTTTCAGAGATTGTATCTATTTGGTAGGATGGAATCTTTTTTTTATTATAGCTAGAATTTACAACATACCTATGCTGATAGGTTTATTGATTACAGGAGTGATTAAATAAAATGAGTCATCACAAACTTGAGGTGAGGAAGTTGCGTTTTTCATATCCGGATGGACACGTTGCAGTAAAGGATATATCATTCACTATCCATCATGGCGAAGCTGTAGGGATCATTGGGGCGAATGGTGCTGGAAAGTCAACTTTACTAATGCTCTTGATGGGAGTTCTATTTCCGGATGTTGGAGAAGTTTTGGTGGGCGATGTTCGTGTAACAAAAAAGACATTACCAATGATACGGCAAAGATTAGGAATGGTTTTCCAGGATCCGGATGACCAGTTATTTATGCCAACTGTATATGATGATGTAGCCTTTGGACCACGAAATTACAAGCTTGACGAAAATGAGGTTGAAAGTCGAGTAAATATGGCGTTAGAACTAGTTGGAATAACTCACTTGAAGGACAGAGCATCCTATAAACTGTCAGGTGGAGAAAAACGTGCAGCCTCAATTGCCTCTATACTTTCGATGCAACCGGATGTATTGATAATGGATGAGCCGACATCAGCGCTGGATCCTCAAGCTAGACGGAGAGTAATAGGTTTACTAAAAAGCTTTGAACATACAAAAATAATCACAAGTCATGATTTAGATATGGTGCTTGATACCTGTAAGAGGATTATTATAATTAAAGAAGGCGAGATTATGGCGGACGGTGCCGCTGCAGAGATTTTGACTAATAGGGTATTGTTAGAGGACTGTGGGCTGGAAATGCCTCTTTCACTTCAGAATTGCCCTTTGTGTGGAATTGTAAAAGCATAAAACAAGGATATCATTATTAGAAATCCGCACAATAGCATAAAAAATACATCGTAAAAGAATTAGAATTGATATAATATATCTATATATTATTAATATAATATAGTCAGCTTAGAAAGGCAGGAAAGATATGCTGTTTGTGCTAATTTTAGGATGGGCGATTATTTATGCGGATAGGACGTGCCTTTATCCACTTTTGTCTGTAATAGGGGATGAGATGAGCCTGTCATCAGCTCAAACAGGAGCTTTAACCAGTGCGTATTTCCTTTTTTATGTACTGATGCAGATACCATCAGGTATAATGGGCGACCGTCTGGGGATGAGGAAAGTGCTGATGGTCATGTTTTCTATCGCTGCTTTTGGTATGCTTGGACTCGGTGTTTTTGGAAAAACATATATCCTGCTTTTAATATTTGCCTCCTTACATGGTTTGGGTGCGGGGGGATTTTATCCGGCCGCTTACGGTACGATATTGCAGGTAACTAAACCGGAACGTCTCGGTTTTAGTTCTGGTTTGCTTGGGGTGGGTATGGCTCTCGGATTGTTGACCGGAATGGTAGTCAGTGGTCCCATCTACGAAGCAATGGGTAGCTTCAGAGCTCCTTTTATTGTAATGAGCATTCCTACTTTTCTAATAATTATCCTCTTTTATTTTAAAATGCCTAATGTAAGAGGGGAAGGCCGGCCTAGCTTGCAGCAGTATCGAAAGATAATAATGGATAAGGATTTGTGGTTGATTAACTTTGCAACCTTTACAGCAATTTACGGCTTTTGGGTAGCAGTAACCTGGGGGCCTACATTTCTCAAAGTGGAAAGAGGTTTCTCGTTGTTGGAGGCGGGCCTATATACGGGACTTGTAGCAATAACAGCGGTTCCGGCAGGTGTTTTCTGGGGAAAACTTTCCGATAAAGTGGGAAGAAAGAAGCTTGCTATGATACTTCTTCCTTGTTCGGCA
>PHAD01000180.1 GCA_002841595.1 Firmicutes bacterium HGW-Firmicutes-12
CGCCTGGCTTGCCAAGACAGATGATTTGGGTAACACGCAATGGGAAATGAGTATTGGCGACTATAATATGCTTAATAATACAGGTAGTCCCTATGTGATAAATGCTGTCCTTCAGGGGCAAGACGGTGGATATGTTGTTACCGGGTATAAAGAGGTACTTAACTCGAAAACAGATCAAAGGTCAAAGTATTTGTTGATCTTAAAAACTGATGGTAGAAATTTTGGTGCCTCCGGCCGGATTACTACAAGTGATGGATCTCCCGTTTCTGGAGTAAAAGTGGATTTTACCATAGAGGAAGGGGAGGGAGTTGTACCAATAGCTGTGACCACGGACTCAAATGGTAATTGGCAGCAAACCGGCTTTGAAACAGGCACCAAATATAGTGCGACACCTCAAAAAACGGCCTATATTTTTACAGAGAGGAATCTCTTAATTCAGAAATCCGGTGATAGATACAATTTCACAGCTACCTCATTTTTTACTGCCTCCGGTCAGGTGACAGGGGCTGATGGCAGTGCAGTCGCGAATGTGACCATTAGATTCAAAACATTAACAGGGGTAGGTTCAGTACCTGAAGCTGTGAAGACAGACGCCGAGGGAAGGTGGTCCCAGACTGATTTTCTTCCAGGTGTAACATATGTAGTAACTCCCGAAGGAAAAGGGTTAAATGTAAATCCGGCCTACAAGACTTTCAGTGCAGCCAATACAGCCTTAGATTTTATTGCCGGAACGGGGTACGATGTTTCTGGTCGTGTGTTAACACAGGACAGTCAGCCATTAGCAGGAGTAACAATCAATTTTGCTCGCCTTGCAGGAAGTGGCAGTACACCAAGTAGTGTAACTACCGATGCTAATGGACGTTGGAATCAAAAGGGTTTTGCTACGGGGACTACTTACCGAGTTGTTCCTCAAAGGCAGGGGTATTCATTCATTGAGGATTCTAAGGATTTTAGCAGGGCGAATACAGCTTTGAACTTCAGAGCTGTATCAGGATTTGCTGCTGGTGGTAGAATTACTGTTCTTACACCAAGGGGAGAGTTCCCAATAAAGGGAGTAAAAATAGAATTTTCTAGCGTAAGTGGTACGGGAAATGTACCGGTATCCGTTATGACGGATACAAACGGTCAGTGGCAACAGGATGGATTCTTCAATGGTTCGATCTATCGGGTCACCCCTGTGGTATCTGCTAGTGCTGGTTATACTATGCCTGGATTAGCGAGAACAATTGGGATTGGAGCGACGTCTTACGTCCTAACCCCTTCGTATTTTGAAGTTGATAGTAGAAATATATCGCTTAATTGTCAGGTGACCTTGGGATATACTGCCTCCGGTCAAGCAACAGGGGCTGATGGTCAACCTTTGCCTGGGGTAGCCATGACCTTTAGCCAAGTCAGGGGCACTGGCAGCATTCCCCAACCGGTAATAACAGATAGCGAGGGACACTGGAGCCAAAGCGGTTTTCAGGACGGAACAGAATATCGGGTAACCCCTGGTAAAGATAATAGTGTGTTTACTCCAGAAAATCGGGCTTTTAGCAATATATCTAGCGACCTAGATTTTACCGCAGGATCAGCCTATGCCGTTTCAGGGCAGGTTACTATGGATAACGCTCAGCCCCTTAGTGGTGTTTCAATTACTTTTACAAAATCACAGGGCACAGGAAATCCTCCAGCTCCCGTAATCACAGGAGCTGATGGCAGGTTCAGTCAGTTAGGCTTTACCCAAGGGGTAGGTTATCAGGTAAGAGCTGAGAAACGAGGTTATGTATTAACGCCAACCGTATTAAACATAAATAGTAGCGGAAGTTACAACTTCTCAGCACGTGCCGATTGGAGCGGAACCTGGAACACTAATTGGGGAATGGTTACATTTACCCAGAATGGTAGTCAGGTGACGGGAACATATCCTGGGTGGAGCGGAAGGATAACAGCTACGGTATCTGGTGATGGCGTGAGCGGTAGATGGTCTGAGAGTGACTTCGCCAGCAATTTTGAAGTACAGCTTTCTGCAGATGGAAATACCTTTGCCGGTGACTGGATTGTTACTAACGGTCAAAGAGGTAGCTGGACATATTTTGGAGGTAATCGAATCGTAGAAATAACAAGTCAGCATTAAATAGACCCCCTAGATTTTATAATCACATATATAAAACGGAGTGTTATAAGTAAAAGCACAGTCGTAAATAAATGAAAAGTGGGGGTGATTAGAATGAAGAATTTTCGAAGATTAATCATTTTTATAATGATAGGATTACTTATCCTTACTCCTGGGGGAAACTTCCTAGAGGCATCTCCTCAGGATGTGTATAGCGGGAATGGTGATATAGGGATTTATGTGAATGTAAATGGTGTATGGGCCAATGCAGGATGTCTTACTTTTAATGAACAATTGCAGACAAAGGAAATAGATTTGACAGCTTATATATCTGATCTGGAAGGTCTTGTTGATATAAAGCTAACAAAAATTGGCGGTGGAGCTGGTCATCTGGATGCTGTTAGTTTAGCCGATCAAATGCCCATCCAGGTACTAGGGCAATCAGAAATAGTACAGAAGATAATTAGACAGGATTATGATTTGGTAGATATAAATGAAACAGGTATGATAATCATTTTTGAGAACACTGTAGGTAGCATTTTGAGTGTTACAGGAAGAATTGAGGGAGAGCGGATCAGTGAAATTCCCTTTCAGTTTCCTCTTGATAACATGTATCAGACTATCACTGAAAATGCCAGTTTCTACAGCTATCGTCTTAATTCAGATTTAGCTCGTATTATAGTGGATGGAAGTATTGAAGAGGTAGCTCTGCAAATACCCTTCATGGAGGAGTTCGTTCTTCCTAGTACTGGTCATCCGCCAGGGACTATTTATACATGGGTTAGGAATGATGACCAAAACCTCTATGTGACCTTTGACGTAACGCCTGACAACACCATGGACGGAGCAAAGGACTACGCTAAGGTATATGTAAAAACCCCAGAGGGAGTTAAGGTGTATAAGGTTACGGTACAAGAAACACAATGGGGAAAGGCGGGTTTCGTCTATACACCCAGAGTGGAATATCAACATAAGGCTTATGAATTTGCTATACCTCTAAGTGAACTGTGCATTGACTCCCCTGAAGGTCAAGTTGATATTCCTCTGGCCTTTTCAGCATATGGTACAATGGCAGCGCCTCCGGAGGTTAGCTTTCAAGCGAAAGTGGACTATAGTTCCGTCGGTCAGCCCTATGGAATCACCAAAGGGGATTTTAATAATGATGGCAAGGAGGATTTGGCCGTGGCTAATACAGTCAGCGGCAAAGTTTCCATCATGATGGGCAATGGGGATGGGACGTTCCAGTCCACTGTATATAAGGACATTATTATTGGCGGTAGCCGAATAAATCCAAAATGGATTACAGCGGGACGCTTTAATAA
>PHAD01000022.1 GCA_002841595.1 Firmicutes bacterium HGW-Firmicutes-12
TCGTGCCTAACTCAGATGTTAATGCTGCCAAGCAAAGTAAGGTGTGCCGTGATTTCGCACGAAACACAGGATTAGAATACTTCTATGATGTAGGTAATATGGGGATTGAACATGTCCTTTTACCGGAAAAAGGTCATGTCTTGCCGGGAGATGTGATTATCGGAGGGGATTCTCATAGCTGCACCTACGGAGCCCTGGGCGCATTTTCAACTGGTGTCGGAAGTACAGATCTAGCTGCAGGTATGGCTAAAGGAGAGATTTGGTTTCGAGTGCCAGCAAGTATTAAGTTTATTTATGAAGGCAAGCTTCCCCGTTTTGTATCAGGCAAGGATTTAATTCTTCACACGATTAGTCAAATTGGAGTAGATGGAGCCTTGTATAAGACAATGGAGTTTACAGGAGAAGCGATAGATGGGCTTTCGGTAGACGGACGCTTTACCATGTGTAATATGGCGATAGAAGCCGGGGCTAAAAATGGTATCATTTCACCTGATGAAAAGACGGATAGTTACGCAAAATCAAGATCTACACGAACTTATCAATTATTTCAAAGTGATGTAGATGCCATTTATGAAAATGTATTTAAATTTGATGTTTCTTCGCTGGAGCCTCAGGTCGCTATACCCCATTTGCCTTCCAATGCGAGAAATGTAAGCGAAGTAACAGATGTTGCGATAGACCAGGTTATTATAGGTTCCTGCACTAATGGCAGAATAAGTGATCTGCGTGAAGCTGCAGCTATCCTCAAAGGACAGAAAGTGCATCCATATGTTCGTGTCCTCGTCATCCCGGGGTCGCAAGAAGTATATCTACAGGCAATAAAAGAAGGCTTAATTGAGACTTTCATTGAAGCAGGAGCTGCTGTATCAACTCCAAGTTGTGGTCCTTGTTTCGGAGGTCATCTGGGGATACTGGCTGAGGGAGAAAGGTGTCTTTCTACTACAAACCGGAATTTTGTTGGTAGAATGGGGCACTCGAAATCCGAAGTATATCTAGCCGGGCCCGCGGTAGCTGCAGCTTCAGCAATCAGGGGAAGAATTGTTAGCCCATGGGAGGTGATATAATGCCGGGAAAAGTTTTTATATTCGGGGACAACATTGATACTGATCTAATGGTTCCAGGCAAGTATCTAACACTCTCTACACCAGAAGAGCTTGCTAAAGTGTGTATGGCAGGTATATCAGATGATTTTGCATCGCATATTTCAGAAGGGGATATATTTGTCGCAGGTAGTAATTTCGGTTGTGGTAGTTCAAGGGAACATGCACCCGTCAGTATTAAAGCGGCAGGAATTAATTGTGTGATTGCAGCAAGTTTTGCCAGAATCTTTTACCGTAATGCGATTAATATTGGCTTACCGGTTTTGGAGTCACCGCTTGCCGTAAGGTCGATCAAAGAAGGGGATGAAATATCGGTAGATAGGGAAAAAGGCTGTATTACAAATTACACCAAGAACGAAACGTATACCTTTACCCCTTTCCCTAAATTCATACTAGAAATTTTTAATGCAGGAGGACTTGCATCCTATATCAAAAACCAAGCATAAAGAGGAGGAAATTAACATGCAAACTAAAAAATTACGTGAAATGTTGAACCAACCAGGAATAATTCGTGCGCCGGGAGCATTTGATGCTTGGTCAGCAAGACTTGTACAAATGGCAGGTTTTCCGGCAGTTTATATGACCGGTTATGGCGTATCCGCTAGTGTACTAGGGGCACCTGATATCGGATTAATGTCTATGACAGAAGTGGCAATACAAGCAAAGAATATGGCATCTGCCATCAACGTTCCTTTAATCGCAGATGGGGATACCGGTTACGGTGGGGTCTTGAATGTTATTCGGACTGTGCAGGAATATGAACGCAGTGGTGTGGCTGCTATCCAGTTAGAAGATCAGGTTATACCTAAAAGATGCGGTCACATGGAAGGAAAAGAGCTTGTTTCAAAGAAAGAGATGGTATCAAAAGTTAAAGCTGCCGTCCAGGCAAGAGTTTCGGAGGATTTTATCATTATTGCCAGAACTGATGCCCGAGCTACTAATGGTTTTGATGATGCACTAGAACGTGCTTTAGCCTATAGCGAAGCAGGAGCAGATATCATATTCTTTGAAGCTCCACAATCAGTGGATGAAATGAAAAAAGTGGCTGCATCGATTAACAAACCACTCTTGGCAAATATGGTGGAAGCTGGGAAAACACCGTTCTTAACAGCAACGGAATTAGAACAAATGGGTTATAAGCTGGTAATATATCCTGCTTCTACCCTTTATGCTGCTACCAAGTCAATGCAGGACTTACTCCAATGCTTGAAGGATACAGACAGCACCAAGGATTATGTGGATAGAATGGTAGGCTTTAACGATTTTTACGAGATGGTTGGTGTAGAAAAAGCACGTTCCCTGGAAAAGTCATTCCTGTAGAAATAAGAATCAACTATTGTTTATAAATATAAACAAACTAAAAAGGAGGAAATTTAATGAAAAAGAAAATTCTTGTTATTTTTCTGTGTTTGCTTTTAGTTATGGTGACCCTGGCTGGATGTAGCTCCGCGCCAAAAGAGGTGGCACCTTCAGAGAGTGGTGAGAAGAAAGAACCATTTCACGTTAGTTTTGCTGCAGGACGCCCAGGAGATACTTGGTATGTACTTTCGCACGCATTAGCTACTTTTATTAATGAAGAATCTGACTGGCTTACAGCTGAAGTAGTAGCTACAGCAGGAGTAACCGACAATACACGTGTTTTAATGGGTGATGATAAGTCAATGCGTGGAACCCATGTGAACGTAACAATGTTGCCAGGTGCAACTGTTTGGGGCGAAGGAGAGTATATGCCTTTACAAATCGGCATGCTATCTATGCTTAATGAAACCTTCGTCACTTTAGATTCCAGTATAGTGACGTTAGCTGATGTTTCAGGAAAAACAGTAGCTCTTCCGCGAGATGTTCCAGATGGATATGCTTTTATCTTTCGGAATATGCTCGACTTAGCAGGGGCAAAAGATTATAAGATTATCCATGGAGGAACCGGCGATAGACTCACAGCATTACGTGATGGTGCTGCTGTTGTAGGAACACTTCCCTTTGACTTCTACTATCCTAATGAATATGCACTCAGTTCAAACTTAATGGAGTTTGGAGCACGAGGAACTCTTTATTATCCTAATCAAGGTAATACAAAAGAAGCCTTAGAAATTATAAAAGAGGCTTGTGTTACTGATCCCTTTGTAGGTAAGAGCGCACTTCCCGCACTGGGAATGGTAGCTCCGGCAAAGTCTCTAGGGGACACCCAAACAGAAGATATGGCCTATGTTAGCACACCGATTTACTGGTCGGCAGGTATCGAAATGCCGGAAGATGTAGTATATGAAATCACGCGCATCCTTTATGAAGCTGCTAAAGATGGAGATTTTGTACCCTACCATGCAATGGGTAAGGGTATCACTCCCGAATTCCTAACTATGTCATTCTGGTCAGATGACCAAGAGCGTCAAGCTATGTTCCACCCCGGTGCACTAAAGTTTTATAAAGAAATTGGCATGGATTTAAAAACTTTTGTTGAGTAAAATTTGACATCTTTGGTTACGGGCAATATTTCGTAATATAGTAATTATTGCCCGTAATACATGATGAAGGTAATAATTAATTATGAAGAGGGGTGGTAGTATAAAAGGCGGCATTGATCAAACCACAAAAATTGCAAAATGGATAGATTATGTCTTTTATGCACTTGTATTTTTATTCATCGGCTATCAACTATACTACATCAGAGTAATTCCCTTTGAACCAACGGTTCATGCTATAATCCACCTTGGTTTTGCCATGTCCTTATGTGCATGGGCTAGACTTCGCGGAACACAAGACCCTAAAAAAATAGCTACTAGTATTATTGTATTTCTTGCTTCTATCCTTGTTACGGCCTACTTTTTCTTTGGTTATGATATGATTCTATCGGATCCTAGTTATCCTCCCTTTATTGCTTTAGTATTTGGTTTAATAGCAGCTTTAACAGCAATTACACTGGTTCGTTGGTCCTATGGTTGGCTATTCCCCATATTTTCCATAATTGCCTTCCTGTATGTCCTTTTTGGTAAGCATATTCCGGGAATGCTCAAAGCTAGTTCGACTTCATTACCACGTGCTATTACTCTTTTGGCTACAGATGTTACTTCTCCATGGGGAGTTTATGGAAGCCTTTTAGCATTATCAGCAAATTATCTTTTCCTCTTTATCATCTTCGGGTCAGTTTTACATGCTTTTGGAGGTTTAAGATTTATTATGCAATTGGGAAATCTTGCTGCTTCAAAATTGAGGAGCGGTCCGGCCGCATTAGCTGTAATTACTAGTGCACTCATGGGCTCAATAACCGGTAGTACGGTAGCTAATATTACTGTTACAGGAGCATTCACGATTCCCTTAATGAAGAAAGCGGGTTACAAGCCATCTCAGGCCGCTGCTATTGAGGCGGCTGCTTCTAACGGAGGTCAGTTTTTACCACCTATTATGGGAGCAACAGTTTTTGTAATGGCTGCTTATACGGGCATTCCCTACTTAGTGATTGCTAAAGCTGCTATATTACCAGCCTTGATTTATTTTGTAATGCTTCTTTTATATGCTGAATTGAATGCCCGTAAGCTTGAGCTTACTACGTTACAAATTGATGTCAATACAAAAAATCTTTTGCTGGACGCCCCGCTTTTTATAATTCCCTTAGGCATGCTAGTTGCAATGCTAATAATGGGCTATTCCTTGATGACTGTTATCTTCTGGAGTATTGTTACCGTAGTTATCTTAGGACTCCTTTCGGGAATACGCAAAGAGACCAAAATTGACTGGCTCGAAGTTAGAGATAAGTTAGCTGAAGGAGCTATAACGGGAGCTAATGTAGCAATTATTCTTGCTGTTATAGGAATTGCAGTGGCTGCGATTGAAGTAACAGGTCTTACTCTAAAACTCAGTGTCCTCTTTGGCAGTCTTGCTGGGAATAATCTGTTCCTTTTGCTTATCTTTACGATGATTACTGCTATATTGTTGGGTACTGCTGTGCCCACGCCAGCGGCATATGTTATAGTAGCAACAGTATTATCACCCCTTTTAATCAGACTGGGCTTACCAACCTTGCAAGCACACCTTTTCCCCATGTTCTTTGCGTTTCTCTCTCATTTGACACCTCCCATAGGGATAGGCTTATTGGTTGCCTGTAAACTTTCCGGTAGCGCATACAAGGATGGAGCCATAGAAGTTTGGAAAGCGGCATTTCCATCGTTGCTTTTGCCCTTTTTCTTTGTCTATAGTCCTGCGATTTTATTACAATACGACAACGTATCTGCATTGATTTTTACTGTTCTTGCAATTTGCTTGGCATTTTTCACACTGGCTATTTTCTTCAACAGAGTGTGGAAAAACAAGTTGCTTCCCCTTGAACAGGTGATAATACTCCTTTCTTGCCTTATGTCCATGGTTTATATTTTTATTGATAAAAGTTTTGTATACGTTATCGCGTCACTAATACTTTGCATTATACCCCTTGTCTGGAACAGTAAACGTGTACAACTTAGTTAATAAGAGATAAAGGAATAAATTAAAAGGAGAGATTGCTATGGAAAAAAATAAAATGGTTACGGTTTGGACTAGTGGAGACAAAGAAGTAGCTCTTAAGATGGCCTTTATGTACACATATAATGCTAAATTTAAAGGCTGGTGGGAGGATGTAACACTTGTTGTATGGGGTCCTTCAAGCAAACTGTTATCTGAGGACAAAGAGTTACAAGAATATATAGCAAAAATGAAAGAAGCCGGTGTGGTCTTAGAAGCTTGTAAGAGTTGTTCGGACATGTATGGGGTTTCTGAAGACCTTGAGAAATTGGGTATTGATGTAAAATACATGGGACAACCGCTTACAAATTACTTAAAGCAGGGCGTAAGTGTATTGACTGTATAAATTAATCTACCTCCATAAAATATAAAAAAATGGCTCTATCTAAATTTCCATTTAGATAGAGCCATTTTGTGGTTCAATTAAGTATTTAGCTGGCTATTTGGTTATATCTGCGCGTAAGTTGCGATTTCTTACGAGCGGCCATGTTCTTATGAATGATACCTTTACCAGCGAGTTTATCGATAACTCGAAGCGCTTTTAAGAGAGTTACTTTAGCGTTTTCAACATTATTATCTTTAAGAGATGTCTCAAAACGGCGGATAGAAGTCTTCATCATCGATTTATATGCAGCATTCTGGACAGTCCGAACGCGGGTTATTTGTACTCTTTTGATAGCTGATTTGATATTTGCCATGTTCAAGTTCACCTCCTTTGAGATTTAAAATCAGTTTGTAATTTAAAAATTCACGAACTGAATCATATCATTATTATCCAGAAAAGGCAAGGAATAATTGAGAATAAAATTGAGCAGAAAAGTTTAACCTAAATAAGGAAAAGGAGGTGATGATTAATGATAAGAGCAGTTATCCGTTTCGTTGTTTCAGCGCTTGTTTTAATGGTAGTGGGTTGGGTCGTTCCGGGTATGTCGGTAGACGGTTTCACAGGAGCACTTATTGCTGCGGTGGTAATTGCTGCATTGGGCTGGGGAGCCGAAAAGTTGCTAGGGGAGAAGGCTACACCCCAGGCTAGAGGTATAGCAGGGTTTGTATCTGCAGCTGTTGTAATTTATTTAGCCCAGTACATTGTTCCTGGGAGTATACAAGCGAGTGTAATTGGTGCATTATTGGCTTCCTTTGTGATTGGTTTAGTGGATGCGATTATTCCTACGGAATTAAGGTAAGGTGTTATATTAATGTTCCCCTGTTCATATAAATTAAAGATTAGGGAAAGGGCGGGGGAGCATGTTTTTTAAGAGAAGATGGTTTAATATTTCTGTACATATGGGGGTCAAGCTTTTTGTTATTGTAAACTTTATTGTATTAGTGTTGATGCTACTAGCTTTTACAAGCTCTGCCGAGAACAAAGGAAGTGTATACAGCTTAGTAGTACCTAGTGCTGATAATTATACCAGAATAATCGCAGAAGCATTACCCCTGGCAAACAATAATCTGGAGGAGCAGCTATTACCAGATTATTGGGTGCAGCGGTTTATTTATATAATTGCTGGTTTTGATTCCAGTAATCCTGAGGGTATTATCGGAACAGAATTAAATATTGCTTATGATCAAGCAGTAACAGGTTCCCTCTTCTCATCCGCGCGAATTATTGAAGAGGAGGGGGGCGAAGAGGATTATTACCTCCCCGGCCAGGATGAAGATATAAATAACTGGATTGTTATTCCCGAGGAGCAGATCTCCCCGGTACAGTTGAAGGGAGAGCCAAGGGTCTTAATCTATACTACGCATAATGCGGAAGCGTATAAGCCCACAGACGGAGTTTCAAAATTAGAGGGTAAGAATGCCGGTGTAGCTACAGTATCAAAAGTGCTTTCGCAAACCCTTGAGAGTAAATATGCAATTAAAACGTTTTATTGTGATGTTATTCATGATTATCCCGATTTTGCAAAGTCTTATATAAACTCTATGAGTACTGTTTCGCAGCTGTTAAAAAGATATCAAGAAGTAGAGCTGGTATTGGATATTCATCGGGATGCTGGGTTAAAATCACGATCTGATACACTTGTAAAGATTGGTAATAAAAGCTATGCCAAGGTGATGATCGTAGTAGGGACCGAACATGAACACTGGGAAGAGAATCTTGCCTTCGCAGAAGAATTGGAGGATAGGGCTAATCAACAATACCCGGGGCTAATAAAAGCCATCAGGGTCAGAAAAGATCGTCGCTATAATCAACACCTTCATCCGCGAGCATTACTTCTAGAGTTCGGTAGTGACTTAAATACACAAGAGGATGCCACAAACTCCGCGGTAGTGTTAGCAGAAATAATAGATGACTTAATGGAAAAAGATTAAATCATAACAATAAGGGGCATTTTAATGAAGAGGAGGATTGGAAAATGCTCTTATTCAGAAAACAAATAGCCCTGATTATGATTATGGCGTTAGTGTTGATGTGGGGCGGTATATATATAACGCATCAAAACATGAAGAATATGACGTTATGGTCCGGAAATGACCCCTTGGATATACAGTTTGAACAGGATTTGTTTGTGGTTCAACTACTGGGCTTAGAAGCCCATATCAGTGCGAAAACCTTTGAACCGCAAAGAATTTTGCTCGGAACAAAGAATATCCTCTCTAGAGTGTTGCTCTTTGTTGAAATAAAGTATAATGATACAAAGGAATATTTGAATAAACTGCGAAAATAATGTAGAATATATTGGTTATTGATAATGTTTTAGAACTTTGAAGGTGTATATATGTCTAGTGGAAAAAGCGTAGCCAAAGCTGCAGGTCTATTGATGGTGGCGATGACTTTGTCTCGTATCTTAGGTTATGTACGGGATATGGTGATTTATGCCCGTTTTGGTCAAAATAGTTTTACAGATGCCTATAATGCGGCCTTTTCTATACCTGATTTTCTCTATTATTTGTTGGTGGGAGGGGCCTTGAGCTCGGCTTTCATTCCTGTGTTTTCTAGCTTTATTGCGACGAAAAAGGAAGAAGAGGGCTGGCTTGTTGCCAGCACGATTTTTAATATTATTATTATTTTAATGCTTTTTGGCATTGCAGTAGGTTTTGTGTTTGCTCCTAACCTGATATATATTCTTGTGCCTGGCTTTGCTCCGGAGAACTTGGAGTTGACGGTAACTATGACCAGGATCATGTTTTTGCAGACTTTTTTTATGGCCTTAAACGGTATTTCTATGGGTATTCTTAATTCATATCATCATTTTTTTGCACCTGCTTTAGGTGCAGTAGTATATAATCTCGGGATTATTGTGGTGGGGCTCATTCTTTCTCCATATATCGGCATAATGGGTTTTGCGGTCGGGGTCGTTTCCGGAGCTATTCTTAATTTCTGTGTGCAGCTCCCGGCCCTGTTAAAGCTAGGTTTGCGTTATAGATTTGTTATTGATTTAAAGCATCCCGGGGTACAAAAAATTGGCACTTTGGTTTTACCTGTCTTGATAGGTCTTTCAGTAACTCACTTTAATCTATTTGTCAACCAGAACCTTGGCTCTACCCTGCCTGAAGGGATGATATCGGCATTGCGGGCAGCTCAAAGAATAATGCAATTGCCGATAGGTGTGTTCGCGATAGCTATTGCTGTAGCAGTATTTCCTACTTTGACTGGACATGCTGCACGTGAAGAAAGGGCTGAATTTAAAAAGACCATGTCCTTAGGAGTTCGTACCATTATCTTTATCACATTGCCTTCTGCTATTGGCTTGATTGCCCTGAGAACACCGGTCGTTCGTCTCCTTTTTCAGCAAGGGCTGTTTACGCCAGAAGATACACAAGCCACAGCTTTCGCCTTATTCTTTTATTGTATTGGACTTTTCGCCTATTCTGCCATTCAATTATTAAATAGGGTATTTTACTCGATCCAGGATACCAAAACTCCGGTTGCGGTGGGGATATTTACAATATTAATAAATATTGCCTTAAACTTCCTGCTTATTAAGTATCTTGCTCATGGAGGCTTGGCTCTGGCTTATTCCCTGGCAGGAATAGTTAATATGGTAGGACTCTTACTGGTATTAAGAATTAGGATAGGTTCTATTGATGGGAAGAAAATGCTTTTTTCTTTCTTCCAAACTCTGGGCATTTCTACTCTGATGGGACTAGCAGTATATAAAACTGCTGCATTTATGGAGGGTATTGTGAATGCCAGTGTAAAAACAGGACAGCTAATTCAAGTGCTAGTCAGCATTGGTGTAGGGGCAGTAGTCTTTGTTATTCTGGCACTTCTTCTAAAAATGGAGGAGGGTGAACTGGCTAAGAAACTAGTAATAAGAAGATTTACGCCAAAGCATTAGGCCAGTTTAGGATGATTAGTTCCCAAGAGATGACAAACAACCCGCCTTGCGTTAAGATGTTAGGCAAAGGTTGTAAATTTAGGAGGATTAGATGAGTCAGCAAAACATCAGAAATTTTTGTATTATAGCACATATAGACCATGGGAAATCAACGCTGGCTGACCGCTTGCTTGAAAAAACTGGTTCTTTATCTGCTCGAGAAATGACAGCGCAGGTACTTGATCAGATGGATTTGGAAAGAGAGCGCGGTATAACCATAAAGTTACAAGCCGTAAGGATGGAATATAAAAGTAAGGATGGACAAGTTTACCTATTGAATCTAATCGATACCCCAGGTCATGTTGATTTTTCCTATGAAGTATCTCGGAGTCTGGCGGCTTGTGAGGGCGCAATACTTGTAGTTGATGCCTCGCAAGGAATAGAAGCGCAGACACTAGCTAATGTTTATCTTGCCTTAGAAAATGATTTAGAGATAATCCCTGTCATAAATAAGATAGATTTACCAAGTGCAGAACCGGAAAGAGTGAAGCAGGAGATTGAGGATATCATTGGGCTAGATTGCAGTGGAGCAATATTGACTTCAGCTAAAGAGGGTATAGGTATTGAAGAAATACTTGAGGCCGTTATAGAAAAAGTGCCGCCTCCGCAAGGAGTTCTAGAGGCTCCGTTGAAAGCACTTATTTTTGATTCGCACTTTGATCCTTATAAAGGGGCGATATCCTATATCAGGATTGTTGATGGGAAAGTATCTAAAGATATGAAGATTAAAATGATGTCGACGGGCAAAGATTTTGAAGTTGCGGAGGTGGGTGTATTCACTCCTGCTATGCGCAGTGTTGAGGAATTATCAGCCGGCATGGTTGGCTACTTGGCAGCGAGCATAAAGAATGTCAAGGATACTCGGGTAGGCGACACTATTACAAATGCTGATAATGCAGTTAATGCTCCGCTCCCCGGATACCGTACAATCAAGCCTATGGTCTATTGTGGTCTTTATACGATAGACACCAGTGATTATGAGGATTTGCGTGATGCTTTGGAGAAGCTTAAGCTTAATGATGGCTCACTTGTTTATGAACCCGAAACTTCGGTAGCCTTAGGCTTCGGTTTTCGCTGCGGCTTTCTCGGGCTTTTGCATATGGAAATAGTTCGAGAAAGGCTCCTGCGTGAATATTCTTTGGAACTTTTGATTACGGCCCCAAGTGTTGTATATAGGGTACTAAAAACAAATGGGGAAACGATAGAAATCGATAATCCTACTAAGCTTCCGACTGTACAAGAGATAGAAACTATTTTCGAGCCCTATATTCAGGCGACTATAATGGTGCCAAGCGAATATATTGGAGGAGTTATGGAACTTTCTCAGGAAAAGCGCGGAGCCTTTAGCAACATGGATTATCTTTCCCCTAATCGCGTTATGCTGAAATATGAACTACCTTTAAGTGAAGTTATCTATGACTTTTTTGACCAGTTGAAGTCGCGGACGAGAGGTTATGCTTCACTGGATTATGAATTGAGTGGGTATAAAGAGGCGCAGTTAGTCAAACTGGATATTCTAGTTAATGGTGAGGTCGTGGATGCATTATCTTTTATTGTCCATCGTGACAAGTCCTATCATCGAGGCAGGGCTATGGTTGAGAAGCTTAGGAGCTTGATACCAAGACATATGTTTGAGGTACCAGTGCAGGCTGCCATAGGCAATAAAGTCGTCGCTCGAGAGTCGATCAAAGCCATGCGTAAGAATGTAATAGATAAATGTTACGGTGGGGATATTACCAGAAAACGCAAGTTGCTCGAAAAACAAAAAGAAGGCAAGAAGCGGATGAAAATGGTTGGTAGTGTGGAGATCCCGCAAGAAGCTTTTATGGCTGTATTAAGCTTGGATGATAAGTAGGAGTGAGGCAATTATGAGTTTGGGCATCTATGTGCATATTCCCTTTTGTATCAGGAAGTGCCCGTATTGTGATTTTGTCTCGTATCCCCTGCAAGGTGAGGACGGTCTGGAGCAAAAGAATATAGAGGACTATGTACTAAGCGTCTTAGAAGAAGCTGCAATTTATCAACGGGAATTTTCCATAAATAGACAACAAATAAAAACTCTTTATATAGGCGGAGGTACTCCCACCTGTTTATCAGGTGGGCAACTTTTTTACTTGTTGGATTCATTGCAGCATATTTTTGAGTTTGCAGAAGAAGCAGAAATTACAGTTGAAGGGAATCCCGGGACGATTGAACGCGAAAAGTTAGAGTTTATTAAAAAAGGTGGTTGCAACCGTTTATCTTTGGGGGTGCAGAGCTTTGCACCTGAAGATTTAAGTACGCTTGGCCGCATTCATTCTCTACAAGAGGTCTATACGGTCTATGAATTGGCGAAAGAGATAGGCTTTACTAATATTAGTCTTGATTTAATGTATGGGCTACCAGGGCAGGATATAGCTGCTTGGCGAAAGATCTTACGGCAAGCTGTAGAGCTTATGCCGGAGCATTTATCCTTATATCAGTTAAATATAGAAAAGGGCACACCTTTTTATTTAAGGCGCGAACAGGGCTTACTATTTGATGTTGAGCAAGAAATGGCTCAAAAGATGCTTCTGGAAACGATTGAATACTTAACAAAAAACGGCTACCGTCATTATGAAATAAGCAACTTTTCCAAAGTTGGCCGGGAGAGTAAACATAATAAGGTTTATTGGCAAAATTGTGAGTATTTAGGCTTAGGAGCTGGGGCAAGCGGATATTGGCGTGGGGTGCGCTATAGTAATGAACATGACCTTGCCCGATATAGAGGTGCTCTTAGGATAGGAAAAAAACCGGTTAGGGAAGAGGATCCGATTGATAGGGAACTATCAATGTCCGAGCATATGTTTCTTGGTTTAAGGCTACTCACCGGAGTGGAAAAAGAAGTATTTTATAATAGGTTCGGTATCGCTATTGAAAGTGTTTTCGGCACTGTGATTAAACGATTAAAAGGCGAGGGGCTATTATTTGAAAATGATAAGCAGATAAGATTGACTAAGAAAGGACTATTCTTGGCTAATTTTGTTTTTATGGAGTTTTTAAACTAATGAAAAATCAGTATGTCCTCGTTGACAAAAAAAAACACAAGTGGTATTTTTAAATAGAAAGTTTTAGCACTCAAAGATGGAGAGTGCTAACAAGGGGGTAGCTTCTATTATGAAAATGGATGAACGTAAAAGGATGATCCTGAATGCAATCATCTTGGATTACATTGCTACCGCAGACCCGGTTGGTTCTCGTACCATTGCCCGCAAATATGACCTTGGAGTAAGTTCAGCTACAGTACGCAATGAGATGGCGGATTTGGAGGAGATGGGCTTTATTGAACAGCCGCATACTTCAGCGGGAAGAGTGCCTTCACAATCGGGATACCGTTATTACGTTGACTGTTTAATGCAGAAGGAGCCTGTTGCCAATGCTGACCGGAACCTAATCCGTAGTGAACTGTTAAACCGTATCCGTGAAACAGAAATTCTTATCCAGATTACAGGAAAGCTTTTGTCAGAGTTGACTAATTATACAGCACTTGTATTGTCGCCTTTTTTTGGCAAGAATAGTCTAAAATACATTCAACTCCTGCCTATTGAGAATGGCAAGGCCGTTTTGGTTATTGTATTGGATAATGGTCATGTCGAACACCGCGTTGTGGATGTACCCGAATCAATAAAAGAAGAGGAATTTGCTTCATTTACGGCTCTTTTGAATGAACATTTGCGAGGCTTAGCTCTGGAACTATGGCGCCCCAGCTTAATGAAGACTATCTTCTCTCATCTGGCTGATCGTAAGAAGTTTTTGGAGTATCTTATGCAGCAGATAGAAGATTCCCTTTCATCGGATCAGGTTCAGAAGGTCTTTCTTGGCGGAACTTTGAACATTCTAAACCAGCCGGAATTTAAACAGATCGATAAGGTTAGGTCGCTTTTAGAACTATTGGAAGAAAAGGATATTCTCAAAGAAGTACTTTCGCCGGATCAAGAAAATGGTGTGGTGGTCAAGATAGGCTCTGAAAACCGACATGAGGTAATGAAGGACTGTAGTTTAATTACTGCCACATATCATATGAATGGGAAACTTATTGGAACCTTGGGACTTCTGGGACCTACTCGGATGGAATACTCCAAGGCAGTGAGCATTGTGGAATATTTGACAAACACTTTAAAAGAAGGCATTAACAAGCTGTAACAAGCTTCAATATAGGAGGTTTCTATGAGCGCTAAACAGCAGGTGACACAGAATTCGGAGGTTGAGGAAAGACTTGCGGCCCTGATGACAAATGCTAATGCCATTAGGGCTATCACTCAGGCCGTTGAGGGAACTCTCGGTCCGAAGGGTTTAGATACCATGCTGGTTGATCAGCTAGGTGACGTAGTTATAACGAATGATGGTGTAACAATCCTGGACTTAATGGATGTGAACCACCCGGCCGCGAGAATGCTCATAAAAACTGCCAGAGCTCAGCAAGAAGAAATCGGTGATGGCACCACTACAGCCACAATTATGGCCGGTAATCTCATCAGCGAGGGCGTAGCCCAGGTCTTAAAAGGCGTGCCTGTTATCAAGGTGATTGAAGGTATACGTTCCGGTATTACCAAGGCTTTGACTGTGCTGGATGAAAAAACTCAGGAGGTAACAGATCTGGATGCCCCTGTTTTATTGGATACAGCCTTGGTGGCCGGACGCGGTTATAAGGACATCGCACAGCTAGTAATCGATGCGGCTAAGCTTATAGGAAAAGAAAAAATACGAGATAGTAACTTTAAATTGGCGGATATGGTACGTGCTTATGAAGGTGCGGATAATCAGGTTATTTCAGGGGTAATTATTGATAAGGAGCCTTTGAATGCCGAGATGCCCAAAAAACTGAATACAGTAAAGTTATTAATCATAGATGATGCCCTTGAACCAGAGGAAATAGAGGACGAAGCTTTAGGCACGGAGGCCGGATTTAATCGTTACATTAAGCTGCAAGAGGAGTTTGACCAGAACTTGCAAAAAATTGTTGAACTCGGTGTCAATATGGTTTTGGTTGATAGGGGTGTACATGATAGGGCTGAAGAAATACTAACTGATGCCGGGGTTTTGGTTCTGCAGCGCGTGATGAACAAAGAATTGCGTCGGACGGCAGAACATTGCGGTGCTAAAACGTTAAAACGAACGTCGCTTAAAAAAGATGTGCAAGAGCTTGATAAATACATAGGTTATGCAAAAGAAGCTTTTTATGATGAAAGATTAAAGCATGTTCGTTTGATAGGTGGAAAAGGTAAAGCACAGGCTACTATTCTGGTAGGAGCTTCTACCGAGGAAGTGGTCGGTGAAAGAGAACGTATTGCTAAAGATGCTGCATCAGCTGTGCAGGCAGCAGTAAAGGGGGGTATCATAGCTGGCGGCGGAACAGTTGAATTGGCTGTTGCCCGTGAAGTAGAGGAACTGAGAAAAGAAAAAAGAGGTATGGCGGCCTATGGTATTGATTGTGTGATAACTGCCCTAAAGGCGCCTTTTTCGCAAATAGTTTTAAATGCAGGCTTTAATCCTTTAGAAAAACTAGGGGATGTTACGGCAGCTCAGGTAGAAAGCGGTAAAGACTCTTTAGGAATTGATAGTGATAGCGGTGAAATCAAAGACATGATAGAAATGGGTGTTTATGACCCGGCCTTGGTCAAGAAATATGCTTTAAAAGCAGCTGGTGAGGTAGCTGAAGCAATCCTGCGTATAGATACAATTATTAAAAAGAAAGAAACAAGAAATAATGAAAACATGGAGCAAGGTAACTTATTTTAGGTGGTGATAGTATGAAAACAAATGATGCATATGATAACAGCAGTGTTAATACTTCCGAAGAAGAGGTAGTCGATGAAATCCTAGAGGAAGCCGGCTTGGAAGAAGCGGAAATAGAGTTTCCCCAAGATGATAATCCCCAGGATAAAGAACTTAAGGAAGCTAAGGAACGAATTGTAAGGTTGTTGGCAGATTTTGATAATTACAGAAAAAGAGTACAGCGCGAAAAGGAAGATTGGTTAAGATACTCTTCAATGGGTTTTGTTGAAAAGCTTTTACCTGTTGTGGATAATCTAGACCGGGCTTTGGAGAATCTTAATTGTCAGGAAGAAGAGGTACAGGGGATATTCTCTGGTATCGCGATGATTTATCGACAGTTTATGGAGATTTTACAGAATGAAGGAATGGAACCGATCGAAGATATAGGACAGAGTTTTGATCCACTAGTCCATGAAGCCGTAATGCAGGAGCCTGCTGAAGAGGGGCAAGAAGATAACCAGATAGTAGTTGTTATGCGTAAAGGTTATCGCTTTAAAGATAAACTGCTTAGACCGGCTATGGTTAAGGTAGCAAAAAAATAAAAAAAGTGATGATTTTAGGAGGGACCGAAAATGGCTAAAGTAATTGGAATTGATTTAGGAACTACGAACTCATGTGTGGCAGTTATTGAGGGGGGAGAACCTGTTGTTATAGCAAATTCAGAAGGCAACAGAACTACTCCTTCGGTAGTTGCATTTTCTAAGTCTGAGGAAAGACTGGTAGGTCAGGTTGCCAAGCGTCAGGCTGTTACAAATTCAGAACGAACAATTCAATCAATTAAAAGACAAATGGGCACCGATTATAAGGTGAAAATCGAAGATAAAGAGTACACACCTCAGGAATTATCAGCCATGATTTTGCAAAAGCTAAAAGCTGATGCTGAAGCTTATTTAGGCGAAAAAGTGACTCAGGCGGTTATTACCGTACCGGCATATTTTAATGATTCGCAACGCCAGGCTACTAAGGATGCGGGAAGAATAGCAGGCTTAGAAGTTTTACGTATTATCAATGAACCAACTGCAGCGGCTTTGGCATATGGTATTGATAAGGGAGAGGATCAAACTATTCTAGTTTTTGACTTAGGTGGCGGGACCTTTGATGTCTCTATTCTCGAACTGGGGGATGGGGTTTTTGAAGTTAAAGCAACTAGTGGAAACAATCATCTTGGTGGGGATGATTTTGATGAGCGTATCGTTAACTGGATGAATGATGAATTCAAGAAACAATCAGGTGTTGATCTTAAAAATGATAAGATGGCCTTGCAAAGGTTAAGGGAGGCAGCTGAAAAAGCCAAACATGAGCTCTCTACTGTTGTCAGCTCCAACATCAATTTGCCGTTTATTACGGCTACAGCGGAAGGGCCTTTGCATTTGGACTTAAACCTTTCCAGAGCCAAATTTAACGAATTGACAGAGGATCTTGTGGAAATGACGGTAGGACCGACGCGTCAGGCCCTTAAGGATGCTGGTTTGGATCCTGCCAAGATAGATAAGGTTTTATTGGTTGGAGGTTCTACACGAATTCCGGCTGTGCAAGAAGCCATCAAGAAGGTCATAGGTAAAGATCCGTTTAAAGGAATTAATCCTGATGAATGTGTAGCAGTGGGCGCATCGATCCAAGCCGGGGTATTGGCTGGTGAAGTTAAAGATGTTCTACTTCTTGATGTTACACCACTTTCTTTAGGGATCGAAACCCTAGGCGGAGTGTTTACGAGATTGATTGAAAGGAACACTACGATACCAACTTCGAAGAGTCAAACATTCTCAACAGCTGCTGACAATCAGACCTCGGTAGAAATACATGTTCTGCAAGGGGAAAGAGAAATGGCCGCTTATAATAAAACCTTGGGCCGCTTCCAACTTACCGGTATACCGCCTGCACCAAGAGGTGTGCCACAGATAGAAGTTAAGTTTGATATAGATGCCAACGGTATTTTTGAAGTATCGGCAAAAGATATGGGTACAGGTAAACAGCAGAATATTACTATTACTGCGTCGACGAATTTAGCTAAGGATGAAATTGAACGTATGGTGAAGGAAGCAGAAATGCATGCTACTGATGACCAAAAAAGTAAAGAAGTAGCTGAAGTAAAAAACCAAGCTGATAATCTCATCTATCAAACAGAAAAAACCCTTAAAGAAGCTGGCGATAAAGCCAGCAAGGAAGAAGCTGATAAGATAAATCAAGCTAAAGAAGATTTACAGGCCGCCCTACAGGAAGGCGATACTGAAAAAATAAAACAACAAACAGAGGCACTTACCACTGAGTTGTATCAGCTGACCTCGAAGATGTATCAGAAGGAAGCAGACGCAAAAGATACTGATACGGGCGAAGGCTCCGAACAGCAAAGTGATAAGGACAATGTAGTTGATGCTGATTATGAAGTAAAAGAGGAAGCAAAAGAGGAAGATAAATAGTATTAGTGGATTGGTTCAACTAACATTCAGGTGGAGTTAAAACTCCACCTGAATGAAGTTTCACTTATGGAGGTGATACAGTGGCCAAAAGAGATTATTATGAAGTTCTAGGCGTGGAAAAAAATGCTTCGGAAACAGAAATTAAAAAAGCTTTTCGTAGACTGGCCCGCCAGTATCATCCGGACGTAAACCCGGGGGATAAGACTTCAGAGGAAAAGTTCAAGGAAGTAAATGAAGCTTATGAGGTCCTTAGTGATACGGATAAAAAGACGCGTTATGATCAGTTCGGTCACGCGGGAACAGACCCTAATGGGTTTGGGGGATTTGGTGGATTTAATGGGGCTGGTGGTTTTGGAGGATTTGAGGATATTTTTGAGGCTTTTTTTGGTGGAAATGCAAGACAAAATCCTCGTGGTCCACAAAAGGGTTCAGATCTGCGTCTTGATCTGGAGCTAAAATTCAACGAAGCGGCTTTTGGAGTTGAAAAGGATATTGAGGTTCCCAGTTTAGAAAACTGTCCCCAATGTAAGGGGAGCGGAGCTAAACCTGGGACCAGCCCGGAAAAATGCTCTAAATGTAATGGCGCCGGGCAAATTAGGGTGACCCAAAAAACACCCTTGGGTCATTTCCAAACAGTTCGAACCTGTCCTGAATGTAATGGAGAAGGGAATGTTATTAAGAACCCTTGCCCCGAATGCAAAGGAAGAGGTAAAGTACGAAAGACCCGTAAACTGCACATCAGGATTCCTGCTGGGGTTGATACGGGTTCAAGGATACGATTAACAGGAGAAGGTGAACCGGGCCTTCAGGGCGGACCCAGAGGGGATATATACGTTTATGTAGAGGTCATGCCCCATAAGATCTTTAGACGCCAGGAAGACGACATTCATATGGAGATGCCGATAACCTTTGTGCAGGCCTCCCTGGGAGATGTAATACAGGTTCCAACCTTAGAAGGCAAAGCAGAACTGAAAATACCTGAAGGTACACAAACACAAACCATCTTCCGCTTAAAGGGTCAGGGTATACCTCATTTGCGCGGAGGTGGGCGCGGTGACCAATATGTACGGGTGATTATAGCTACGCCTACACAGCTAAATGATGAGCAGAGAAAGCTATTGCAACAGTTTGCTAAAATTAGTGGCGATGAAAATTACCGTGCAACTGGTAAAGATAAGGGTAAGGGTATTTTTGAGAAACTATGGGATAGTCTAAAAGGTTAGGAGATTAAAGATGGAATGGCAGGAAATCAGCGTAAAGACTGAGCCGGAAGCCGTTGAGGCTGTTTCGGAGGTATTCCACGAGCTTGGAGCGGGCGGGGTAGTAATTGAGGATAAAGATACTCATAAGCAGCTAAATTCAATAGTTAAGGGGTATCTCCCTGTCAATGAAGACTTATCGGAAAAACTGGAAAATTTGAAGACCGAATTGGGCGAAATAGCTCGGAGGCTGGAGAAGAAGCCTTATGAAATTATCCAGATATTAATGGATGAAGAGGATTGGGCTAATTCTTGGAAAGTACATTTTAAGCCTTTGAAGATAGGGAATAAGATTGTTATCCGTCCTACCTGGGAACCATATACAGCTGTGGGAGAAGAAATAGTCCTAGATCTCGATCCAGGGATGGCTTTTGGAACCGGAAGCCATGCATCAACTAGCCTTTGTATACGTTACCTAGAAAAATATATTAAACCAGACATGTTGGTGCTAGATGTTGGTACTGGAACAGGTATACTGGCCATGTGTGCAGCGCGGTTGGGGGCCAAAGAGGTTCTAGCAGTAGATTATGACCCGGTAGCGGTCAGAGTGGCCCAGGAAAATATTGGGCTTAATGGCTTGTCAAACGTTGTTAAGACTGCGCAACATGATCTACTAAAGGGAGTCGAACTAAAAGCAGACCTCTTAGTGGCGAACATTATAGCAGATGTAATACTAAAGCTTTTGCCCCAAGCAGAGAAATGTCTTCAGAAAAGAGGAATTCTAATTGCTTCCGGTATAATCGGGGAGCGAAAGGATGAGATAATTGAAGCGGCAGTTCGTTTTAATTATCAGCTCTTGGAAGAAAAAGATGAAGAAGATTGGACTGCCTTGGTATTTCAGCTAAAGGAGTAGACATTAGTGCATCGTTTTATTGTGGCTTCCGAAGGAATTGAAAAGGGGCTGGCAGTTATTCAAGGAGAAGAGCTGCAGCATTTAACCAGGGTTTTACGCATGACTGTGGGTGACGCTGTTATTGTCTTTGACGGACAAGGGCTAGAAGGGCATGGAACGATCATAGAACTTGAAAAAAACGAAGCTTTAGTTTCAATAACCTCAACAAGCTTTTTTAATAGGGAGAGCCCTCTTGATATATGGCTGGTGCAAGGACTGGCTAAGGGAGAAAAGATGGATTATATTATCCAAAAGGCTACAGAGCTGGGGGTTAGGGGAATTGTACCTTTGGAAACTAAGCGTACAGTTCTTAAACTAGAAGGTAAGAAAAAAGAAGAAAAGCGAATACGTTGGCAACGAATAGCCCAGGAAGCAGCAAAACAATGCGGACGCACTTGTGTTCCGACAGTACTGCCCTGCAGCAAAATTATGGAATTAATAGAGGTTCTACCGGTTAATAAGCAGCTTTTTGTACCTTGGGAGCAAGGAGGCGTGTCTTTAAAGACTGCTTGGAATACTGATAAACGTGATGAAATATTAAAGGAACCGATATATGTAGTTATCGGCCCAGAAGGTGGACTAGACGAAGATGAAGTAAGCAGGCTTAGTAAAGTTGGAGGGATTCCGGTAACCCTAGGCCCCCGCATCTTAAGGACTGAGACTGCAGGGGTTGTTGCGATCACAGCTATTATGTACCAATGGGGTGACTTGGAATGAACAACAAGACACCAAGAATAGCTTTATATACACTTGGTTGTAAGGTCAACCAGAATGAAACTGATGCCATTGCTGCCTTGTTTGAGGCAAAGGGTTATGATATTGTTGAATTTGAAGAAATAGCAGATATTTATGTTTTAAATACTTGTACCGTGACGCATTTAGCTGACCGGAAATCACGACAGATTATTCGTCGTTGCACAAAAAGAAATCCTCAAGCGAAGGTTGTAGTAACGGGTTGCTATGCCCAAATGGCCCCGCAGGATATCGAGAGAATTCCAGGAGTTAATCTTATTATAGGTACTACGGGAAAAAACCGTATAGTCGATCTAGTCGAAGAGATTGAAAAAGATAGAAATACCCTTAATTATGTGGAGGACTTACAAGAGAATAGTTTTTTTGAAGAAATAGAAACTGCTAGTATAATGGGTCGGGCTAGGGCCTATCTTAAGGTGCAGGATGGCTGTGAACAGTTTTGTACGTATTGTATTATTCCTTATGCTCGCGGAAATGTACGAAGCAGAACCTTGGATAGCACACTCCAAGAAGCAGATAGACTAATAGGATTGGGATTTAGGGAAATTGTTTTGACGGGAATTCACCTTGGGTTTTATGGACGAGATATTAGTAAGGATATAAACCTTGAAATTCTATTAGCCAAGTTATTGTCGATTAATAAGAATGTTCGTTGGCGTCTAAGCTCGTTGGAACCGATGGAGTTGAGCGATAGAATGCTGGAGCTAATGAAAACCAATGCAAATTTCTGTCCTCATTTGCATCTTCCTTTGCAAGCTGCCCATAATGATATATTACAGTCTATGAATAGACCCTATACCATAGAGGAATATCGCCAGGTATTGGAACGCGCCAAAAAAGCGGTACCCGATATTGCAATAACTACTGATATCATGTTAGGATTCCCTGGTGAAACGATAAGTCAATTTGAAGATTATCTCGAATTTATTGAAGAAATGGCCTTTAGCGGAATGCATGTCTTTAAGTATTCGCCCCGAAAAGGTACTCCTGCGGCCACTTATCCAGACCAGATATCAGCAGATATAAAAGAAAAGCGAAGTCATCAGGTGAGGTGTCTGGCTGATAGACTAGAGCTTGAATATGCTAAACGTTTTATAGGACGCGTATTGAGTGTCCTGGCTGAGAAAGAGATCGAAGAAGGAATATGGGAAGGTCATAGCGAAAACTATTTAAAGGTACGTTTTTTTTCTAACAGTGTGAAAAGAGGAGAAATCGCTCCTGTAGAATTAAAGGAAGTTAGAAAAGGTCTGTATTTGGGCACAAGCTACTAAAAGAAGCTCTTATCAATAATTATTTGTGTAGTAAGGAGGTGTTATAATGGCAGACTGTATTTTTTGCAAAATAATTAATAAAGAAATTCCTAGCAAAATAATATATGAAGACGACCATGTTTTGGCTATTCATGATATTGAACCTGTAGCACCTGTACATATCTTAGTGATGCCCAGAAAACATATAACCGGGATAGCGGCCGTAACCGATGAAGAATTAAGTAATATTGGACATATCTATGGGGTAATCCGTGATATAGCAAAAAAAATGGAGTTAAATGAGGGTTATCGTGTTGTATTAAATCATGGGCAACAGGGAGGACAAACGGTAAATCATCTGCACTTTCACCTATTGGGAGGAAGAAGTATGAACTGGCCCCCCGGTTAGTCCTTGACCCTCTTCTTTTGTTAGATTATAATAAGGAATGTGCAATTTTTAGCTCCAGTCCCACTTTATATGTTGCAGGGAACAAAGTACAGATACAGCAAGACGGTCATAGTGGAGGGAGGGAAAAGTGTATGAGTGAGATAAAAGTAGGTAAAAATGAAACTCTAGATAGTGCGCTGCGCCGTTTTAAGCGTACCTGTCAGAAGGCCGGAGTTCTTTCTGAAGTTAGGAAACGTGAGCATTACGAAAAGCCTAGTGTAAAGAGAAAGAAAAAATCCGAAGCAGCAAGAAAACGTAAATTTAAATAGGGGGTCTCTTTAGATATGAGTCTAATAGATAGGCTGACCGTGGATATGAAGGAAGCTATGAAGGCTAGAGAAGCTGGAAAGCTTAGGCTGACTGTTATCCGAATGGTTCGAGCGGCCATCAAAAATCAGGAGATCGAAAAGGGTCAAGAGCTCACTGATGAAGAGATTATCCTTGTTTTGTCCCGTGAAGCAAAGCTGCGTCGAGACTCCATGCCGGAATATGAAAAAGCTGGTCGAACTGATGTTTTGAAAACCTTGAAAGAGGAAATAAATATTCTAATGGAATATCTCCCTCGACAGTTAACTGAGGAAGAAATAATTACCTTAGTGAAAAAAATAGTGACGGATGTAGGTGCTCAATCCCCTCAGGATATGGGTAAAGTGATGAGCAAAGTTATGCCGGAAACTAAAGGAAAAGCTGATGGGAAAGCAGTAAATGACATCGTGAAAAAAGTTATAAATGGTGAACTATAAAAAAAACCTGCCTGGTAATAAACTAGGCAGGTTTTTTTATAGTATAAGTGCAACTAAGGCTTCCGTTAGCGCCTATTGCGCGACGAAAGCCAAGTTTTCTTTAAATATGCGGGAAGAATATGAGCTTATAGCACTACCGGTCCGGGCAATATAGTTTTGCAGACCGGTGGGCCCTCTGTTGTATGCGGTAAGGGCTTTGTGATAATCGTTGTTATGAGTCTCTAAGAGCGTAGAGAGATAGTATGCAGCAAGCATGATATTGTAATCTATATCATATAGCATATCGTCTGAGTATGTAACTCCTAGGTCTTTTGATAATTCCCTCGCTGTCAACGGACGAAGCTGACACAGTCCGATAGCTCCGTGAGAGCTAACGGCGTTAGCATCAAAGTCACTTTCGAGTTTGATCAATTCGAACATAATGGCAGGTTCAATATCGAACAACTCACTTTCGCGTAAAACAGCGGCTGCAACTTCTGGAGATGTACCATAGTTTTGTGTAAATCTATTTATTTTTTCTAGCTCATTATTCAACTCTTGTGTTTTTCTTTGCCATTCTATGATGTCTTGCTCCATAGTTTCATTTTTCATGTAAAGCATATCGTTTTCCATGTAAAGCGTACATATACAGAGCAGAGCAGCGAGAACTATGGCTGTATAAGCAAACAGTATGATTGGATTGCGAATACTTAAAGCTTTCATTTAAATCACCTCTTTTAATAAAAACCAGTAAATGTAAAAATATTATAACAACGACGTTCATTATACTCGAAGAAACAACCTTTTGACAACGAACAAAATGTTAATTTTTCTCTAATTAATATCCGAGTGGTAAAGTAGAGTTTTCGCTATCTGAATCTATATGGTAAAATATGAGGAAGTGGATTAAAGATTACCAGGTAAAATATTAACTAGTAGGTGAAGTAATGAAAAAAAGTTTTTGTATAGTTCTTTTGATTGTAATGGGGTTAGTCTTATTTGCTCCGATTGTATCAGCAAAACCAGCCGATACGGTATATGTAATTTCAATAGAAGGGACAGTAGATGCCGGTCAGGCGAAATTTGTCGAGAGAAGCTTTCTCGAAGCTGAAAGAGTGCAGGCATCAATGGTTATACTGGAAGTAGATACTCCCGGAGGCCTTGTCGAGGCAGCCATGCAAATTAGAGATACGGTCCTTAGAAGTTCTGTCTCTACAACGGCTTTGGTAAAAGGAGGGGCAATATCTGCCGGGGCATTAATTACCCTCGCCTGCGAACAGATTGCCATGCAGCCTGGTGCCACGATGGGGGCAGCTGAACCACGCATTGGTATGGAGAGAGCCGATGAGAAATTTGTATCTTATTTTGCCAAAGAGATGGCTGCTACCGCAGAGGTGAATGGGAGAAGGACTGATATTGCAGTAGCAATGGTTGATCGTGATAAAAAGATAGAGGGAATAATAGATGAAGGTAAGCTACTTACCTTAACTTACCGTGAGGCAGAGCAATATGGCTATACCGATTATATAGTGAATAACAGGGCGGAGCTTCTGGCTAATCTGGAACTATCCGAGGCAGAAGTAAAAGAGATAAAGCCTTCTTTATCTGAACAGATTATACGTTTTGTGACTAACCCTTATGTAGCACCTTTTTTGTTAACCATAGGGATAGCTGGTATAATTATTGAAGTCTTTACGATTGGTTGGGGTATTGCCGGGTCAGTAGGACTTTTATCTCTAGCGTTGTATTTCGGAGGTAATTTAATGGCCGGGTTTACCGGCTGGGAAGCAATATTATTGTTCTTATTAGGTCTAATTATGCTGGGAGTTGAAGCTATAGTCCCGGGCTTTGGTGTGCCAGGTATTGGAGGTATTGTCTGTATGCTAGTGAGTATAATATTGGCGGCTCCTAGTTGGGAAACTGGTATTATTTCGCTAATATTTGCTATTGTTGGTACGATAGTATTAGTTCTCTTAAGCTTTAAAGTTTTACGGAAACGCAAATTATGGGATCGCTTAATTCTAAGTACAAAGTATAATAAAGAGGATGGCTATATTCCGCAGATAAATGACCTGAGCCACTACATAGGAAGCTTAGGGACAGCGTATACTACGCTTCGTCCTTCTGGTACGGTTGTACTTGAAGATGGTACCCGACTTGATGTTGTAACTGGTGGTGAATACATAACCAAAGGAGAAAAAATTAAGATAGTTGCAGTTGAAGGTATTAGGGTCATTGTTAGAGCAGTATAAGGATATTGTGTAACAGGATGTCGCGCTGGTGGAACCGGCGATATTAATAGTTAACAGTTGAAGGAGGAAGAAAGAATGGCTACATTGGTTTCTCTAGTTATTATGATTGCTATAATTTTTGTTGGTTTAGCGATACTATTTTCATTTATTCCTGTGGGACTTTGGATATCGGCATTGGCAGCAGGGGTACGCATTGGGATATTTACTTTAGTAGGGATGCGTTTCAGACGAGTACCACCCGCTTTGATTGTGAACAGTTTGATTAAATCCGAGAAAGCCGGAATAAAAGTACTTGTTGACCAGTTAGAAGCTCATTTCCTGGCTGGTGGTAATGTGGATCGTGTTATCAATGCTTTGATTGCTGCCGAAAGGGCGAATATACCACTTCCTTTCGAACGTGCTGCTGCCATTGATCTGGCTGGACGTAATGTATTGGAAGCCGTTCAGATGAGCGTTAATCCACGTGTGATTGAGACACCTGTTATTGCGGCTATGGCTAAAAATGGTATCGAGGTAAGGGCGCGGGCCAGGGTGACTGTTCGTGCTAACATTGATCGTCTCGTCGGCGGTGCAGGCGAGGAAACTATCATCGCTCGGGTAGGCGAAGGTATTGTAACAACAGTGGGTAGCTCAGCTACTCATAAGGAGGTTCTCGAAAACCCAGATCTGATTTCACATACTGTGCTTAACAAAGGACTAGATGCCGGAACAGCCTTTGAAATACTCTCTATTGATATTGCTGATGTGGATGTAGGACGAAATATTGGGGCTCAACTGCAAACAGACCAAGCCGAAGCCGATAAGAGAATTGCTCAGGCTAAAGCTGAAGAACGTCGCGCTCTGGCTGTAGCAATAGAACAGGAAATGAAGGCTGCTGTACAAGAGATGCGGGCTAAAGTTGTTGAAGCAGAAGCAGAAGTTCCAAGAGCTATGGCCCAAGCTTTACGTGAAGGCAAATTAGGAGTAATGGATTACTATAATATGCAAAACATTATTGCTGATACCAGTATGAGGGAGTCTATTTCCAAACCAGGACAATCTCAAGGCGGAAACGGGTCTGACCAAGATAGGAAATAGTTATTAATACAAAAGTGAAAGGGGTGGTCCCCTTTGGAGAATATTTTTGGTGTAATAGTATTTGTTTTGTTTATAGCATTACGGGCTATAGGCGACCGTAAAAAGGGTATGAAAAAAGAACCAGTTAAGGTGAAAACAAGGCCTCAAGCTGGGAATAGACCTATACCGAGTCGCGAGGAACCAGTCGGGATGGGGAAGCCTTCAATGCAGAAAGCTCCATTAGAACGAAGGGTATTAGAACCTATACAAATAGGGCAACCTCCAATTCAGTTAACCCAGACAAAGCCCCTAATTGGTGAAGGTGAGAGCAATTATGATAAGCTTTCCTATATGGAAGGGGTAAAGCCAGAAAAAGAAATAGTACGGGAAACACCTCAAACCGTAGGCAAAGAATATCAAGTAAGAGGACTTTTTGAAGGTCCTGAGGATTTGCAAAGAGCTATTATCTGGAGTGAGATCATCCAGAAACCTAGGTTCAAAAAGAGAATATATAGTAGGTAAAAAAAAAGAGGGGTTGTCCGCACAATAGACTATTCAAAGTCTTTTTGTGCGGACAACCCCTCTTCTTTTTAAAATAAATGTAAAAAAATGCAATGAAATTGATTGACATTGGAAAAATAAATCAGTATAATTAAATCGATAACAAAGTATCGATATAGAATGAATAGCTATATTATAATGGAGGTGTACAAATGAGAAATCAAGAAAAGGATTATTCGGGGGTTTCTGTCCAAGCGTTATGGCGGTTACCATATTATCTCAATTATATTAAGTCTTTAGATGAGGCTAAGTATAGCTGTATTTCGGCCCCTATTATAGCAAAAGCTTTGAATTTGAATGAGGTTCAAGTAAGAAAGGACCTAGCGGCAGTAAGCAACAGTGGAGGAAAACCAAAAACTGGGTATGTGGCGAAAGAACTGATAAGCGATCTCGAAGAGTTTCTTGGATACAATAGTGTTGATGAGGCAATTCTTGTAGGAGTTGGTCACCTTGGTAAAGCGTTGTTGTCTTATCAAGGCTTTGAAAATTGTGGACTAAATATACTTATGGGTTTTGATAAAGATGAGGCTATTATTGGAACAAATGTATGCGGAAAACAAATTCTTCCGTTAGATAAATTGAAGGATTTGTGTTGGAGAATGAGTGTGAACGTAGGCATTATTACAGTACCGGCAAAAGAGGCGCAAATGATATGTGATATGCTCGTTGAGGCTGGTATACGTGCAATATGGAATTTTGCTCCTGTACATTTACATGTTCCTGATTACGTATTAGTTCAAAATGAAAATCTGGCGGCGTCGCTTGCTGTACTTAGCAAGAACTTAACGGAAAGTCTAAAAGAAAAATAAGCATCTAGAAAACTAAAATTAACCATTAAATTTTTTGATAAACATGTGAAAAAAAACACAAAGGAGGACCCAGCATGGTAATCAGCATAGCAGCCAAATTTGATCGAGCTTGTGCTATCTTAGATAAATATGAGCGTGATCCTCATAAGCTCATACCAATACTGCAGGAGATGCAGGCTGAATATAAATATTTACCTGAGGAAATTATGACATTTATTTCGGTCGCTCTCGGAATATCGCCTTCGTCAGTGTACGGCGTTGCCACATTTTATGCACATTTTACTCTTGAGCCAAAGGGTAAGCACGTCATTAAGGTATGTGACGGTACGGCGTGCCATGTTAAAAAATCTGAGGGAATTCTCAAGGCGCTTGAAAAGGAATTAGGTTTGAACAAGGAAAATAAGACGACCAAGGACAGAATGTTTACACTAGAAACAGTAGCATGTCTTGGTGCGTGTGGGCTTGCCCCGGTTGTTGTAATAGATGATAAGGTACATGGGCTCATGACTCCCGAAAGTACATTAGCGTTGTTAAGCAATATCAAGAAGGAGGAACTCATAAAATGAAGCTTAGCTTAAGTTTGCCTGAGCGGAAAAAGATATTTGAGGATTGTATGCTCCAATATACGGCAAGGATCATGATTTGTGCGGGAACTGGTTGTGTGGCTAATGGTTCACTAGAAGTTTATGCGAAATTTATAGAAGTAATTAGAGAAAAAGGACTTTCCGTCGCGGTAACGCTAGAAAAAGAAAAGGCAGACTATATCATCTCTGAAAGCGGATGCCAGGGCTTCTGCCAGATGGGACCCCTTGTAACCATCTATCCGCAGGGTGTTCTTTATACTAAGGTAAAGTCAAGCGATGTAGAGGAAATAGTAGATAAAACGTTGCTTGGTGGTGAACTACTTGAAAGATTGCTCTATCACTCCCCGGATAACACGACTACGATTGCTGATTATAAGCACATTCCGTTTTATGAGAAACAAAATAGGACTGTGTTGAAGCTTTGTGGGTTTATAGATGCGCAGGATATCGAAGAGTATATTGCCAACGATGGTTATGCTATGGCACAAAAAGCTTTCGCGGAAATGAGCGCGGAAGAGATATGTGATTTAATCCTACAATCAGGCTTGAGGGGACGCGGCGGCGGTGGATTTCCAACCGGACGAAAATGGGAACTGACCCGTGTTCAGAAAAACGATATCAAATATATTATCTGTAATGGAGACGAGGGAGACCCAGGGGCATTCATGGATCGTTGTGTAATGGAGGGAAATCCACATAGTGTGCTCGAAGGAATGATCATTGCTGCTAGAGCGGTGGGTGCTACCGAAGGGTATGTATATGTGCGAACTGAGTATCCGCTTGCCGTGGAAAGACTGAAAATTGCGATACAAGATGCAAAAGGAGCAGGAATACTTGGTGAGAACATATTCGAATCTGGAAAGGGCTTTGATATACAGGTGATGGAAGGAGCCGGAGCCTTTGTTTGCGGAGAGGAAACTGCTCTTATCGCATCCATGGAAGGAAAACGTGGCATGCCGAATCCGAAGCCTCCTTTTCCTGCAGAGCGTGGTCTTTTCGGGAAACCTACGGT
>PHAD01000181.1 GCA_002841595.1 Firmicutes bacterium HGW-Firmicutes-12
GCGTCTAAAACGATTATATAGAAAATAATCAGAAAGGAAAATGTATAATCAAACCCTATATTTGCATTATACAAGGTGATCTAGTGATTAAAATAAGAGACCGAATTCTACTTGGTGTTCTAGCTGGCATTGTATGTGGCACTCCTGGAAGGATTTTCAATGATTTAGAATACCATCTTAAATTAACCGATGTTAAATATGGTCAAATGGCTGCTAATTTATTTCTACCTAAAAATAAACTAAATTCACCAAAGGCTAGAATTATAGCATCACTAATAAATCAAACCAATATTAGTTTGATGGGAGTCATGGTATGCTATCTTTTATCAGCTACTGGACGTGATAAAGCCGTATTAAAAGGTATTGGAGTTGGAGCTACGGCTTGGACTACCATATATGGTTTAACAGCGCGCATAGGTTTATCAGTGAAAACTCGTAAACCCCTCTCTCCTATTCTAAGCTTTATTGATCATGCCTTATTTGGTACCATGTGTGGTTTATTTGTATCTAAATTCGGACATGACTCATTATTCCCGGATAACAGAATAAAAAACACGCGAGAAAAGTTACCTCTAATAAACTTTAACCAACAATATCCTAATAATAATGACGATGGGGCCAAATGGATAAGCGATCGTGAAACCGACAGTGCATGATGATATAAATTTGGGCAACGCAACACTAGAAGAGCTGCTTTTGTATGACTTTGCACCAGCTGATATTCCCTTTGTATAAAAGCTTATACCCTAATTCATTATGTTTACATTTTTCTTATATCTAATTTTCCTAAAAACATGGAGACTTAAAGAGAAAATCGAATGTATATCAACTGCCTTTCGCCTTCAGATTAACTGATATTTAATTGCGTATTAGAATAAAAAACCGGAGTGCTTAGCTCCAGTTTTTATCATTTCTAACAAAGAAAAAATTTTGCTGTAATTTTAATTGTTTTAGGATTATTTTAGAATTATGCGAATTCCCCACTTATTAGTTGACGTGCAAAAGATCTTGCATGTTCAATTTTGTCATCTGTAATAAAGATAGCTTTATACCCCAAATCTCTTTCAACAAGCATTCCAGTATATTTCAATTGAGAGTGTTTGCAATACCTTTTGATACCTTCTTCAAATAAGTCTACTCCTTTATCTGGTCTATACCCACAGGTCGATATTATAGCTAACTTTTTACCAGCCCATAAAGAAGGACCTGGTTCATCACCGTAATACTTATTCATTCCATAGACCAACCGATCTAACAGTGCCTTCATAGGTGGAGTACAGTACCAGGAGTAAATAGGTGTAGCTAAAATAATGACATCACAGTTATGTATTTTGTCAAAGATATCCTGTGTATCATCGTCATATTGACATCCAAAAACTGTCCAGTCATTTTGGCAATTCCGGCAAGCAATACAAGGTTCAATATATTTGTCATAAAGCCAAATCAAATCATATTGAATTTGATTAATCTCAAGTTCTTCGATAAACGGCTTTAATAACATAGAGGTATTTCCATTTTTACGTGGGCTTCCCATGAGAATACAGTATTTCATTTTATCCTCCTTTAATTGCGAACGCAAATTAAATGCCTCCAGCTGCAGTCAAATACATTTTACCATAGATAAGTGAATACAAGCCAGAGCGTTGATCATACCTCACTATATTCTTCTTCATGTTCTTCAGGTTTGCCTAAGTTCATTATGTTTGGTTTAAATAGTCCTTCGTTACCAAAACAAGTTAGCGGGTTTTTCCCACTATATTAAAAATGTTAATACTATTGCAACTAATATAGCTGGCATTGCAGGCGGCTTCTCAATATTAGTTTCTTGGACATACGGTATGTTTTTTTCCAATACCCCTGGATCACCACTAGCAATATTACTTGTTACAGTTGGAATATGTTTGTAGAGTATAATTATGTTAACTAACTGGTCTTGGGCCAGTTTTCTTATATCCAGCTTATACATATAAATCAAATAAAGGATTAGATACAAAAGTATCAAGGGAAATAAATATTTTGTTAGCTTAGCCATGTTAAGCGCTCCCATCCAGGGAGTAATAGCTATTAGAAAATGTCCATCTCCCCCGCCAAGTATCCCTAACCAGAACAGAAAAACCATAAATATAGTTACTATTACGATAGGCCCTAGCCAAGTCTGAAGTATAAGCCAGAGTACATATGCTCCTTTAAGATTAAAGCTTATCTGTGTTAAATATGCATGATATGGCAGCCCAGAATATATCAGTCCACTTATTAAAAGTGACACAGTCAGACGTCTATAAATCAATCTCTCTCTGAGATCCGTTATGGTTGCAATAACGGTAGCAGCCATCACCACCCAAAAATTCATGCTTAAATGCATGTTATCCCATCCTCACCTCCCCCTATTTTATCTTTATAATAGTTAAACCAGTATTGTTTAACTTAATACTTAAAAATACCTAATCTACTTATAGCAATATTAGCTGCCAAATCCTGTACCTCAAGTAATATCTGTTTGTACCCAGATGATACTTCTAGGTTTAAAGGAAGAAAAGGATTGTTTAGGGTAGTCCAACTCGAATACTCTCCTGAGTTGATTCTATATCGATACTGGAGCTGGTCAGCTGGAGTTATATTATCCTTAGCTACCACAATAAATGTTTCAATTTCATTACGTACGACCCTAACCTTATCTATGCTGTATGTGAACTCTGTTATGATGGGACTTTCCGTATCAATACTTAAGAGATTATAAATCTCACTAACTCTATTAGTGACATCTCCTAATGCAATACGAACCTCTTCTGCTTTGGCTTCAGCCGCTTCCGCAGCAAGTTTCGCTGCAACTGCCGGTTCATTTCCATTAATAAATTGAACCGGAGCACAGTAATCACTATAAGCACTTTCATGTTGAGCACGGCACCTTACATAAATAGTCTCATCCTCTAAGACTACTTCTGGGATATTCCAGGTATAGGAGGTAACTGTACCAGAGAATATAGATGTCCAATCAGTTGCTCCGTCTAATGAATATTCCCAGTAATAATGAATTGTACCACCTCCAACTACACTACTATTAGCCGATAAAACTATTTCTGATTTACTAAAACTACCCGCTACTGGTGAAGAAATGCTCGGTATGCTAGGTAGATACGAATATGTTATCTGTACATACGGCCTATTAGCTACTTGATACGGTGAATTGGGATGAATACAACAAACACTGGCTACGGCCCAATCAGGATTACTAGATGATACTGAGGACTGCGCATAAAATGTTTGTACTCCCCCGGAATAGCCAGTAAATAAATTTGTGATATTAAAATCCTTCCATTCACTTAAATTAGTATATGAGCCATAAGGATTCCATGTCCATCCCCAAGTAGGTAAACCTGATAAATCCAGACCAAAGAATAT
>PHAD01000023.1 GCA_002841595.1 Firmicutes bacterium HGW-Firmicutes-12
TGGGCCATTAGCTCAGCTGGTAGAGCACCTGACTTTTAATCAGGGTGTCGATGGTTCGAACCCATCATGGCTCACCATTATAATTAACTCTAGTTAACTCCGATCACTTTCTAGCATTAAGTAATAAAGGCCCCTTGGTCAAGCGGTTAAGACACGGCCCTTTCACGGCTGTAACACGGGTTCGAGTCCCGTAGGGGTCACCAAAAGGGCGATTAGCTCAGCTGGGAGAGCGCCTGCCTTACAAGCAGGATGTCGGCGGTTCGATCCCGTCATCGCCCACCAATGTTTACAATTCGGAGCTGTGGTGTAGTGGCCTAACATGCCTGCCTGTCACGCAGGAGATCGCGAGTTCGACTCTCGTCAGCTCCGCCATTTCTTTAATAATAGTAATTAAAGGTACATCAACCAATGAAACGGACCTGATAAAGTGAAAATGCGGGTGTGGTTCAATGGTAGAACTCCAGCTTCCCAAGCTGGTGGCGAGGGTTCGATTCCCTTCACCCGCTCCATATGTCTTCGATGAGGCAAGGATTAATCCTTGTCTTTTTTCTATAGTTAATATAAAGAGTATTCATATTTAATAATTGTATTTTGACAATGTCGTTGTTATAATTGGCTTAAGAGAGTAAATATATGGCAAGGAGATATTTATGAATAATAATGTGAAAGCCGTAAGGATAGCAGTAATACAAGCATCACCTGTGATCATGAATATTGATGCCACCATAGAGAAGGCACTTGTTTTAATAAAGGAAGCAGCAGCAAAAAAAGCAGAAATTGTAGTATTACCGGAATCGTTCATCCCTACATATCCGAGGGGACTTTCTTTTGGCTTTGTAGTTGGCAGAAGAACCCAGGAAGGACGTAAAGACTGGCAGAGATACTATGAAAACTCCGTACCAATACCAAGTTCTTACACGGATGTTTTGGCAAAAGCAGCAAAGGAAGCCGGAATATACTTATCTATTGGTGTAACAGAAAGAGATGGACAAGGCTTAAATTGTACACTTTATTGTACAAACATATTCTTTGGACCGGATGGCAAGCTGTTGGGTATTCACCGCAAACTTAAGCCTACAGGTAGCGAACGATTTATATGGGGAGAAGGGGATGGGAGTACTCTGACTGTCATTGATACACCGTTTGGCAAGATAGGGTCCTTATTGTGTTGGGAGAATTATATGCCCTTAGCCCGTGCAGCTATGTATGCAAAAGGTGTTACCATTTATCTTGCTCCTACAGCAGATTACAGTGAAGAATGGCAGTGTACGATGAGACATATTGCTAGAGAGGGTAGATGTTTTGTAATTGGCTGCAATCAATATGTAGAAAAGGCTATGTATCCACCTGACCTTATGTATTATCATGACTTAGATACGCTTCCAGAAATTATTAGCCCGGGTGGTAGTTGTATTGTTGGTCCGTTTGGTAATTATTTAACTGAACCAGTTTATAATAGAGAAGAGATATTAATAGCTGACTTGGATTTAGATCAGATTATACAAAGCAGAATGGAATTTGATGTAATTGGTCATTATTCAAGACCTGATGTGTTTAAACTTTCCGTAACTGAGTGATGTCTGCTCTTTACCATAAAAGTAGGGCATGATATAGTATTGGTGTTTAGTAGATAAAGGAGGAGTTATAAATGGCTGTCAAAGTACATATTAAGACACTCAATAAAGAAGTGCTTACCCAAACTTTACAAAGTGGTGGTTGTGGTGAATGTGTTACTTCCTGCCAATCGGCATGTAAAACATCTTGTACAGTTAGCAACCAAAGCTGCTTGAAAAAATAATTAAAACAAACAAAGGACCCCTTTGCGGGTCTGTTGTTTTTTATGTTCAAAAAAAAATGAAGAGGTAATACGATGGCATACGATTTTTCATTACTACATAGTTTTACAATTAATGATACATATATTGTGATGGATATAAATAGCGGTATTGTACACAGTTTAAGTAAAGAAGCCTGGGATTTTTTTAAGGCTTGGGAAAAAGCAGACGGCGATGCAAGAGAAGCTGTTACTGAATTAGCTGAAGTATACGATAGTGAAGAACTAAAGGGCATTCATCAAGAGATGGAAGTATTAAAACAAGAAGGAATGCTTTTCTCGTATGATGAGGCTCTCGATAAGTACGAGCTACCTGAAGAAACAGTTGTTAAAGCTCTTTGCTTACACGTAGCACATGACTGTAATTTGCGCTGTACGTACTGCTTTGCAGGGACAGGCAACTTTGGTAGTGAGCGTGGATTGATGAGCTTAGAGACAGGAAAACAGGCGCTAGAGTTTCTTTTTAAGGCATGTGGACCAAGAAAGCACATAGAAATTGACTATTTTGGCGGTGAACCACTACTAAATTTTGAGGTAGTACAAGAACTGGTGCATTATGGTAAGGCTAGAGCGGCAACCTTAGGGAAAGAGTTAAAACAAACTCTTACTACCAATGCTATATTACTAGACCGCGAGAAAATCGATTTTCTTATTAACGAAGATGTATATATGATTTTAAGTATTGATGGGCGCCCTAATGTACATAATCGTATGCGCCCTTTCTCTGGAAATAAGGAAAGTTATCCACTTGTTCATAAGGCAATTAAAGATTACGTTAACCAACAAGAGGGCGATACTTATTTTGTTAGGGGCACATATACACACCATAATCTTGATTTTAGCGAAGACGTCAAATATTTAATTGACCAAGGCTTTACTCAGCTTTCGCTCGAGCCTGTGGTAGCAGCTCCTAATGAAGATTATGCTTTAAAGGAAGAAGATCTCCAATTGTTGGGGGAACAATATGAAAAGCTGGCGGAAATGCTCTTCGAATACCACTGTAGAAGCAAAAACGTCACTTACTTTCATTACAATATTACCTTGGATAAAGGGCCATGCCTCCCTAAAAGACTTACTGGCTGTGGTGCCGGACATGAATATTTAGCAGTTTCGCCTAAAGGAGATCTGTATCCCTGCCATCAGTTTATGGGTCAGGAAGAGTTTAAGATCGGGAATCTAACACAAGGGATATCTAACCTCACTATAGGAAAAGGCTTTCGTAAGGCGCATGTCTTAAATAAAGAAAAATGCAGGGATTGCTGGGCTCGATTCCTATGTAGTGGAGGCTGTCACGCTAACGCACATAATTTTAATGGGAATATTTTTGAGCCATATCGCATAGGATGTGAAATACAAAAGAAAAGACTAGAATGCGCCATCTATTTGCAAGTTAAGAAATGGGAATACAACAGCCTTGAGAACATAAAATGATTAAAATTGAATTTATTGGTCAGAATATAAATGTCTTAATATACAAAAAACAGGGTAGTATTGGCAGTTAATCCTTGAATACTTCAATGACATAATGGTATAATAACTTCGCATTGTAATTAATAAAATATTCTTATATTTTATTAATGGACAATTATATTAGCTCTGCCATATACTATAGAGGAAGGAAGGTGAGGAACCCATAAGGTCTTATTGGGTTACCAAGACAACCTGAGGGGAAAATGAAGGGAAATATAGTATTATCGCGAATGCCTCAATTTTTCCAGTATAAAAGGATATGGCTGGGAATGATATTAGTATTATTTCTTTCGGCAATAATTTTCTGGCAGATAGATAGCAATTCAACTCTTACCTTAACGATTGATGGAAAGGAAGTTGCTGTTGTTAATGGAGAGGGAATTGTTAACCAAACTATTGACCAGATTAAAAGTGACTTAGAAGAATCCGGGATGCCAATCGCGGGATATGACAACCAAATAGCGTATATTAAAGGCAATACAAGGGGTAAAGACCCAATAAGCGAGACAAGTCTTCACGCACTATTAAAAGATGAGCTTAACTGGCAGACAGAATGCTGGAAGATTAAGATTGATGGAAAGCCAGATTTGTATATGCAAAGTGAGGACGCCGCTAAGCAAGCCTTAAAATTGATTAAGGAATATTATCTTCCTGACGAAGGCATTACTCAAGAATTGGAGAAAATAGCATTCGTAGAAGAAGTAAGTATCCAAAAGGAACTCTCATCTATTGTGACCTTACATACACCCGAAACCGCTGTAGAAGCCATGGTTAAAGGTCTAAATAAGATTATTCAACACACAGTAGTAAAAGGTGATACACTTTGGGCAATTGCCCTTGATAACAATATGACTGTAGATGAGCTCAAGGAGATAAACACTGAATTAACTAGTGATTTTCTTAAACTGGGGCAGAGTTTAAATCTAGTAAAAGTAGAACCACTTCTTACAGTTGTTGCCACTATCAAAACAACTGCCGAAGAAAAAATACAGTACAAAACCACATATGAATCGGATGATACCTTATGGCGTGGACAACAGAGAGTCAAAAAATCTGGTGAATATGGTCAACGTGAAGTAACGTATCGTATAACCAGAGAAAATGACCATGAAATCAATAGAGAAATATTGCAGGAGAACATTATAACGGAGCCAGTTACTCAGATTGTATTGCAAGGAACCAAGAGAATGCTTGCCTCTCGTGGTGATGGTGGTACCGGAAAACTTGCATGGCCCCTCCGAGGGAGAATTACCTCCCCATATGGAAAGTATAGAGGTTCCTGGGGTGTACATAGTGGTGTTGATATCGATGGAGTTGTTGGAGACCCAATTTACTCAGCAGAAGATGGCGTAGTACTTGATGCTCGTTATCAAGGTCTTTACGGTAGGTGTATTATTATCGATCATGGAAACGGGCTTTCAACTCTATATGCACATCTAAATGAATACAAAGTAACAACAGGACAAAAAGTCAGTCGCGGCGATTTGATTGGTACGGTTGGATTGACAGGTAGGACTACTGGTTCTCATTTGCATTTTGAGGTTCGTGTAAATACTAAACACACAAACCCAATGAATTACTTAAATTAAGACTAGTATTATAAAAAAGTGCAGGACTACCCTGCACTTTTTACAGTATTCATAATTCATATTGACACTTCTTTGTGTAGATAGCTATAATACCTGTAAATCATGAAGATAAAAAAGACTTACGTTTGGGGGGATTTTATTGAAGTATGATGTTATAATTATAGGTGGGGGTCCTGGGGGACTTACTGCGGCTATTTACGCATGCCGAGCAGGCTGGAAGACAGCTCTCCTTGAAAGAGGAGCACCTGGAGGACAGGCTGCCTCTACAGACATAATTGAGAACTATCCCGGATTTGTTGAAGGAGTGTCAGGGCCAGAATTAATGATGAACTTCTATAATCAGGCGCTACGTTTTAATTGCGAGTTTATCACTGCAGATGTTATGGGACTTGAAGTTACCGGGCCACAAAAAAAGATAATCACATCTCAGGGTCAATTCGAAGGGAAGACGATAATCATCGCTACAGGTGCTTCACATAAAGCAGTGGGAGTTGAAGGGGAACAACGGCTTCGTGGTAAAGGAATATCTTATTGCGCCACCTGTGATGGATTTTTCTTCCGTGGGAAAAAAGTTGCTGTTATAGGTGGTGGGGATTCGGCTGTTAAAGAAGCCATCTATTTGGCTAACCTAGCTGAAGAAGTGACCATTATCCACAGAAGAGATGCTTTTCGTGCTGCAAAAATCCTGGTTGACAAGGCTTTGCAGACACCTAACATTAAAGTGCTGTGGGATTCAGTTGTAGATGAAATGATAGGTGATAATCACCTTGAAAAACTGCGAATTCAAAATGTTAAAACGAAAGAAATAACAGATCTGCAAGTTAATGGTGCCTTCTTATATGTCGGCACCCAACCAAACACGACATTCCTAGATTCCGATTATACAAAAAATCCGCAGGGTTATTTAATTACTAATCATAAGCTTGAAACCTCGGTTGCTGGGGTGTTTGCTGTAGGGGACTGTTGCCAGAAGGAATCTCGTCAGGTTGCTACTGCTGTAGGTGATGGGGCTATGGTTCTCCCGGCGCTGGAAGCGTATCTCCACGCCTTATAATAAAGGAAAACTAAAGGGGGTAAATCGAACAATGTGCTCCAGAAAGAGGAAGGAGAGAATATCGCGGTTTGTTATGTCCTTTTTCGCGATTATTCTAAGTATAGGCCTTTTGCTTACCTCGTTATCGTGGTACTTCTAAATATTATCAAGCACTAATCGCACGCTGGTACTTTGCCGGTGTGTTTTTTTGTCCGTCTTCCCCCAGTAATTACCAGCTCATCAATGACGCACATCCTTTATAATTAATATAAGTCGAGTAAGAAAAGGGGGGTGGCATTATTGGGGCAGAACAATTTGCTTAGAATAGTAGTTATTATCACAATAATCTTACTATCCGTATACATCCTTGTTCCATCGCTTCCTTTTTTTATGCGTTCCTATTCTTATAAATGCTTCCAGTCAGTTGTTAAAGCATATCTTAATTACCAAACAAGGGAGTTTAATGTATTAAAAAGTGAGAATTTTATAATTAAATATACTGATTTAGATAAAGAGATAATTTCATTTACGGCTGATGTAATCGAAGACCACTATCAATCCGCTAAAACACAGCTTTCTTATTATCCGGAGGACGAAAAAATATTAGTCGTAATATATCCGAACCAAGAGGAATTAAATGGCAGTTTTGGCTGGGAAGGGGATAAAAGTGCCTCCGGTGCTTATTGGGCTGGCAGCATTAGGCTCCTTTCTCCTTATGGCTGGGATGAAGACGTAAAAGAAGAAAGAATAATTCAGGAAACACTTATAAAGGTATTACCCATCTCCCATGAGTTGTCACATCGCCTAATCGATGTGTGGACACAAGGTAACTATACACGCTGGCTAACCGAAGGACTGGCGCAACATATTGAAGAAAAGGTGGTCGGGTTTAGATTGGATGAGCCTTTTCCCAAAGATAAGGAAACGCTCTATTCGCTTAAAAACCTTGATCGTGATTTTGATCGACAGGAAAATCAACTTTTAGCTTACTGGCAATCCTTACAAACAGTGCAATTTCTTATCGATAAATATGGCATGGACAAAATGCAAGAACTTCTTAGTGTATTAAGTAAAGGAATTAAGACTAATTATGCGATTGAGCAGGTTTACGGTTTGAATATTAATGAGCTAGAAAGTAAAACACAAGAATACATCCAAAGGGAGCTATTGCCCTAGTGAAATATCCTTAATATTATCTATAGCAAGATATTTGCACTTCTTTTAAGTGACATTTCATGAATGTATTTGTATAATCGTTATAGAAAGCAATAATGTCGAATTGAGGAACCTATGAAGGCTTGTACTTTGATGAGTGGTAGTTCAGGTAACGCCATTTATGTAGAAACAAAAGAAGCAAAAGTGCTTATTGATGCGGGACAGACCGGGAAAAGGATAACGCAGGCCTTAGAAGAGGTTTGTAGCGTTAGTCCTAAGGAATTGGACGCCATAATTATTACCCATGCCCATCGTGATCATATCAGTGGTGCTGGTGTTTTATCAAGACGTTTTAGCTTGCCAATCTATGCTACCGAGGGGACTTGGCATGAGATGAAACCCTTAATAGGTGCAATAGAAACTGAAAACATACGTTTTATTGATAAAAGAAACAAATGGGAGCTAAAAGACCTTCAGATAGAAAGCTTCCCAACATCTCACGATGCTATGGAATCAGTAGGTTTTGTTTGCAGCAATGGTAAAGTAAATCTTGGTATTGCGACTGATTCGGGAGTATTCACCGTGAAAATGAGTACAAAATTAAAAAATATGGACTGTCTTATTCTGGAGTCGAACCATGACACTCAGATGCTGAATAATGGGCCGTATCCGTGGTCTACAAAAAAGAGAATCGCTAGCATTATGGGTCATTTGTCAAATGAAGGTGCAGGGCTTGCCTTGCTAAAAACGTTAGGAGAAAACACCAAGAATGTTATTTTGGCTCATCTAAGTGAAGAAAATAATAAACCAAGCTTGGCCCTAGAGACAGTTAGAAGCACACTTGAAGAAAATCAGCTCTGCATCAAAGATACCGATATTAGTGTGGCCCCAAGATACAAACCAGGTAATTGTGTTTCTTTATGAATAGTAACCTACAGGAATAGAAAGAAGAGTATTGATAAGATGCAAATAAGATTAATAGTTGTCGGAAGATTAAAGGAGAAATACTGGCAGGATGCAATTAATGAATACCGAAAGCGGCTCGCCCCCTGGGCCAAGGTGGAAGTCTTCGAGGTAGCTGAGGAACGCCTTCCCGAGAACCCAGCAGCTGCTGAAATAGAGACTGGATTGAGAAAAGAAGGAGAGCGGATTGATAAGCTTCTTTCCGCCGGCCATATAGTCGTTCCTCTGGTGATTGAAGGGTCACAGTTATCTTCCGAAGGATTGGCTAATTACATTAGAAAGCAAAGTTTAGAAGGCAAGAGCCAGATTGCTTTTATTATTGGTGGTTCGCATGGCCTTGCTCCGGAAGTTATTAGAAAAGGAAACTTTTCTCTTTCCTTCTCGTTGATGACATTTCCTCATCAAATGATGAGAGTTGTTTTAATGGAGCAGTTGTATCGGGCCTTCAGTATTATAAAAGGTGGTAAATATCATAAATGACATTAAGGCGAAGCTTTAAGTTTTAGTTGCTTAATAGACTAAAGCGTGTTAAATTGTAACAAGAAAAAAATATACGCAGTTCAATATTATACAGTGTATAAAATAGGCTGTGTACAATGAGGCATAAGATGGCGGCAAATGAGATTATTTCTACAAGTCGGATAAGTAGAAACAAGGAAGAAAAGAAAAAAAGAATAATTAGTAAAGCTATGGAACTGTTTCATAAATTAGGATTTAATAAGACCACCATGGAACAAATAGCAGAGGAAGCCGATATATCCAAAGGGACATTATATAACTATTTTCCTATAAAGGAAGCAATAATTGATGAATATATCAAAGACTGTTTTAGAAAAAAATATCCTGAAAGAATACGGCATCTGCAAAAAATGCCTGACACCCAATCACGTATAGTACTGGTTATAAATGAAATAGTCGAAGAGGTACAGGCGCAAAACGAAATATATGAAAGACATATTGTTTATACAATACAGAAAATAACCTCTCTTAAACGAGATGAACAGATAAACATTGGGTTTGAATTATTGGCGGCAGAAATAATTAGGCTTGGACAAAAAGAAGAAGAAATCCGCAAAGACTTACCAATCAATACATTGGTAGGTCTAATTGAGTTTGCTTTCATTCAAGTAGTTCAGCAGTTTTATATGGACCCGGACAATTTTAATGCTCTGGAGATTACTAATAGGTATGTGGATCTTTGTATTAACGGGGCTAAGGAGGCGACAAAAAGTAATTATGGAAAAGACTAATGCTATGCGCATCTTAGATGGGAAGAGGATTAACTATACTGCTTATACCTATGATAGCAAGGACGGAAAGATTGATGGTGTATCGGTAGCCCAAAAAATTGGGAAAGATGCACAGTATGTCTATAAGACATTAGTAGCCCACGGGAATAATAAAAATATATATGTCTTTATCATTCCCGTCGAAAAGGAACTAGATTTAAAGAAAGCGGCTGTGGCTACTGACGAAAAAAAGATTGAGATGGTTGGTGTAAAAGATATTCTGAAGATTACCGGATATATACGCGGGGGTTGTTCCCCTATCGGTATGAAGAAATCGTATCCTACCTATCTAGATGAAAGTGCGGGCTTAATATCAAAAATCGTGTTAAGTGCAGGTAAAATAGGTATTCAGATGGAGCTAGAAGTGACGGACTTATTACAGGTTGTAGAGGGTGTATTAGCGGATTTAAGAAAATAAGATGTACGAGAAAACAATTGGAGGAGAGATCTTATGAATGCTAAGATCTATTACTTTTCGGGCACGGGGAACTCGCTGCAGGTAGCCAAGGATTTAGCAGCAGAAATTAAAGGATCAAAACTCAGAGCTATAAGGCCAGGAGTTTATATTGACCCAGATGATGAGGTTGATTGTGTCGGCTTTGTTTACCCAGTCTACGCGTGGGGCGCACCAGGATTAGTAGTAGAATTTATTAAAGCGTTTCTACTAAAAGAGACGACATATGTTTTTGCTGTTGTTACCTGCGCTGACTCTCCTGGGGGTACACTTCTGGAAATAAATAAAATCCTTGCTGCGAAGGGGGCCTCATTGTCAGCAGGATTTTCTATTAAACAGCCAAGCAACTATATATTGTGGGGCGATGCCGAACCCGAAGATAGCCAGCAGAACAAAATTATACAAAGTAAAGACCGGATTAAGCAGATTGCCATTCTGATAAAGCATAAACAAAGGCATAAGCCGGAAACAAGTGGGTACGTAGTTAACAAGTTAGGTGGGCTTGTCAGTAAACTGTTTCGCAAGAACATTTGGAAGCAAGCAAAAAAATTCTGGGTAGATGATAAATGTAATCAGTGCCAGACTTGTATTCGTATCTGTCCTACGCAGAATATTAAAATGGAGAATGAAAAGTTGTCTTGGGGTAATAAATGTGAGCAATGTCTAGCCTGTCTACAGTGGTGTCCAAGGGAGGCTATTCAATATGGCAACAAAACAGTCAAGCGGAAACGTTATCATCATCCAGACATTCTTTTAGAAGAAATGCTACCAAACGACTAAAACACACTACAGAAGAAATGAGGAGAATTACGATGATAGAATCCTTGCATAGATTAAGAAAAGAACTTTCAGAGGTTGTGATTGGAAAAGAAGAGGTAATAGATTTACTAATGGTTGGTATGCTTGCAGAAGGGCACGTTTTAATTGAGGATATTCCAGGGGTAGGTAAAACGCTTATGGCCAAAGCCTTGGCGGTATCACTTGATTGTGATTTCCGACGTCTGCAATGTACTCCCGATTTGACTCCGACAGATGTCAGCGGGTTCAATATTTTCGACAGACGAAGTAATGAGTTTACTTTTAAAGCAGGACCTGTTTTAACAAATATTCTTTTAGTAGATGAGATTAACAGAGCCGTTCCAAGAACTCAGTCAAGTTTACTTGAAGCAATGGAAGAAAAACAGATATCTGTAGATGGACAAACCTTTCATTTGCCACAGCCCTTTTTTATTATGGCTACGCAAAATCCAATCGAATTAGAAGGGACTTTTCCACTACCGGAAGCCCAGCTAGACCGTTTTCTTCTCAAGATATCCATGGGGTATCCAACTGCAGCAGAAGAAGAACAGATCATTATGGTTCACGGCAAGCAGAACCCACTTCATAAGATACCATTATTGGCAAACAAAGAAGATGTAAAAAAATGGCAGGAAGAGTGCCAGCAGATCCATGTTAAGGAATCATTACGAGCCTATCTCGTTTCTCTAGTAAGAGGGACAAGGGAGCATCCGTCAGTAGCTTTAGGCGCAAGTCCTAGGGCCACATTGGCAATGCTACGTGCAGCTAGAGCGCTAGCCTTTATTAAAGGCCGCGACTATGTAACACCTGATGATATTAAATACCTGGCTAAATATGTGATTTGCCATCGCCTGATTATAAAGCGCGAAGACAGACTTCGCGGTATTGATAGCCAAAAAGTCGTGGAAGACGTATTGTCAGGACTTACCGTGCCGGTAGAAGAAGGTTAATATGATGAATACTGGGGAGCAAAGCCATAACAGGACATCTTTATATACGATGCCACTAATTAGATATATTCTATTAGTAATCTTGGTTCTCTTAATAATAAATATGAATTTTCTGCCTGCAGGCTTTATAATATTTATAATACTAATAGTAGAATTCGCTCGCATTTGGAGTAAAATCAGTCTCCATAATTTAGAAATTGTTAATAGCATTTTCCCTTCTCGATTATTTCCTGATGAAGAAACAACATTGAAAATTGAGATCTATAACAAAAAGCATATACCGGTCAACTTAAGTTGGACACAAGCTCTTATCCCCCAGATGCAGGAAATCCAGACAGAAGAGAGGAAGAGGAGCTCATTTAATGGACACAAGATGTTGGGTAGGTTTGACAAGAATACAAGTAAATACAAAATTGTAGCAGCAAAACGAGGTTATTATAGGCTTCCACCACTTGTGATAGAAGCAAAAGACGGACTAGGCCTATTTGAGAAGACAAAAATACTAAGCAATCCAGCTGTCATAGTATATCCGCGTATTAGGCCTATAAATGAACTTGAGCTGAACCCTTCCGATTTGATTGGCGATCGAAAAGACAATCGTCCATTACTTCCCGATCCCATAAGGATTGCCGGACTAAGGGACTATACACCTGATATGCCCTCGCGCTTTATAAATTGGAAGGCTAGCGCCTCTAAAGATGATCTTTTAGCAAAAATGTTAGAACCATCAGCTGACTTACGAATTTGTATCACCGTTGATACGGAAACATTTTGCCAACCTTTACAAGATGTCGAACCCTTCGAAGAAGCACTATCAGTGGCAGCTTCTTTGGCCTTCTGGGCAGATAATAATAAGGTGCCCTTTGGACTTATCGTTAATGGACATCAAAAGGAGCATAATTGTCCGATTGTAATGCCCATTAGTGGAGCTCCGGATCAGATTAGTCTAGCTTTGGAAGCTTTAGCAAGACTGGAGCTTACTACAAAGCTAAGACTATCAGATTTAATAAAAATGGAAAGTGCAACTTTTCCGTTGGGCACGACGATAATAGTTATCGTAAAAGGAACAGCAAGACCTGATGTTTCTTCACTCCGCAATATAATATATTATAGTATAGGTAAGGAGGACTAACAGTGAGCCCTGGCAGAATAAAATTAACTTTAGCCCTAATTATCTCAGAAGCCTGCTATCTATATCCGTTATATATGCTTGCTGCTATTGGACTAGGAGTGATTCCGACGATATCTTCCTGGTTGTTTTTTATATTAGCCATCTTGCAGACTTTAATAAATATAAAACTAACCGCATCAGCGTTTCGCTATATTAAGATAATACTAATAAATATTATCTTAATAATCCCAGCAAGTATATACATGTTACAAACAGTAAGTACAACGGAGATGGTTTTAAGCCTGTTGTTAATTAGCTGGCTTCTTTTTCGAAGTATTTACCTAGCGGTAAACAGATCGCTAGATATATTTTTGCATTTTGATTTAAGTATTACTGCTATATTAGTTATCCTACTAATTGCCGGTAGTTTTAAAATACCTTTATCAACGGGCATCACTTGGTTGATGATATCGTTTATAATGAATATAGTTACAATCTCTCTTAATGCTGGAAAAGGTCAAGGATACTTATCCTGGCTTGGGGCGGTATTATCAGCAGTAATTCTTTTTCCTATGTTCTTTACAGCCAGATATTTCTTACCATTGTTGTTCGAACCGGCACAATTTATATATGCTTTGGGTAAGCCTTTTGCAGAGGGATTAAAATACATTGTAGGTGGCTTTCTTTCAGGATATATGTCATATCTCGCGGACAGACGGACACAAAGCTCCAATATGACCACAGATACAAATGCTGTCCAGATAACAGGAGGAACAGCACCAGTATCCCCAGCAGTGGAAATGTTCTTGAAGGCTATCGCATATTTATTTATTATTATAATTGCATTTGCCACGTTATTACTCTTTATATACCTATTGCGACTAATATTGGTTTGGATATGGCGTCGTCAAGGCAAACCGCTGCCACACGTTCTAGTAAGAAGAGAGAAAATATCTTGGCGTAGCCGCTTAAAGGACTTATTCCAGTTATGGGACAGACTAAGAACACTACTGCTCCCATGGCTTCCGGTAAAACTTGATATAGTCAAAGCATATCGGGCTCTACTAAAATGGGGTAAATATAGAAGATTTCCCAGAAGCCCAGACGAAACGCCATATGAATATCTTAGTCGGCTTCAAAGGCAGTTTCCGCGAAACCAAGAAGAGTTACATTCTTTAACCTTCTATTATGTCCAGTACAAATATGGAAAGGATAACACCGTGGCGTATTCTCCGAGAGATTTAAAAAACATTCTGCGTAGACTTTTCTATCCCCGTTTGTCTGCGCGCTGATAAAGTGAAAAAGTGAGCAACTTGTTATTTAAGAAAAGCATGAGGTAAGGAGATGTTTTATGAGGTTAAGAAAATTGCAGTTCGTAGCTTTTTCAATACTATTTCTTACGCAACTGTTATTTTTGGGCACTTACGTTGAAGCTGCCAATTCTGAAACAGGATATCTTGAAGAGACGATGAGATTTGTTCGTGAAAAGTATGTAGAGGATATCAACGAGCGGGATTTAATGCAATCTACGCTTCAAGGCATTTTTAATGGTCTGGATAAGTACACAACATTCTTTACGGTGGATGAGGCCGAAGCCTATCTTGCGGATATTGAGGGTGTATATGCAGGCATTGGCACAGTTTTATTAAATTATGGTGACTTCATAGTAGTATACGACGTCTTACCCAACTCACCTGCAGAAAGAGGAGGTCTCATGCGTGGTGATCGCATAACTGCTGTAGATGGCATGTCTTGTGTAGGGATAGGGTTGGATACGGCAATTGATATGATAAAAGGTCCAGCAGGGACAAAGGTATTCTTGGAAATAATACGGGAAAATCAAAAATATGGGGTTGATGTTGAAATAAATCGCGAAGTAATTAAGATAAATCCTATAGAACACAATATTATTGATGGTGTTGGCTATATCAAAATTACAATATTTAATGACAATGTCGATGAGTATTTTCGCTCTGCATTGCAGGTGATGAATAAAGCAAATATTAAAAAGCTAATCCTTGACCTGAGAGATAATCCTGGAGGTGAAGCGGGAGAAGCTGTTGCTGTGGCAGAACACTTAGTCCCGAAAGGACTAATTACTAAATTGGACTTTAAGTCTGAACAAACAGAGGATCTTTCGTTTTATTCGAAATTGGAAGAACAAAACTTTGAACTTGTAGTCTTAGTTAATAGCCTGACAGCCAGTGCGAGTGAAATACTAGCCGGCGCCATTCAAGACACCGAAGCAGGTACACTGATCGGAACTAGGACATATGGCAAATCAAAGGTACAAAACATATTCCCCATGCTAACTCCTGAGGCTTATGAAAAATACAAAAATAAATTTGGGATCACAACAGTCAATGCTTTTGACTTGATTGACTCGTATGAAGAAGAGATTAGTTATGATGACATAATTGGATGGGTTAAAATTACTACTGGAGAGTATTTTACTCCACTCGGCCGGCGGATAGATAGGTTGGGACTGGTACCCGATATTGCAATAGAGGATTATTCATTGGTAAACGGAATTGATATCCATGATATTGATAAGCTGCGAAATAAGGTAATCCTGGAATTACAAAGTGAGGACATTGATGTTATCAATGCAGAAAAGATCCTAAGCATATTAGGATATAAGGTAGAAAAACCAGATATGTGCTTGGATAGTAATACTGCCAAAATCATAAAGGAGTACCAACAAAAAAAAGGTATCGGCTTGACTAGTAAGCTTGATAAGTATACACAGGTAGCTTTAAATCAGGATTTAGAAAGGTTAATTTTAGAAATAGATAAACAGCTCGGAAAAGCTGTCGAGCTGCTTAATTAGTTGATATCTCCTATAATCTATTCTGGAGATAGGGAAGTAAAAGTCGAGCCATATAGCCGGTAGAAAGACCGGTAGGTAAACTGGCCAGAAGTAACACGGGCAAATAAAAGAAGATATAGCCTGTTTGTATTAAAACAGAAGCGGCTAAAAGTTGAGCAATATTGTGTGTTACGGCCCCTGCAATACTTATTCCGATAATGCTTAGGGACGGAATATATTTTTTAAGAGCGGCCATAACAAGGGCGCTAACAGTTGCACCAGAAAGGCTTAAAAAAAAGCCGACTGAAAGAAAAGTTCCAGACAAAAAAGAGACAAATAGGACACGCAAGAAAGCAATTGCCAGCCCCTCTTTTGTACCGAAAAGATAAATTACAAGTAAGGTCACAATATTAGCGAGACCCAGCTTGACACCTGGTAAAGGAAATGGATTTGGCAAGAAAGCTTCAAGGAGACCGAGGACTGAAGCTAAAGTAATAAAGAAAGAAAAATATACGAGTTTTTGTGTACTGCTCATTATATCCACCTTATCCTAGCGTGTTATGGCATCCACGGGCGGGTTATCGTCAATATAAATGACTAGTTCATTTGGAACACAAATGATGGATTGGCCTGGAGAATCTATCCAGCCTTGTTTAACACAAATCTGATCGGGACAAGTAGCTTGATACATTTGTACCTTCTTATCTGTTACTTCAATGATGGCTTGCCCAATTTTACCTTCAACAGTAAACCTCTTAGTCTCAGTATTCTCTAGTAGATTGATTGTTAGAATAATATTACCGCTAGTTTTAACTATAGCTTGACTGGTATGAGGTTTAGTAAAGAAAGAATATCTGCTGAGTGTAAATACAAGTAAACCTATTAAGAGGAGCCCAATAAATAGCTTCTTATCAGTATTTGTCATAGCTGTACCTTTCTGTCGCTTTGATTTCAATTTTATTGATAAGACCTGGCGACAGAAGAATATCCTTTTGTGCAGTGACAATAAAGACATCTGTTTTAGGTAATGTTTCTGCTAGACGGAGAGCCTTTTCGGAATCTAGTAGGAAAAGGGCTGTAGAGAGGAGGTCTCCTGTAAAAGCATCCGGTGTGAGTACGGTAATACTAATATTGTCTTTTGCAGGATATCCGGTTAGAGGAGAAATAATATGGTGATATTGCTTGTCGGCAATAGTAAAAGTGCGATTATAGTCACCGGAAGTAGTAGCCGCTCCATCTGAGAGTTTAATCACTCCTACTAGCTCTGAGTTAACACGTGGGTCCTGTATGCCAACCATCCAGGGATTATTATCAGCCCTTTCTCCCAGTACCCTGATATTTCCTCCGGCATTAATTAATGCTTTAGTAATTCCATGCTTTTCTAAGATGGAGGCCGCTTTTTCGACAGCATAACCCTTCGCTACAGCCCCTAAGTCCAAGGACATTCCCTTATGTGATAGGTATATGGTGCGAGAAGACTTATCGATAATTAGTTTATCTCCATCGACTAAAGCAAGAGTTTCTTGAAGTTCTTGGTCATCTGGAAGATGTGGTTCACCACCAAAGCCCCAGAGATCCATGAGGGGACCAATAGTTATATCAAAAGCACCTTCAGTAAGTACATAGTAGTCTTTAGCTGTTTGGATCATCTGAAAAACATCTTCATCAACTTTAACAGGCTGTATACCAGCCATGCTATTAATCTTGTTGACATCGCTTAAGCTAGCGGTGTCTTTACTTGATTCTGTAAAGCGGTCGGTTAGTTGGGCTATCCTACGCATTTCTAGAAAAGCCTCATGAGTAGCTTTTTGTAAAAGGTCAGTATTAGTACCATAGGTACTAATACTGACCAGGGTATCCATAAGAAATTCTTCACTCTTATACTCTTGGGGCTGACGGTAGTAAAGCGCCAAGAGTATAAGAGCTAATATAAGTGGAAGAGTTATTAATAATGTTATTTGAAGATTATTCTTCATTATAAATCTACCTTATCTTTACTATTTGCATAGGCCACATTGGCTACAGCCTGGTTGAGACGGTAGAGCATCAGCTGGGGTGATAGTCCCACAGATGGGTAGGATTTTTTCAATAGCTTTTGTTGGACACTTCTCAACACAAACACCACAATTTGTACATTTTTCGTAATCAATAATAGCTATACTGCCCTTAGCATCAGCAACAACTTTTATCGCCCCTTCAGGGCAATTCTTTTCACAAATCTTACACTTGATACAGGCTACTTTACAAGCAGCTTTTGCATCCTTGCCTTTATCCATATTGCTGCAACGTACATGAACCAGCTTTGAAACTTCAATAGTCTGTAGTACATTTTGCGGACAATTAGAGACACAGGCGTTACAACCGGTGCATAGGTCTGGGTCTACAACTGGGAGTTGGTCAGGTCCAATAGCTATAGCATCAAAGGGACAGATAGTCACACACGAGCCAAGCCCAAAGCATCCATAATTACAAGCCTTAGGACCATTATACATAGTAGCTACAGAATGACAATCCATTATACCTTCATATTTATACTGATAAACAGCATTATTGATTCCACCATTACACATTAGCTGAGCTATCTTACGTTCTTTAGCATCCCCAGCTTCTGCACCCATTATAGCTGCAATTTTTTTAATTACTTCTTCTTTGCCAGGGGCACAGGCATTTATAGGAGCTGAATCATTGACAATGGCTTCTGCGTAGCCGCTACAGCCAGGTAATCCACAAGCTCCACAGTTTGCACCGGGCAGAGCATCAATAATGGCCTCAACCCGGGGGTCAACCTCGACTGCAAATTTCTTACTAGCAAAGCCCAACACTATTCCAAAGATAGCCCCGAGAATCGCCAAACTAACAATCGCATATAACATCATTTGCGTATACCTCCGTACTTAATTATAGAAGACCTGTAAAACCTAAGAATGCGACAGACATCAAAGCTGCAGTTATCAGAGAGATGGGAATTCCTTGTAAACTCTTTGGAATATCGGCTTCTTCTAAACGTTCTCTAATTCCTGCAAACAGCACTAAAGCTAGAGTAAACCCAATAGCATTACCAACACTGTTGGCAATCATCTGGAACAGACCATAGGACTTTTGAATATTAAGAATAGCTACTCCAAGCACAGCACAGTTGGTGGTTATTAAGGGTAGATAAACACCCAAGGCTTTGTACAGATCCGGGCTAATTTTTCGGATAACCATTTCGACGAACTGAACCAAAGATGCAATTACCAATATGAAAGCAATAGTCTGCAGGTAACCAATGCCAAGAGGTTCCAGAAGGAATATTTGAATTAACCAGGTGATTATAGATGCAAAAATCATTACGAAAGTAACAGCACCACCCATGCCTATGGCAGAGGAGAGTTTCTTAGATACGCCTAAGAAGGGGCATACGCCTAAGAATTTTGAGAGAACAATATTATTAACAAAAATTGCACCCACAACTATAATAAAAAATTCACTCATATGGCTAGACTTCCTTTCCTAGATATTAACCAATATTTTCATAGTCAAGAAGTTACTGTGATACACCAGGGTTCAACTGGCTAGCTTTAGCTTTGGCTTTGCGGCGCAGTTGAACATCTTGCATTTTATTAAGAAGGCCGAGGATACAGCCTAGAGTTATAAATGCTCCCGGAGGAAGAATCATTATCAGAGCTGAATTAGCTTCAAGACCAAGAACGGAGTAGCCTAAAAAGGTTCCTGCCCCTAGGACTTCCCTAAAAGTGGAAACAACTACTAAGGCTAAAGTAAAACCTAAACCCATTCCTAAGGCATCCATAATAGATGGCATTATCGTATTTTTATTGGCAAAGGCTTCAGCACGACCGAGAATAATGCAGTTAACCACGATTAGGGGTATAAATATACCTAAACTCCTAAAAAGATCAGGAGTAAAAGCATGCATAAGCATTTCGATCAATGTAACAAAGGTAGCGATGATAACAATATAACTAGGAATACGAACACTATCGGGGATAACCTTACGAAGTGCTGATATAACAATGTTGGAAGCTAGAAGTACGGATGTAAAAGCCATTCCCATACCAAGGCCATTGGCAACAGAGGTCGTAATGGCCAATGAGGGACACATTCCTAGCAAAAGGCGAAAAAGGGGATTCTCGGCAAATATGCCTTTAGTGAATTCTTTTCCCAAGTTCATTTATTAAACCTCCAGTTAAAGATTTTGTTTCATAAACTCAAAAATTATTTATAAAATGTTCACGGGCAGCATTTACACCGTCTGTTACTGCTTGAGAGGTTATGGTTGCTGCTGTGATGGCTAGAATTTTGTTACCATCTGCAGGTTCTTGCTTCACTACCACTAAAGGATTAACAGCATCTTTATCCTTATAACGATCCGTGAAGAAGCTCTCTGGTGCTTTTGCACCAAGACCGGGTGTTTCTGATTGACTTAAGATTTTTATGGCAGTAACTTTTTTATTTACAATATCAAATCCAGCCAGGATATTAATTTTATCGCCATATCCAGTAGGTGCTACAGAATATATTACGCCTACAGGAGTACCACTCTTATAAGCAACGTTAACTTCGGTAATGATAGGATTACTTGTTCCATCTAAATATTTTGCTGATTCATCAATGACCTCATCTGAGTCAGCATATACTTGTTTAAAACTATTTAACTTATTCTCAATCAATTGTTGCTCAATTATTGGGCTAGTGATGCCATTAACATAAGAAATACCTAATCCGGCGATACCGGCCACGATCAAAAGGAATAAGCCTAGCTTGAGTATACTACGCATGTTTCTTTACACCCCCAAAAATACGACCTTTGGTGTAGCGGTCAATAAGGGGTGTGACAACGTTCATTAAAAGAATAGAATAACAGACCCCTTCAGGATAACCGCCTTTAAGGCGAATAAGCACGGTCAAAAGACCACAACCAATTCCAAATATAATTCGTCCTCTCTGGGTAATCGGGCTTGAGACCCAGTCAGTAGCCATAAAGAAGGCGCCGAGCAGTAATCCACCACCAAAAAGATGATAGAGCGGATACCAGATACCCAAACCTTGTACTGCGCCAAATATGGACGTCAGAACGAAGACGGTTCCAATATAGGTAAAGGGAATACGCCAACCAATATGACCTTTATATAGGAGATAAAGGCCTCCAATTATGAGTGCAATGGCACTGGTTTCACCTATGCTGCCTCCAACATTACCGACAAAGAGCTGAGAAATGGAAGGAAGGTGCTGGGCGCTAGCCTCTTTAAGGAGACCCATAGGAGTTGCAGTAGTTATTGTATCTAGAGGTGCTGTCCATGTGGTCATAGCCAGTGGCCAGGAGGCTAATAAGAAAGCACGACCTACGAGAGCTGGATTGAAAATGTTGTTACCTAGACCACCAAAAAGCTGTTTGCCTATAATAACAGCAGCAATCGTTCCCACGGCGGCCATCCATAAAGGTAAGGCGGGTGGTAGGCAAAAAGCGAGTAGCAAACCGGTAATCACTGCACTATAATCATTAACGGTTACATCTCTTTTCATAATTTTTTGAGCAACTATTTCACTCAAAACCGCTACAATAACACAAGTAGCAATAACCATTGCCGCCGGCAGACCGAAGAAGTATAAGGATACTAGTAATGCCGGTATAAGAGCAATAAGAACATCCCGCATAGCCGAAGTAACATTTTGAGGGCTATGAATATGAGGGGATGAAGAAAGAATAAGCATATTTTCCTGGTTATTCATGTTTTTAGTTACCTCCATTAGTTTTTAGCTTTGGCTTTTAAAGCGGCAATAGCTTGTTTTGACCTGCGAATGTACTGAACCAGAGGTATGTTGGCAGGACAGACATAAACACAGCATCCACATTCTATACAGCTTAAGGCATTGTTGTTTTGTGCTTCCTCCCACAATCCGCGTTTAGCTAGCTTAACAATGGTGGTAGGCTCTAAAAAGGCAGGACAAGCATCAACACATTTGGCACAACGAACACAATTGAATTCCCGGACCTTATTCTCGTCAGCTTTTTTGAGAATTACTATTCCAGAAGTTCCTTTAACGACAGGCATATCAGCCGTATAAACAGTTTTACCCATCATTAGACCACCGCAAATTAATCTCTCAATGTCGCCATTATAGCCACCGCATTGTTCAATTAAGTCACTAAACAGTGTACCAAAACGAACAAGTAAGTTAGCCGGGTTTGTAATTCCTGTACCGCTAACAGTAACAATACGTTCAATCATTGGGAGTCCTAGTTCAACCGCATCAGCAATTGCAGCAGCTGTTCCCACGTTATTTACAATTACTCCTGCATCAAGAGGCAGACCGCCCACCGGAACCTCTCTTTGTGTACAGGCGTAAATTAACTGTTTTTCAGAACCTTGAGGATATTTCTCATAGAGAGGTTTAACGTTAATTATTGCATCATTTACAGTTAGTTCTTCGAATAAAGAAATAGCATCGGGTTTGTTTTCTTCGATACCTATGATACCCTTTTCACAGCCTACACTCTTAAGGATATAACGGAGTCCGGCAATAACACGTTCTGCTTTTTCTAGCATAAGACGATGGTCGGATGTTAGAAAAGGTTCACATTCAACTCCATTAAGAATAATAAAATCTGCTTTCTTTCCTTCTGCGGGGGCATATTTTACGTGTGATGGGAAAGCTGCGCCGCCCATGCCGACAATACCGGCTTCGAAAACAATCGTTCTAAGCTCTTCAGGGCTAAGAGCTTCAGGGTTTAAATTGGGTTTAATGGTATCGATCCATTGATCTTTGCCATCACTTTCAATAACAATACAATCGACAAAGTTCCCTCCAGGATGTTGTTTCTTTTCAATAGATACTATTTTGCCGCTGATGCTGGCATGTATTGGTGAAGTTACAAAGCCTTTGCCTTCAGCAATCTTTTGCCCCTTTAATACCTCGTCACCTATTTGAACAATAGGGGAGCAAGGAGCACCAATGTGTTGAGACAGAGGGAGATAGACTTTTTCCGGCAACTTAGCAGGGACTGAGGCCAAAGCATTGGTCAGTTCCTTATGGTCGGGGGGATGAATACCTCCCTTAAAGGTATTTTTGCTCATTCGTATTCACTCCTATTTAGAAATAGTTTTACGTTTGATTTGGGAAAGAGGCATTACAACACTCTTTCATCACCTCCGAATTAAAATGTTATAGTTTTCACATGGAGTATTATTACATTAGTAAAATTTTGAAAATATCAGGCTCTTCATTATTCTATTACAAATGATTATAAATACAAGCATGAAAAATTATAAACAACCATTATAGATCATTAATTAGTAATACATTTTCGAATATTGAAGATATTTTCCGTAATTTTCTTAGCAATTTCTGGTTTGTTCATTGTGTAAACATGTATTCCGTCAATGCCCCAAGACAATAGGTCAATAATCTGTTCAGTTGCATAAGCAATCCCTGCTTCTTTTAAAGCTTCGGGGAGATGCTCATATCTTTCCATTATCCTCAAGAATTTCTTTGGCATGGTAGCACTCGTGAGGGCTGTTATGTGTTTAATTTGTTTAGTATTTAGGACTGGCATAATTCCAGCTGATACGGGGATGTTGCTTATACCATATTTAGACATCAAATCAATGAAATTATAGAATTTATCATTATCAAAAAACAATTGTGTAATTAGAAAATCCAGGCCCGCTTCAACCTTGCTTTTAAGGTTTATAACATCGTTGTCTAAGGATTCACAATCGGGATGTCCCTCTGGATAGCATGCGCCGCCGACGGAGAAATCCCCTTTGCTTTTAATATAGCTGATAAGATCACTGGCGTAGCGAAAATGGAGTGGCGTAGGGAATGCAATTGCTGGGTCCTGAGGCAGGTCACCTCTTAATGCCAAGATATTCTTTATATCATTTTCCTTTAAGCTACTTAGGATACTGTCAATTTCTTGTGAAGTTGATGTAATACAGGTTAGATGGGCTAGGGACTCAATCTCGTATTTCTTTTTTATAAGGTGTGCTATCTCAACAGTTCTGTTCGTCGAACTTCCCCCTGCACCGTAAGTCACGCTGATATAATCTGGCTTTGTATCTTTAAGACCCTCAAGAGTATTATAAATTGTTTCGATAGGGCTGTCTTTTTTGGGGGGGAAAATTTCAAAAGAAATTACAGGTTTTTTAGCAGAGAAAATATTATCAATAAACAGGAGTATCACCTCAAAGATCAGATATTTGCATTTAAAGTTAATTGTAATATTTTTAGGTGATTCTGTATATATGAAAATTAAACTATTTGAAAAATCACTTATAGCTGTTTCTTTTATAACAATTCTATAACAATAATAGTATCTCGGATAAACGTAGCCACATTAGGGTTGATGCAGATTTCGCCATACAAGATCGTCGCCGTTATGTCAAAAAATAAGATCATATGGCAATTAATGTTTGAAATGGACGAAAGTGGTTGACGATAGCCAGATTATGTAATATTATGTACTAAGTTAGATAAAAAAATAATCATATAAAAAAAGTCATGTGCTTGCTTTTTTCTGTGATTTACCATGAAAATAGAAAAAGGGCTTGAGGTGTTAGAAAAGGCAACAAAAAAATAAAAAGCAACAAATCCATAGAAATTCTATGGATTTGTTGCTTTTCTTAAATTTTCTATTAGTCTAATAACAAATCATGATGATCTATTAGTTTTGTTGGTCATACTTCCTATTATATGGTTTGTGTCTTTGGTAGATGCATTGTTTCTTGTAGATAGATTAAGGAAGGGATTAGAGGACTCTGGCGAGGGAGTGCAGAGTAATATTTCCCAGGGAATAATAGATTTCAATAACAGAAAACTCATAGGGCAATGTAGACTATATCAAACTCTGCTATAACTGTTAATAGAATATAAGGGAATTTTGACGTTACCTGAATACCTCTATATAATGGAAAGAGAAAAAAGCACAAAAGAGGTAAAAGATGATAAAAAGAGACGGACACACACATACTCACTTTTGCAGGCATGCCTCGGGGGAAGAGACGGAAAGATTTATCCTCAAAGCAATTGAACAGGATTTTACTATGTATTCGCTGACAGAACACCTACCACTACCGGAGAAGTTATTGCGCGAAATCCCCTATTCTCAGGAATGGAAGGATTCTCTGAGGATCTTGGATGATGACTTTGATGGATATATACGGGAAATGGAAAAACTCAAGAAAAAATATAAAGACAGGATACAAATCCTGGTAGGTGCAGAGATTGATTATTTGCCAGACCACATGGAACATACCAGAACTATGCTGAAAGAATATGGTCCCTACTTGGAAGATGCTCTTTTGTCAGTTCACTTGATTAGAGGTAATGGAGTATGGCAAGCCATAGACCATACTCCCGAAGATTTTGAAAAGGGATTGATGCGTTATTACGGTAGTTATGAACAGATACAGCTAGAATACTACCGAGTTATTAAAGAAGCGCTTAAATCCGAACTGGGGCCATATAAACCAAATAGAATAGGTCATCTAACTTTATGTAACAAGTTCCAATGCCGGTTTAACCCTAAAAAAGAGGTTGCCGAAGACGTTAAAAAGTCTATTATTGATATCTTGGATTATATGGCACGCTACAACTACAGCTTGGACGTTAATACTGCAGGTCTATATAAGGAATACTGTGGAGAGATATATCCTTCCCCCTGGATTGTTGATAATGCTTATAAGTTGGGCATACAGCTGGTGTATGGATCTGATTCCCATGCTGTAGCAGATGTGGGGCGTGCTTATAAGGTCTTTGAAAAAATCATAACCCAGACCCATTTATAGTTTTCGATGGCTGGGATTAGTTTTAGAAATCAATAGTAGAGTAATCCCCAGTATTAGTTTAAAATAATAGGAAGGAATTAACTCTCAATCGGGGAGGTCGAAATGCGCAAATTATTTTCAATTGTCTTTATTATGCTGCTTATGACAGGGATATTTACATCGGGGGACCTATATGCACTTAACACTCCGGTGACAGACGTGGGAGTGTTTCTTCAGGACTATGTGGTAGCAAGGCCGGTTAGTTATGTAATTCGCTTTAAAACAGGACATGCCTTGTCCGGAAGAATCGATACGATTACGATAGAGTTTCCTGAGGAGATATCAATTTCATCAGATATAACTAGAGAAAATGTAGGTGTAAACAATTACACTTCAGGTGGGATAGACTACACAGATGGAATATTAAGAGTGCTAGTGCCTGAACAGATAAACATACTGGCAGGAGAGGTCGTTGAAGTCACTGTAGCAAGCGGGGTTATAAATAATCCGCGAGAAGCTGGGGCGTACAGGTTGACGGCATATACCTCCCAAGACAGTTACAAGGTAGAATCGGAGAAGTTTCAGATTACTGATTACGAATACTCTAATGGTGTAAGTAAGCCATCAGTTCGTGTGGGTGTTCTCTCTAGTGATAGTGCTCCAGAATATTCAATAAGTTTCAAAACCTCTGCTAATGGAAGGTTGGAGCCTGGAGACTACATATACTTAACTTTTCCAACGGGTACGGTTATGCCGACCTCGATAGAGCGGAGCACTATAAAAATAAATGATACGATACTTAACTATCGGCCTGACATAGATGGGAGAAAGATATCCCTCGTAGTCCCGTCCTTGACAATTCCAGCCAAAGGAGAAGTTGAGATAATAGTTTCCTCTGATGCGGATATAATTAAGCCTACCGCGACAGGTTATCATACTATCAAAGTTTCCACATCGGTTGAAACACGTGAAATAACCTCGTTTGCGTGGGAAGTTAAAAGTGGTGGCACGGAAACAACAGAAATAAAGAAAGGTCTAACCGTAACCCCATTGCCTAACGGACAAGGACAAGCAGCAGCGTATACAATAACGATAAACCCAGGGCTTTTAAGGGCACTAAGTAATAGTATAAATAATCTCGTGTTAATGTTTCCCCCGGGGACCGTTTTGCCAGATTCTATTTCTGCAGATAAAGTTTCAGTAAATGGTCAAACTGTAGCGGGTTGTTTGGTTAATGAACATACAAATGAATTGATCATTGTCTTTCCAGATACTTATTCCAGTGATGCCCAAATAGTTGTACATATAGATAAATCTGCTGGTATAGTAAATGGCAATACTGCACAGCACAAACTTGAGATTAGTACATCACAATCATCAAGTACGGTTATGTCAGATTGGTACACAATTTATGAGCAGGCCACAAATGCAAATACATCTAACAACACCACAACCGTAAATACAACTACACCAACCTCGTCCAGTAATACAACAGGTTGTAAAATTGAGCTTAGGATAGACAGCAATTTAGCATATATAGACGGTGTCCTACAGATATTAGATGCAGCACCGACGATTATTGATAATGTAACAATGGTACCCTTGCGTTTTGTTGCAGACTATTTGGGGGCCACGACTGCTTATGACAGCAGCACTGCCTCGGTCATTGTAAAGTTAGATGCTAAAGAAATTACCCTATGGGTTAATTCGGGTATGGCCAAGGTTGACGGAGTTTTTGTTAGCATGAATGCGGAGGCTGTAAATATAAACAATAGATTAATGATACCGGTTCGTTTTGTGACTGAGAACTTAGGAGCTAAAGTTTCCTGGAATGGCACGACTCGGGTTATTACAATTACTAAAGGTAATGTAGCTGAAACTACAACTACTGTTCAGAAAGCGTATCCTATCAACTCTAAGGTTTACGTAAAATCTGAGCATAGTCATGTAAATTTGCGGAGCGGCCCTGGCACTAGCTATGAGCTAGCGGGGAGAATGAATCAGGGTGAGGTAGCAACAATAATAATGCTTGAAGGTAGTTGGTATAAAGTACAATTGAGTTCGGGTCTTGAGGCCTGGGTAGCCGATTGGGTAGTAGATATAAGATAGGCATTGAAAATAAAAATAGTAGAGGGTGTTACATGCTTTATCTAGATAACGCTGCAACCACATGGCCCAAGCCGGAAGAGGTTTACTTAACGCACGACAGGGTTTTCAGGAACGTAGGAAACGCAGGACGTGGGGTGAATCGGGCTTCGCTTGCAGCCGGGAGGCAATTAATACATACCAGGGACAGTCTAGCCCGACTATTTAATATAAGGAGAAGCGAACGGATTGTATTTACCCAGAATGTTACAGAATCTATAAATACAGGACTACAAGGACTGTTGGAGGGCGGCGATCATGTTCTAATTAGTTCGGTTGAACATAATTCTGTCGTCCGTCCTTTGGAATATTTAAAAAAACGTGGAGTACAATATACGGTCGTGCCCTCTTCAAAAGAGGGCCTTTTGGATGTAAATACTATTGAAAGCTATCTAAGACCAGAAACAAGGCTACTATGCTTTACGCATGCATCGAATGTACTGGGTACTATTTTACCGGTGAAGGAAATTGGTGAGTTGGCCCACCGTAATAACTTACTATTTATGGTTGATTCAGCCCAAACTGCGGGAGTAATTCCCATAGATGTGGATGATATGAACATTGATTTTTTGGCTTTTACCGGACATAAAGGACTTCTAGGACCTCCTGGTACAGGTGGTTATTATCTAAGGGAGGGATTGGACCTGAACCCACTTATATATGGAGGTACGGGAACAAACTCTGCCATGCAGAAACAGCCAGGTATCTGGCCCGAAGCAATGGAAAGCGGAACTCGCAATGTTCCCGGAATAGCGGCCCTCGGGGCTGGGGTGGACTACATTTTAAAAGAAGGGATTAACAAGATTCGTCAGCATGAATTAGATCTAATAACCCTGCTAATGGAGCTTATAAAAAAGCTTGCGGGGGTAGAAATATTGGGGGTACAAAGTCCGAAACTGCGAACTGGATTGGTCTCTTGTACTTTTTTAGACGTATCGCCGGATAGTATATGTGCTCAACTGGATAGAAACTATGGAATTATAACCCGTTCGGGACTTCACTGTGCTCCGTTTGCTCATAGCACTGCCGGTACAATGCAAAATGGTGCATTGCGTATTAGTCCAGGCCCTTTTAACACAGAAGCTGAGTTAGGAACACTGTATAAGGCTTTGGCGGATATCTTGGGAGGTGAAAATAAGATTGGATGATGCTATCATTATCTTTGTTTCAGTTCACCAGACCTTTCGGGCTGAGGAGGAGCTAGGAAGAACGGACTACATATTTAGTGTTGTGCCCGTACCACCTTACGTTCAGGAAGGTTGTGGTCTGGGAATCAAAGTGAGGACCATAAATATAGAGGAAATCAAATGCTTTCTAATTAATAAAGGCATAGAGATAATGAAAACAGTAAAGCTTTAGAGGGGAGGTAGATTTATGAAAAAAGACTGCGTTCTGCTGGTAACGAGTAAAGGGATAGGAAAAGGAGAAGAAAAATTAGGAGTTAAGCTTTTAGCTTCCTATTTTCATGTACTGGATGAAGGCGTGGAATTACCGACACATATACTCTTTATGCATGAAGGAGTAAAGCTAGTGGCAGAAGACACGCCAGTACTATCCGTTTTGCAGAATATAGTAGCTAAAGGGGTTGAAATTATTTCCTGCGGCACTTGTCTTGATTATTTTAACATCAAAGACCAGGTTAAAGTAGGGAAGATAGGCAACATGTATGAAACAAAGGATATACTTGCTGGAGCCGGAAAGGTAATCAACCTTGGGTAATCCCTTAATAAATAAAATGAAAAAGGTACCACTTAGGAGAGAATTAAAATTCCTAAAGAGGTGCCTTTTTTTGTTTTGTGGTAATAAAAAGAGCAATTACCACAAATACTAAACCTGCTAAAGACTGCTTCTTTCGAAGCCTATGGGGGTATATAAAAATAATGAGAGTAAAAAAGAAACTTTTTCTATTTGCGATTATTATTCTACTCGTTTCATTGGTAAGTGGCAGTATCATGGAACAGATGGAATATTCGCAAGCTCAAGCGAAAAGCAGTAATGTTGGAACGATCTCCAGCAATGATGTGTACGTATTATCAAAAATCATTGCCGGTGAAGCACGGGGTGAGCCTTATGTAGGACAGGTTGCTGTTGGGTCAGTAATTGTTAATCGAGTAAGAAACCCCAACTTTCCTAACTCGGTATATGGAGTTGTATTTGAACCAGGGGCTTTTACGGCAGTATCCGATGGACAATACTATCGTGCCCCGTCAGCTTCTACGATTAAGGCGGCACGTTCGGCTATCAGTGGATGGGATCCTAGTGGAGG